>ONJC01000016.1 GCA_900318035.1 uncultured Methanobrevibacter sp.
CTAGCATACAATCTAATCCGATTATACAACATGACTCAAGAAATAAAAAATTCAAAAGAAGATTTAGAGAATTTCTGCGAACGAGAATCAGTAATACACAAATTAAAACTCGATGTAACAATATTTTAAATTATATTTAAACATCCGTCAAAAATCAATTTTGGCAGACACCCTAACTATGAAAAAAGAAAAAAGACAATTAAATTATTGATTATTTAATTGTCGTCTTAATAATTGTTACTTTTCCACTTTCAATCTTTATTGTTCCTTTACCTCCGGGTTTATTGAATTTTAATTTACTGTTTTTAATTGTTATTTTCCCATGGTCACTGTTTAAAATCGCTCCTCCTTGTGGGGATTTGTTTTTGTATAGTGTACAGTGGCTAATGGTAAGACTTGCAACGTTGCATATTGCCCCACCTGCGGTCATTGCCTGGTTGTTGTTTATTGCACATTTTAAAAGTGTTACTTTTGATTCGTAATTGGTGATTGCTCCGCCATCATATTTTACATAATTGTTATTTAATTTGGAATTTTTTACAGTTAATTTTCCATAGTTGCCTATTGCCCCTGTAAATTGAGCTTTGTTGTTGTTAATCGTAGTTTTATCAATAGTCATTGATCCCACATTGAATATTGCACCAACAGATTTTTTTCCTACATTATTATTTATTATGCAATTTTTAATGGTCATTTTTCCGTTAGAGTTACTAATCGCCGCTCCACCGTCTTCTGTTGCTATGTTATTGATTAATTTCGAATTGCTTATAATCAGCTTTCCGTAGTAGTTGTGGATTGTTCCGATATGTTTTCCTCTGTTGTTTTTTAATGTAGTGTCAATTATATTCATACTGCCCTTATCGTTATTAATTGCACCAACAGAATATTTTCCATAATTATTTCTTATCGTGGTTTTGACAATCAGTGCTTTTGATTTATAATTACTTATTGCTCCATTATTTTTAGCAGTGTTATATGAGAGGACACTCTTTTTTATACTTAAATAACCATCATTTCCAATTGCACCTCCGCTGTCTGTTGCTTGGTTGTTCTTTAATACGCTATTTTTTATGATTAGCTTGTTAGCATTGTAAATTGCCCCTCCGGTTTTAGCTTTATTATTTTCTAATCTGCAGTTGATTATCTCTAATTTTCCTTTATTGTTAATTCCGCCTCCTAATGATGAATAACAATTGATTATTTTTGTATTTTTCATTGTCACTACACCATCTACAACTATATGGTACTTTTTATTACCATTTATTGCTCTGTTGTTTCCATTAATAATTAGCTTTTTAATTGACTCACTGAAAAAAAGATTACGTTTTAAGATTATGTCCGATTTAAGGTTAATGATAATTTTATCGTATTTGTTTGTTGTTGCTGCGGAATGTAAAGTCTTATAGTCAGATACATTAAATGTTTTCCAATCTTCAGTTTTATTTGTATCATTATTTATTGTTGCGTTATCTGTAGCTATTTCATCTTCAATCAATTTGCTACTATTATCGTTGGATTTGTTTTGAATATCCTCATCAGAGTTTACATCCTGAGTGGATATGTTCACATCTGAGTCAATGTCTTGGTCGGCATATTCCCCTCATTAAGGAAGGGATTTTGGGTGTCTTGCTGTATTGATATTGCTTTGATGTCTGAATTTTGTGTTTGAACTGAGAGATTATCCTGCACAGAATCTTCAGATGCACTCACAGATCCAATAATGAATAAGCAAACAATTATTGTGATAATCGTTATATTTCTTAATTTCATTCTCACCACTCTTCCATTTTTTTATTAAATAAATGTATTGTGTATGATATTTATGTTCAAAAAGATAATAAATTTTTTTGATTAATTGAAGTCACTGCCAATTAAGTTTCGTAGACTTTAGTTTATTTAATTTTTAACTTTTAAATTTATTGAAATGCTTTTTACCTGCAAACAGGTCTTTCATTATTCCAAAGCCCTAAAAATAGATGTGTCTTTTGAAGTAAGAACTAAAGTGTTTCAAGTTTTGCATTATCGTGGGTTCAATTTTGTAAACAGTATTGAAAGTCCAATAACAATAACCGAGATAATTGCATCAACTATAATTTTAAATGTGTTCGCATTATTAAATAAATCAGCAAGTCCGAATGCCCAAACACCAATTAAAAGAAGTGGTATTAAATATTTTATTGTGAAAACCCATGTTTTTCCAACTTTAATAGTTGAAAATTCATTTAGCACGGGTATGACCTTTTCAACGCCATAAAACCATCCGAAAATTATTGCCTGAACAGCAATCAGGACTAATATTCCAAAATTATTTACAAATTCATCAACGATTTCCACTAGATAACTGCTGATTCCTGTTGAATAGACAACAGTGACAATACAGGCTATGACTGTCAGAATTGTAACTCCTTTTTTCCTGCTCCATCCAAATTTATCACACAGGGATGAAAGCAAAGGTTCAAACAGTGCAAATGAAGATGTAATGCCTGCAAACAATATTGATATAAACAATAATGGGGCTATAATATGCCCAACAACGCCCATTGTATTGAATATGTGGGGAAATACAATAAAGATTAATCCGGTACCTTCACTGATTAATTCATTCATAGGTATTGAAGATGTTAATGACATGTATCCAAGCATTGAAAATACTCCAAAAGCTACGAAAATCTCATATAGTGAGTTTGAAATAACAACAACCAATACTTCGTCAACTAATTTTGTATTCTTAGGCAAATAACTTGCATATGTATATACCATAGCCTGACCGATACTTAAAGTGAATATAGTTTGTCCGAATGCCGCAAGCCAGACATTTATATTAAAAAGTGCAGACCAATCGGGAGTAAGCAGTGTTGTTATTCCTGTATTAAATCCTGGTAATGTAAAGGCATACGCGAATATAAAAACCATGAGGATAAATAACAATGGAATTAAAACAGTTGATAATCTGCCGATTCCTTTATCAACATCTTTAATAGACACTGTCCAAAAGATTCCCCATAATATTAATGTACAAATCAGGGTATACAGCATTATAGTTGTTGCAGAGGTTAAATTTGAACTTCCTCCAACATAATTTGTAAAAAAGGATGCGGGATCATTTCCCCATCCGAAATTGAAACTATTCAACAGGTATGCAAAGTCCCATCCTAAAATAATCATATAATAGATTACAACGATGAAAACAAGCAAAACCAACATCCATGCAATAATTTCAAATTCGGGACGGATGCTGTGCATTAAATTGGAAAAACTTTTTTTAAAGCTAAAACCCAATCCATATTCCAAAATTAAAAATGGAATTCCCATAATCAGAATTGCAATAACATATGGTATGAAAAATGACCCTCCACCATTGGAATACAGCACGTAACTGAAACGCCAGATGTTTCCTATTCCAATAGTCAGGCCTATCATTGCCATTATAAATGTGAATACCGAATTCCATTGGGAAGTTTTGTTCATTTTTAAGCACCGTTAATGTTATTTTTTAGTGTATTTAATAAATATTGCACATAATAATTTGGAGTAATCATTTGAATATTGTCATTGTTCAATAAACAACAATCTGTATATTTAATTATTTAATGTTGGGTATTAAATAGTTATTTGTTTACAACATTTGTCAAAATACTTCGACTAATTAATCGTTGTGTAGGTTGCTTTAATTTTTCATTATTTCTCCTATCTTCAGGTTATGTAAACATTTTTTTTACCATCAATTTCAAATTTAATATCATGAATATTGTAGTTATCAATGCAAGTCCAAGAAAAAGGGGAAACACTGCGGAGTTATGTAAATGTGGTTGAAGGTGAAAATAACGATGCTGATGTAATATATTGATCTCTATACTTATGATTTTAAGGGATGCATGAGTTGTTTTGCATGCCATTTAAAGAAAAATAGCGAAAATCCATTATGCTTTTGGAAGGATGATTTAAAGGAAGTTCTTCAATTGTGTCTTGAATCTGATGCAATTGTAATAGGCACTCCAATATACTATGGGTCCATTTCATCATCAGCATAGGCATTTCTGGAAAGATTGCTTTTTGCAGCCGATACATACGTTTTGGATGAGGATGGCAATAGGGTTTCAAAAATCAAAAAGGAAATAAAGACAGCTATGATATACACCATGAACGTTACCAAGGAAATGGATTACTTCAACGGTGAAGATCAGCTGGCCATCATGAGGGGATATCTGACAGCTATCTTTGGTGAATGTGAATCATTATATGTCTATGACACCAAACAGTTCAAAAAATATGATTTGTATCTAAATAACATGTTCGACCCTGAGTTAAAAGAACAGAGCAAAGAAGTGCAGTTTCCAAAAGACTGCAAAAAAGCTTATGGGTTGGGTGAAAGGTTAGCCATGTCAAATAAGTAATAGAGGACGATATAACAGATGATTTGTCACCTGCTTAATTGCCCGTGTCAATTTTCAGTATAGTCTATATGCATCATATCCTGCAATTAGTCTGTAAATGGCTAAAACTATATATTGAATAATTTTGTCTAAATGGAAATATAGGAATATTCCGTTGAGTACAATCAATATTATGAATAAAATAAGACCTCTCATCTTATATCCTTCAATTGCTTGACCTAATCCTGGAATAAAAAACGATAGAACTCCATTTACAAGTGCATCGGTTTCCACATTTACGCCTCCATAGTTATTATTATATATTATTTAGGCATGACTAAATATATGTTTTGTTTTAATGTCCAATATAATGTTAAAATATTTGTGTGGTGACTTTAAAATTAGATTGCTGATTATTTGTACAAACTTTTATAATTAAAAGGACACATTAATAATTGATGTTAAAATTATTTTTTACATGTTGAATTATGCTGTTGAAAGGACATGATGCAAGTCAGGTGAAAATCATGGAATTTAAAAAATTAAATAACAATGAAAAATTGCCTTTTGTAAGTTTTGGAGTTTATGAAATTGAACCTGAAAAGACAAAAAATGCAGTTCTTAACGCTTTAGAAAGGGGTTATCCTGCTATAGATTGTGCACAGGTATATTATAATGAAAAACAGGTTGGCGAGGCTGTAAAAGAATCTGAAATTCCTAGAGAGGAAATTTATTTAACCAGCAAAAATTGGGTTAGCAATTCAGGATATGATAAAACAATAAAGGCGGTTAATAAAACTTTAGAGGATTTACAAACTGATTATCTTGATTTGATGCTTATTCATCAACCATTTGGTGATTATTATGGCTCATATAGGGCATTACAGGATTTGCAAAAAGAAGGAACATTATTGTCTATTGGGGTTTCAAATTTTGTTTCAGCCCGTTTGATTGATCTTGTAATGAATTTTGACATCCTCCCTCAAGTCAATCAGGTTGAAACATCACCATATTTCCAACAGCATGAAGCTAATGAATTCATGAATAAATTGGATGTAGCCCATCAAAGTTGGGGGCCTCTTTCCGAAGGGATGGATAATTTGTTTGAAAATCCTATTCTTTTAGAAATTGCAGAAAAATATGAAAAAAGCCCTGTGCAGATAATATTCAGATGGTTGATAGACAGAGACATTCCATTTTCATGTAGATCTGTTAAAACAAAAAGAATGGAAGAAAATATTGATATTTTTGATTTTAAATTAAATAAAAATGATATTGAAAAAATAAAAGAAATTGATAGGGGAAAAAGTCCATTCATTGAATATGATGATCCTGAAACTGCAGAAGAGTTTAATTCTGAGATTGTATAATCTCACAATCTCTTTTAACATATTTAACGTTTGTTAATATAGGATATACGGAGGTGAAAATTTTGGATATGAAAAAAGTGTTGGTTCTTGGATTGTTGTTGTTGGTGGCCGTTTCTGCAATAGCTGCTATCAGTGCAGCTGAAGAGATAACTTTAGAAGGTATTCATTTCAAAATTCCAGATGGATATGCCACAACAGAAAGGCAAGTGGATGCATCAGGAGCTGGCGATGTAGAAGACATAGACGGTACTGCTGTTGATACTGAAACAACTTCTGAATATAAGAACACTGCGGGTGATGAATTGGAGATTCAAGTAGGAGTAAGAAACAATCAAAAAATTGATTCAATCAATCCTAATAATGCTCAAAAGAAAAATATTGCCGGTAAAGAAGGTTTCCTTATCAAAGAAAAGGATGACGGTAAAGACAAATATAAGTTTGAATACTTACAGGAGGGTAAATTAGTTAAAATTACCGGGGTTAGTGAAGATATCATAAGCCAGGTAATCGCATAGATTTTACCATTTTTTATTTTTTTTAGGTGTGATTTGGGCGATTGGAGAAACACGAAAAATCAACTTTTTTTGCAGGTTTATCGTAATGAATGTGTGCTGTTTCAATTTCAGTTAATTATGTTCCTTTATTATCATTAAAAATTGCCTTCTGCAGTCATTTGTTTTCAACTTTTTCAGATATCTCATTTCAGTATTTCACAAGTTCTTTTCAAGTGAAAATTCCTGCATATGTTCATAGATGTACTATTATTGTCAATTTATTTTGTGATATTTTTTGTCTAATGTATTTTCATCAATTTTTGGCACCTTTTTGTATTAGTTATTATAAAATTATACTATTTCATTAGATGATAATAATAAAAGTGAATATGGTAATGATTGCCGAGACATGAATTGTATATTGCAGTGTCTGCAGTGAAAAATCGTATGCATGCGAACTGTTTTACATGTTTAAAAACGAACAGTTCGTATTTTTTTCATTTTTTTATTTGAATAATGTTCATTTTTAACACTAAATTTTATACAAAATAATTTTTTTAATTTTTAGATATATTTATTAACTTAAAAATGTTAAATATTATTATATATTTGGAGGATATTGTCAATGATAGAACAAAAGCCAATTCAGATTTTCTCTAATCCTGATGATAACATAGGGGTAAATGTTATAAAAAGCCCAGTGAAACTTACAATACTAGAAATGCTTAGAGACCATGATATGGAATTTGAAGAAATAGTAAATAATACAGGTAAATCCAAATCCACTATTTCAGTCCATCTTAAAAGTTTAAGGGAAAATGGTGTCATTTCATACAGGCTTCATCCAATAGATAACAGGAAAAAAATATTCTATTTAAATTCAAAATATATTGGTTCAGTAGATGTTTCAGAGCCGAAGGAAATTGAAGAAACCCAGGCCGATTATTTAATTAAGAATATTGTAGAGGTTGATGCGGAGTTTTCCACATTATTGTTCCATACTTTAAAGGCAATGCTCATTCAAGAGGGAATAAATATTGACCCAATTTTACAATCAACCGGAAACAGTATTGGCAGATCTATTTTTGATAAATTATATGATGATGATTTAAATGTTTTCATGGATAATATTGCCGATTTCTGGCAAAGAAAAGGTTTGGGAAGAATCACCTTCACCATTGGTCAGGTTATCAGGGTAACTACTTATGACTGTTTTGAATGTGAATTGCTCCCAAAAACAGGCAAACCGGCATGTTATTTGGATACTGGAATTCTTGAAGGTCTGTTTACAGAGTTTTTCAATCTCCCAGTCAGCGTCATTGAAACCCAATGTTATACAATGGGTGATGAAAAATGCGTATTTGAGATTGAACCTCTTGGCATTAAATCTAATTAATCCTTTTTGAATTTAATTACTGTTGTAGTTAAATAAGGTTTTTCATTGGAAAAGCCTTCAATTATCTTTTCATTTTCACGGGTGCAGTTCTGCACTGAATATATTTCTTTAGGCCTTTCTTTTTCTTCTATTGTTTCTTCTAGCTGTGATGTATTTCTGGATGCTTTCATAAGCACAACAGAATCACTATATTCAAGAACATGTTCTAGTCTGTCATCTATTTTAGGAACAATAGTTAAAATTTCATTTTGTTCTACTAATGCTTTATTTCTGGCCGCAGCACATGCTGTAAAAGAGGTAATTCCCGGAACGGTTTCGATTTCATAGTTTTCAATCAGTTTCTTTTGGACGTATGCATAGGTACTGAATACGGACGGATCGCCGAGTGTAATAAATGCCACGTCCCTTCCGCTATCTAAGTATTGTGCAATCATTTCGGATGCACTGTTCCAAATTTTTTCAAGTTCGTCCTTATCTTCAATCATTGGAAAAATAGGGGTAACAAGCATTAATCTTTTATAATCTTCTCTTTCTTCAAGTACAGGTTTAACGATTGATAATGCGATACTTTCTTTTTCTTTTGAGGATTTCGGTGTAAATACAACTGGCACGCTTTTCAAGATTCTTGCTGCTTTCAATGTTAGTAATTCAGTATCGCCAGGTCCAACACCAATTCCGTATAATTTTCCTTTTTCTGCCATTAAAATCACTTTTTAAATAAATATTTTATATTGAACAATAGTCTTCAAATGCTCTTCCTATAATTTATTTATAGTATACTAACTAATATATTTTTAATGTCAAATTCTCTATTCTGTCCAAATTGTGGAATGTTAAAAACTAATTGTACTTGTGGAAATTCAAGCAATAAGAAGTCTAAAGGTCCTACTAATCTGTTTAGCTTTAAAAAGCCAATTTCACATTCTATTTTAGATGATGAAATTCCTGAGGTCTATTCAATAGACAATCATAAGCTAGATGAGGGGACTGTTGCCTATTTAAAGGAGTTATATCCTCATATTGATGAGGAGATAATAGAAAATTTCCCATTTACAGAACCTAGATTCGGTCAGTTGGATATTATACAGAACATCAATGATGCAATAAGGCAAGGATACAAATATATTATTTTGGAGGCGGGTACAGGTACTGGAAAATCTGCTATTGCAACCACACTTGCTAAAATGTATGAATCCGCATATATACTGACAATGACTAAACAGCTGCAGTCACAATACTCTAATGAGTTTGATTTTCCTCTGGTTAAGGGAAGAGGAAATTTTGCCTGTTTGAACAGTAATTTGGATGCAACCTGTGATATGGGCACATGTAAAACCACACCAACTTCCAGCAATTTCTTCTGTTCTTTTGGAGTTGCAAAAAATCCTACACTGGATGCTGAGCTGGCATTTGAGGATTCCTATGGGGGAGCAGTATTTTACCAATCTTCCAATCACTGCCATTATTGGAATCAGAAGGCAAATGCAATCAACTCTCCAATTACATTAATGAATTATGATTATGCCATTGTAGAGCTGAATTATGTAAAGCATTTTGCTCCACGTTCCCTATTGATATTGGACGAAGCCCATAACATTGAAAATAAGTTGATGGCGACAATGGAAGTTACTCTCTACAACAGGACCTTGGAAAAGGACATTAACAAAAGAATATCTGATGAAACTTTAAAAAACGGTGAACTTGAAGACTGGAAAATGGAAATTGATGCCATCAGGGACAGTTATGAAGATATTGACCTTAAGGATGTCACTAAAAACAAGGCCGATAGAATCAGATCAACAATTTCAAGACTCAAAACACTGAGCAATAATTTGGAAAAGGAACCTAAAAACTGGGTAATTGATGCTGAAGAAGCAGGTGTTGTTTTCAAACCGTTAAGGGTTCACCATTATGCAAAGGATAATCTGTTGAAATATGGGGATGTTGTTATTTTTATGAGTGCTACAATTCTTTCCCATAAGATGTTTTCAAAATGGCTGGGATTAAATCCTAATGAAGTGTATCACATTAAGGTTGACAGTCCATTCACAAAAGAAAAAAGGCCTATTATTTTAAATTTGGCAGGTAAAATGTCAGCCAACAGAATTAAGAATACTGCCCCGAAAACCATTCCAATCCTTCAGGAAATTCTAAAAAAGCATGAAAACGATAAAGGTTTGATACACACTCACAGCTATAAATGCCAACAATACATTGTTAATAATTTATATAACTCAAGATTAATTTCCCATTCATCCAAAAACAGGGAACAAATTTTAAATTTCTTTGAAAAAGATGAAAATCCTCTGGTTTTAGTTTCACCTTCAATGAGTGAAGGTGTTGACCTGCCTTATGATAAATGCAGATTCCAGATAATCTATAAGATGCCGTTTCCGTATCTTGGGGATAAGCAGGTAAATATGAGGATGAAAAGGGACAAAAAATGGTATGCATATAAAACTGTAATGACTCTTATGCAGGCGTATGGCCGTGGTATGAGGGCAGAAGATGACTCCTGCTATACATATATCATTGACAGTGACATTAACATGCTGTTTAAAAGTCCAATGTATAGGTCTTTGATTCCGGACTTTTTTAAAGAAGCAGTTGTCAGAGTAAAAAATTAAACGGACCTGGAGGGATTTGAACCCCCGATCTCAGGATCCGAAGTCCTGCGTCATTCCTGACTAGACCACAGGCCCAGAAAATTAAAATTAAATGAGATTATTTTTTATTTTCATTATCAATCATAGGCATCTCATCAACTTCAGCAAAAATATCATCGATAGATTCATTTTCACGAACTGCCTGTTGATATTCGATTTCTTCAATTTCTTTAGCAGTCAAACCTTTTCTATCATCAGGTTTTTCACGTGCAGGGGGAATGTTATCCAATTCCTCTTGTGTTGGTGATGTTTTTTTATCGGGTGAGACGGATTTTTTGAATTTATATTTCAAATCTTTAATATTAAATTCTCCTATTTTGTAAGAATCCTTATCCAATGGAATATTACTTTTAGGAACAGTTTTTTCCTCTTCAGGTTCTTTTTTTATGTTGGATTTGATTTCTTCTCCATTTTCAATTGAGTTTATACTAGAAGATACGCTCTCAAATGGATTTTTAAATCCGATAATTTTGTAAATTCCATAGATTAAGAATAATAATCCGAATATTAAAAATATAACTGATATAAAGTTGCTTTCACCTGAAACAACATTATCAATTACTCTATCACTACGTGAACTGAAAACAATTGCTGAAATAACAAGTAATAATAATCCTAATAATGTACTGACAATAGCTAAAATAGGTGTTCTTCCAATTTTGGCATGTACTACTCTGTCGAATCCGTCACTCATGCTTGATGAATAATCTTCGTAAGCTTCATCATTTTCATTTGATTCGTCAGATTCTATTTCTTTTTCTTTTGGAGTTTTGATTAAAAAATCATCATTAATATCATTTTTTTCTAAATTTATAGCAGGTTCCTCTTCATCACCTGGGTGGTAGATGAATTCATCATCAATTCCTAAATCGTCGTAGTTTACTTGATCTTCATTGAGATAGTTGATTAGCTCAATATCCTCTTCATATTCTTCGCTATCTTCAGGGGCATTGGCATCAGTTACATTGTCAATCATGTCTTTGAGATTAGAAATTCTATGCTCTTTTTTAGAATCTTTCATATTAATCCTCTTTAATCGTATGCTCTCCAAGTATGTTTACATTTGGTACATTTAAATATTCTTGTTGGCGCTTCATCAGCACTACGAGTTTGAAGTAATGTATATGTAGCTTTATCATGTCCGCATTCAGGACAAGTTTCATTTACAGTAGGAGCAACATCTACATCTTCTCCAAGCATTTTAACATTTTCTTCAGCTTCTACTTTCTTAGAAACTTCATATCCGTCATTACCTGATAAATCTTTATTATATCCACAATTACATTCTAATTTACCATTTTTTGGAAGTAACATAGCTCCACATTCAGGACAAAATTCCATTTAACTCTCCTCTATTGTATAACTCATTAATAATTTATATAATAAATAAATCTTTTTTTTAACTTATTTAAATATATGGCTTTATAAATTCTTTTTTACTATTTTTAAGCAATCCTTAATTATTTTTTTGTGGTCAAAAGCAATTTTTATTTCATCTAATTTTTCGGCTGAAAATATTGCAATATCACATGCATCGTCTTCAGCTTTTCCATCGTTGAAATTTCCTTTGGCTGTGTATGCTACTGTAATTGTGTGGCCTCTTGGGTCTCTGTCAGGTTCAGAATAAACATTAACTAAATCTATAAGTTCAACGTCAATGCTTGTTTCTTCTTTTGCTTCTCGTATTGCTGCGTTTTCTACACTTTCTCCATATTCTACAAATCCTCCAGGCAACGCCCAACAATTTTTGAAAGGGTCATTTCTTCTTTTTATTAAAATAAAGTTGAGATTATCATCAAAAATAAATATGTCGGCTGTCAATGAAGGAATTTTGTAATCTGCCATTAAATCACATTAAAAATAATATTGAAGCTATAAAGCTTCATCAATAAGTTTTTTAAAATCAGCACTTTCTTTTTGGAGTTCTTCTGCTGCTTTTTTCAATACAATCCTAGGTCTTTTTCCTCTTTTGGTTTTGATAGTCATTTCCGGTTTTCCGGTAAGAGGGTGATCAATATTGTAAACAGCATATTCCACGTCAGGATCCTGCATCAGGATGTGTCTTAATGCATTGCAAACTCCGTGGCTTTCATCCTTTACAATAAATGTTAATTCTAAAGTTTTATCTTCAATAATTTCAATATTTTCCATTTTATCAACCTTAATTAATCATTAACATAGTTTTTAGAAACTTTACGTTTCTCTTTTTTGTTACAAGTATTACATTGAAGCTCATTTTCTTTTGAGGTTGTGTGCATAAAGTCCCTGCAACGGGTACACATGGCTTTTAATACACCACAATCGTTATCTACTGTTCCCAAGTCAACGTTATCTCCAGTAATTTTAACTACTTTCGCTTGAATGATGTCTCCTATTCTAAAGGCATCTGATAACTTTTCGAGATAATCCTTTTTTGCTTGAGATATGTGGATTGCACCCATATATGGTAGTGCCAATGGTCTTGCATTGTCTTTAATACAGTCAATTTTTACATTGGCTCTTTGAGGTTTTATGTCAGTTATTTGGCCATATACAATGTCACCAATTTTTAAGAGTGCTGGTTTGGCAGTACCCTCAACAGAAATAACCTTCATTTTTTGATTAATTTTAACATTACCAAGTACAGATGATTTAATATCTCCGTTGTCATCATATGTACCGTCTCCTGGAAGGTATTGTTCAATTATTCCCAGTTTGTCTCCAGGCATTACTATTTTTTCTTCTTTCTTTTCCATATTAAAATCACCAAAATAAAGATTTATAAAAATTTCTTTAATATAATAATTTTATTTATATTAATATTTAAAGCTATTTGTAACGTTCATGGAATAAAATTTCATCCAATTGATAATTTTCCCATTCCCTTTTGTTCAATACAATTTCCAATTCCTGTGGTGTTAAAAGTGGTTTTTTGTACATTTGAGAATCATCAATAGCTATTCTAGGACAAGCACTTACAACAAACGCCTCCAGTTCCATATATGGTAATAATATGTCTGGATTAATGTTGTCGGCTAGAATGATGTAAGCTTCCATTTCATGTTCTTCGAGTATTTTTTTAAGCTCTTTTGCTAAAATCATCCGGTATTGGCCTTCCTTTGAAGAGACTATGATTCCCCATTTTCGGGCGGACCTGGCCTTTGTTATCCTTGCAAATCTGATTCTTAAAATTCTGTCTGCATACTCATCCATGCTTCTGATTTCTGAGTTGTACGGATCCAGCGCCAAAACAGGTGCGCTTGAGAACAGTTTAATTCCCAGCGGATGGAAATTTCCACTTCCTATAAACAGGATTACATCAACATCCAGCTCTTTTATCGATGAAAAATTACATCCCAAGACCTGTCCCTTTCTGGTTGATGGTGAAGAGCCCAGAATAACCTCTTTACCGTTGTCTTCAAGGAAATCCTTGGTTTCAGCTAAAAGATGAAGGTGTTGGGTTGTTGTAACAAGACCTATTCTTGAATGACCTTTAAGCTCTTCCAGGCATTTTTCAAGGTCTTTTTTAAGGTCAATGTTTGAAAACGCTTCAATAAATAGTGTTGGCACTTCGTATTTAAGCGGCAGAGGAGTGTGTCCGTAATGAACAATAAGGTCTACTGACCCTTTCATTTTCCAGTCGCTAACGTCACAGGCTCCAAAGCATGGGTCTCCTGAAATTATTACTGTTGCATCGGTTTCACTTTCAATTTGCCTGGCTATTTTTACAGCTTGCATTTTAAGGCCTTCGGGGAACTGAAGTCCAACGGTTTTGGCATCCTTTGAGTTTATTTTGCGGATTACCTTATCCAAATCCATATCATACATTGACATTTTAATCTTCAATTGTACTTTCAATCACAACTTTTCCATCAACAACATCTAATTTTACAATGGATATGACATCTACTCCAGTTTTCTCTTTAACGATTTTCTTTCCGTCGCCTTTGTCAATGATGGCAACTACAGATTTCAAATCTAGTTTCATATCCCTCAATGTATTGATTAAGGCTATTAATGTTCCTCCGGTGCTTACTACATCATCAATAAGTAAAATTCTTTCGCCTTCATGCAAGTCATTGACATAAAGGTTTGATGAGCCGTAACCTGTTTTCTGATATACTTCCTTTTCTCCCGGCAGGCCGTATTGTCTTTTACGGATTACAACAAACGGAATATCTGTTGCAAGGGATAATGCAGTTGCAAGATGTATTCCCATAGCTTCAACAGCCACAATTTTATCAATTTCCAAATTTGCATGCTTATAAACAGACATTGCCAATTCTCTAAGTATTTTAGCATCTATTGCCGGAACACCATCACTAATTGGATTTACAAAGTAGTCGTAGTCACCTTTTTTAACAATTGGTGATTCTTCTAAAGATTTCTTTACTTCCTCTAACATGGTCTCACACAAAAATTTTAAAACTTAGTTAAATATAAATATATTTTAATATAATTATATAATTTTTCTAAAATCAATTATTATTGTGATTATTATGCTTGGAAATTTAGGAGAAAATCTTACTAATACTATGAAAAAATTAGTAGGAATGTCTGTAATTGATAAAAAAACCATAAAAGAAGTTGTAAAAGATATACAACGTGCATTAATTCAATCAGACGTTAATATTAAGTTAGTATTAGAATTATCAAAAAAAATAGAATCCAGAGCTCTTGAAGAGGAACCTCCAAAGGGTATCACTCCAAGAGAACACATCATAACAATTATCTATGAGGAAATGGTAAATCTGCTGGGCAGTGAAGCCGCCGGTTTGGAAATCAATGAAAGGCCGTATAAAATTTTATTCCTGGGTCTTCAGGGTAGTGGTAAAACAACCACCATCGGTAAATTATGCAGATATCTGCAGAAAAAAGGTTTCAATCCGGCAGTTGTCTGTACAGACACATGGAGGCCTGCCGCTTATGAACAGTTAAGGCAGCTAACCGAAGAGATGGACGTTCCTTTATATGGGGACCCTAACAATAAGGATGCACTTGATTTGGCCCAGAAAGGTTTGCAGGAATTTAAAAACAGAAAAGTCATTATCTTCGATACAGCAGGTAGGCACAAGGAAGAGGCCGATTTGATTGCTGAAATGGATCAACTGGACAATATAATCAATCCGAATGAAGCCATTCTAGTCATTGACGGTACAATCGGTCAGCAAGCAGGTGAACAGGCAAGAGCATTTTCACAGGCTACAGATATCGGTTCAATCATAATTACAAAACTTGACGGTTCAGCTAAAGGGGGAGGTGCACTGTCCGCTGTTGCAGAAACAGGTGCGCCAATCAAATTCATCGGTACAGGTGAGAGAATAGATGACTTTGAACTCTTTGACCCTGAAAGATTTATTTCAAGATTGCTTGGAATGGGGGACATCAAATCCCTTATTGAAAAGGCCGAGGAAAACATTGATGAGGACATTGCAGAAAAAACCATGAACAACATGCTGACTGGTAAATTCACATTGATGGACATGAAAAACCAGTTTGAAATGATGAACAAGATGGGTCCAATGCAACAGGTCCTGAACATGATTCCTGGTATGGGAAACAAGATTTCAAAAGAAGCGTCCAAAATGACTGAGGATAAGATTGACACATATAAAATCATGATGTCCTCAATGACTGAAGAGGAAATGCTCAATCCTAAAATCATCAAGCAGTCCCGTATAAGAAGAATTGCCCGTGGATCCGGAGTCCAAGAAAGTGAAGTCAAAGAACTTCTCAAATATTACAACAATACCAAAAAGACAATGAAAGGTATTGGAAAACGTGGAGGCCGTTTGGGCGGCGGTGCAATGAACCGTATGATGGGCCAATTTATGAATAGATAATATGTTTGAATTAGCTAGAACGATTTTAGAGGAAACTGACGGAAAAATCTGCAAAAATTGTCTGGGGCGCAAACTGTCAAAAACGATTGAAGGCGCCAACAACATAGAAAGGGCAGATAAAGTCTGCAGAGAACTTGACATTAATCTGGATGATGTGGATTGTGCAATCTGCAATAACCTGTTTGACAAGCTCGATGATGAGTTATACAAAAAGATAGATGATAAAATAAATCATCTGGGCATTGAATTCGACACATTTCTGGTAGGTTCAAAATTACCTAAGGATGTCCAACAGAAAGATGAGGAGCTGTCCGAAAAATTTGGCCTTACTGTTGAAACCATTAAAAAGGAAGTAAACAGATTAATAGGTCTTGGAATTTGGGAAAGATATGATAAGGAAGCGGAATTTGAAGCCCAGGATATTGTCTTTAACATTGATTTGACAGGTGAGCCTAAAGTCAGGATTCAAATCAATCCTTTATACATCGAAGGAAGATACAATAAGTTAAAAAGAGGTATTCCTCAAACAAAATGGCCATGCACCAAATGTAAGGGAAGAGGGTGTGAGGAATGCAACGGAACCGGAAAACAATATCCCGAATCAGTTGAAGAATTAATTTCCGAGCATTTTTTAAAGCTGACCCGGGGAAAAGAAGCCAAATTCCATGGTGCCGGTCGTGAAGACATTGATGTGCTCATGTTGGGTTCAGGAAGACCTTTTGTTCTTGAGATAAAGGAACCTAAAATCAGAAAATTGGATTTAAAAGAATTGGAAGAAAAAATTAATGAAATTAATGAGGGAAAAACCTCTTATCATAATTTACATGTTTGTGAGAGAAAAAGAAAAGCTGAAATCAAGCAGTCCTCTCCAGACACATATAAAGTTTACAGAGCTCTTGTCAGGTGTGACGATGCATTTGACAAGGATAAATTAGAAAAATTAACGCAATTAAATGAAATTCACCAGCAAACTCCTTTAAGGGTTCTTAGAAGGCGTGCAGATAAGGTGCGCATTAAGCATGTTCTGGATTTGTCTTATGAAGTGATGGATGATAAGACATTCTGTATGACAATTAAGACTGAAGGTGGATTATACATTAAAGAACTGATTTCAGGTGATGAGGGAAGAAGTCATCCTAATGTTGGTGAAATCTTAGGCGTTAATGCAATTTGTGAACAATTAGACGTAATTGAAGTAAGTGAGAAGTAGATATTTATGGCAGAAGAATTTACACATTTAACTGACAGTGGAGTGCACATGGTTGAAGTTGGGGGAAAACCTGATCAAAAAAGAAGGGCAATAGCCAGCGGCAGCATATTTTTGGATAAGCATACAGTCGATTTGATTCAGAATGAAGAAATCAAAAAAGGTAACGTATTAACAACCGCCCAAATTGCAGGAATTCAGGCCGTTAAAAACACTTCTTCAATAATTCCGCTTTGCCATCCTTTGGCTTTAACAGGAATAGAACTTGATTTTGAAGTTAAGGAAAATGAAATTATAGCAAGATGCGCAGTAAATACATTGGGTAAAACTGGTGTTGAAATGGAAGCCATTACCGGCGTCAGTGTTGCTTTGCTGACTGTATGGGACATGGTAAAAGCTGTTGAAAAAGATGAGGACGGACAATACCCAGATACAAGAATCAGTGATATTAAAGTAATTAAAAAAGAAAAAATTTAAAGTTTATATATAATGAAGAAAATAATTATATTCAGTTATTTTTATTAATTAATTTTATAGGAGATTACTATGGCGAAAAAAGATAATAAGATTTCTATGCCTCAAACTGGTGCAGGTTTAGTAAGATACTTTGATGAAGAAAGTTTAGGTCCAAAACTGTCACCTGAGCATGTTATTGTAGCTACTATAATTTTAGCTATATTTTGTTTTGTTTTAAGATATTCAGCTTAAAAATATTGTTTTTTAAAAAACAATACTCTTTTTTTTATTTATATGATACTATGTTGACTAAAAGAATTATTCCTTGTTTAGATTGTGATTTGCAGGTTCCTGAAGGACGTGTTGTTAAAGGTGTTGAATTTAAAGAGATTAAATATGCAGGTAATCCTGTGGATTTGGCTACACGCTATTATGAAGAAGGGGCTGATGAAGTTGTCGTATTGGACATCACAGCATCACATGAACGTCGTGCAACAATGGCTGATGTTATTGACAGGCTAACGGAAAACGTATTCATGCCGATTTGTGTAGGGGGAGGAATAAGGAAAGTTGATGATTACATTAAAATGCTTAAGGCGGGCGCTGACAAATGTTCAACAAACACTGCGGCAATCAAAAATCCCGAACTTTTGACAGAAGCTTCTAAAGTGGTCGGATCACAGGCAGTTGTAATAGGAATCGATGCAAAAAGAAGATATGTTTCACATCCGGATGATGCTCCTGATAAGACTGTAATTGAAACTGATAAGGGATACTGCTGGTTTGATACAAGCATTTACGGCGGACGTGAGTTTACAGGTATTGATGCGATTGCATGGGCAGTGGAATGCCAGGAACGCGGTGCCGGTGAAATATTATTGACCAGTATGGATGGAGACGGAACTCAGGCCGGATATGATATTGAGTTGAATAAAACCATCAACGATGCAGTCGACATTCCGGTAATAGCCAGTGGCGGTGTCGGAGAGCCAAAACATATTTTGGAAGTTTTTGAAAAAACTGACGTAAGTGCGGCTCTTGCAGCAAGCATATTCCATTTCAATCAGTATTCAATAGGGACTGTTAAAGAGTATCTAAAAGAAAATAATGTAGCTGTTCGCTTATGATTATCAAATCTCCAATTGATTTAGAGTTGACACAACTGTCAGGTCAGACATCACAGCCTCCATGGGAGGAATCTGACGGGTGTTACAGTAATGTTATTCTGGTCAATGGGGAACCTGTTATTTTTAATGTTAAACAGTCTGGAGAATTTCTGGATTTTAATTTTAATGGTGAAATTTCGCAAAATGAAGCCCTCTCCAGATTAAATTATATTTTTGATTTGGATTTTGATTTAAGTAAATTCTATAGGTATCTGGACAATCAGGCCGAATTGTCCGAGATGTCAAAGTTCTGCAATGGATTGAGACTGTTTTTGGCTCCGGACCCTTTTGAATGTGTCATCTCATCAATTTGTTCCGCCAACAATTCAATAAAGAGATGGACAAAATCAATTTCTGATATTAAGGAAAATTGGGGAAATGAGCATGGAAGTTACTATACTTTTCCTCAAAGCTGCGAGCTTGCAAAAATATACTTGGATGAAGAAGATGAATTTAATTCATCAGATATTCAAGATATTTGCAAATGCAATAATAATCTCAAAAGTTGTGGTGTAGGATATAGAGCACCATACATGAGAAAGGCATCTGAGCTGTTCACACTTGAAATTGACCTTCAGGAAATTTTTTCCATGTCCTATGATGAGGCATTTGAAACAATACTTGAAGTTCCTGGTGTGGGTCCTAAAGTGGCAGACTGCATATTACTTTACGGGTTTAACTTCAGGGAAGCTTTTCCTTCAGATGTTTGGATAAAGCGCATTGTTTCTCACTTGTATTTCGAGGGAAAGGATATCAGTGTAGCTAAAGTGCGCGAATTCGGAATGGAGGAATTTGGCGACAATGCAGGTTATGTTCAATTGTACATGTTCCATTATGCCCGCATGTCTGGGCTGATGGAAAAAATTAAAAAATAACTGTTAATTCAGTTAACTTTTTGTCATATCATTAACATATTATATTTAGGGGGTAAAAAATGGCTGATATTACAATAAATACTGATAAATGTGATGACTGTGGGGACTGTACTGATGTTTGTCCTATGGAAGTTTTAATTCTTTCAGATGGTAAATTGACCATCAATGATTCTGATGAATGCAGCTACTGTGAAACATGCGTTGATATCTGTCCAAACGAATGCATCACAATAGAATAGCTTATTAGCTTATGGTTTTGAGCGATATTTCAAATCTTATTTTTTTAAATTATTTTGGACGCATTTCCAAAATATATTTTTTTAACACCAATCATCAAAATAATTTATATTCTATGAGTTTAATAGATTAATTCAATGGAAAACAAAAATTTAATTCTTTTTATTTGTGCAGTATTGTCATTTTTTGCAGTATTTGCAGTTAATTCAGTCATGGTTGTAATTCCAACGATTGCGGCTGAATTTCATATGAACAATATTGTTCAAAACTGGGCAATAATTATCTTTTTATTGGTTGTAGCCGTACTGTCTGTACCGGCAGGTCAGATTTCCGGTAAATATGGTCTTAAAAAGGTTACAATTATAAGTGTTATATTGTTTATTCTAATATCCATTGCCAATGTCCTGGTCACATCTTCTGAGCAATTTTTACTTTGCCGTTTGGTATTGGGAATTTCTCTATCGTTTTTCAATGTTACTTCCATGGCAATGGTGGTATCCGCATTTGCCCCGGAAGAGCGAGGCAAGGCATTGGGAATAACCATTACTGGAGTTTATATTGCATTATCTCTTGCGCCTGTTCTTGGAGGAGTTTTAAATTATCAACTGGGATGGAGGTCAGTAGTCCTGTTTGGAGTTCCGTTTTTACTTGTCATACTGGCATTGCTTTTAACCAAAGTCGATGAGGAATGGATTACCTTTGGAGATGTTCCGCTTGATGTAAAAGGATCCATTGCCTATGGAATAGGAATGGTTCTGTTCATATACGGTTTTACAATACTCAACACTTCTTTGGGCGTAATATTAACTGTTTTGGGTATTATTGTTCTGATTATATTTGGATTAATAGAATTAAGAGAGGCCCATCCGGTATTTGATATAAGATTCTTTAAAAATCGCAAATTCCTGTCTGCTAATTTCGCATCATTATGTGCATATCTGGCTACTTTTGCAGTCACCACAATCCTGAATTATCATTTGCAATATATTAAAGGCATGGATTCACAGACTGCAGGCATAATTTTACTTGCGGCACCACTATGTCAGGTTGTCCTTGCTCCGATTGCCGGAAGGTTGTCCGATAAGTATGTTCCTCAGGTGCTGGCAGCTATTGGAATGGGTCTTGGAACAGTTTCCCTGGTGTTGTTCTCATTTTTAAACGAGGGAACCTCCATTGAATTTTTAATAGTGTCCATGATAATTTACGGTGTCGGATTCGGATTGTTTTCGCCGCCGAATACAAATGTTATAATGAGTTCCGTTCCGCCAAAGGACACATCTGTAGCTTCAGCTTCCGTTGCAACAATGCGTACGGTTGGCCAGGCGATGAGTTTGGGAATATTGACATTGGTGTTTGCATTTGTGATGGGTGATGTGCCGATTGTTGAGCAATATTATCCTCTATTGATAAGCAGCTGCCAAATAACATGCATTATCTGTGTGGCTTTATGTATAGCATCAGTATTTGCTTCACTTGTTGGAATCAAATCAAATGAAAATCAAATTTAATTTCTTACATCAAATATTTTCCATTTTAATCTTTTATAATCCTTACTGGATGTTGATTAAATAGTCAAGGAGTGCAAATATCTCCTCAGATATTTTTTTAGAATTTTTTGTTTGATTATTTGCATGTGAATTTTTCAAATTCAAAAGGGGCCATGTCTACCACAACTCCACACAAACTGACCTCTTAATGTTTCTTGAAAATTTTGATTTATATAAGGGTTCTTTTTTGAATTTTGTCAATATTTCGTAGTCTTCTTCAAAAATTGAGCCTTTAATGTACATTAATTAAAATTTAATATTAATTATGTTGGAGGTTTATTTATAATTTAACTTCGTTATGGAGTCAATTTTACGAAGTAAAAACAATTTTGTAGTTAAAATAAAAAATAAGGTTGAAAGATAATGATTATCTTTCTACAACGGTCACTTTGTTCATTTTGTCGCCTTGGCGTATAGCATTAACGACGTCTTGGCCTTTGATAACTTGACCGAATACGGTGTGTACTCCGTCTAAGTGTGGTTGTGGACTGTGGGTGATAAAGAACTGGCTTCCGCCGGTGTCTTTACCTGCATGTGCCATTGATAATGCACCAGTACCATGTTTGTGTGGATTTCCTTCAGTTTCACATTTGATGGTATAACCTGGTCCTCCAGTTCCGTTTCCTATAGGGCATCCTCCTTGAATTACAAAGTCAGGGATAACTCTGTGGAAGGTTAGTCCATCATAAAATCCTTCATTAGCTAATTTTTCAAAGTTAGCTACGGTTCCAGGTGCTTCATTTGGGAATAACTCTAATTCGATATTTCCTTTATCAGTTTCGATTATTGCAACTTTCATATTTTTCACCTAATTTTAAATAATACTAATACTATAAATATTAATGATTAAATAGTTTATGGAAATGATTAATATGAATACACAAGAATTCATAAAAATTGAAGATGATTATTTCATAAACACTTTCACAAGACAGCCAATTGTACTTGACCATGGTGAAGGTGTTAAAGTAACTGATATTGACGGAAATGAATATTTGGATATGTTTGCAGGTATTGCAGTTAATGCTTTAGGTCACAACCACCCAGCATTAGTCAAAGCAATACAGGACCAGGCAGAAAAGCTAATTCACATTTCAAGTATTTACTATAACGAACCAGCATTAATCTATGCCAAAAAATTGGTCGAAAAAACAAGTTTCGATAGAATCTTTTATGCAAACAGTGGTGCTGAAGCAAATGAGGGAGCTATCAAGCTAGCAGTTAAATACACAGGTAAAAGTGAAGTTATCTCCACTGTCGAATCATTCCACGGAAGAACAATAATGACACTTGCTGCAACAGGCCATGAACATTACCATGAACCATTCAAGGCAATATTGCCGGAAGGATTCATCAATGTTCCATACAATGACATCGATGCTATCAAAGAAGCTATTACAGAAAATACTGCAGCAATCATTGTTGAACCTATTCAGGGTGAAGGCGGTGTTAATGTTCCAGATAATGATTACCTAAAACAGATTGAAGAGCTCTGTCATGAAAATAATATTGTTTTCATTGTTGATGAGGTTCAGACAGGATTTGGAAGATGCGGAACCTTGTTTGCCCATGAATTGTTCGATGTAAAACCTGACATAATGACAATGGCTAAAGGTATCGGTGGAGGAGTTCCAATGGGTGGAATCCTTGCAACAGAAAAAGTGGCCAGTGCATTTGTACCTGGTGATCATGGAACCACTTTCGGTGGAGGTCCTTTAGTCTGTGCAGCGGCAAATGCAGTATTGGACACATTGGATGAAGAGAATATCCTTGACAATGTTAATGAGGTTGGAGATTACTTTATCGAAGAACTTAAAAAATTGGATAAGGAAATCATTGCTGATGTGAGAGGTAAAGGTTTAATGGTTGGTATTGAGCTGACCGAGCCTGGAGCGGAATATGTTGACAAGTTCAGAGAAGCAGGATTTTTAATAAACTGCACTGCCGGAAATGTCTTGAGATTCGTTCCACCACTAATAATTACAAAAGATGACATTGATGAATTTGTTAAAGCTTTAGATGAAATCTTATAGGTGAAAAGATGGGTATCCATACGGAATATTCTTGTAATGAATGTGGATTTAAACTGGTTGACTCTTCAGATATTTTCTGGATAGACAACGAAAAGAAAATTCACGCGGATATGCAAACTGTGGATTCCTCTAAAAAATCTTCAGATTCACTGGCCTCTGGAGGAATTTTTAAATATTTCTGCTATAACTGTGATAATTACATTTATAATTTCCATATAACCAGAAAATCCAGTTCAATATCAAAAGAAGAGATTATTCAGCTTGTTGAAGATTTGGATGACAATATAAAAATCATAGATTTTGACAACAAGTTCCAAAGTTGCATTCACTGCCGTCAGGATATATCCTTAAAATCCGAAAAGTCATTTGCTATTGACAGTAAAGGCGAATTTTTAATTGAAGATTCACTGTATAATAATTTTGATAGCAAACAGTTTGATTTTTCTGGCAAATACTATGGATATTATTGTAATGATTGTAAAAAACAAATCAATAAATTTGTTATCTTGGAAAACAATGCAAATTTAAATGATTCATTGATTAAGGAAATCCTCGAAGATCATACCAATGATTTGACAGTTTACATTAATGATACATTTTTAGTTTGCCCTAACTGTGATGAAGAGCTTCAGGTTTTAGGCAAATCATCACAATGTCCAAAATGTAGAGTGGGAATATTGACTATAGAAAATCAAACATTGTTTGATTAGATATCCCAATTTCTTTTTTTTAACACTTTATCTAGAGATGTGGAAATCTCTAAACTTTTTAATTTTTCAATACTGGCCCACATCCACTCGGTGTGCTCGTCGCTAATTTTAACTTCACCTGTAATGTCGCACAGATACATCATAATCTGCACGGTTCTTTTGTGCTGGTAATCGTTTTGAATAGCTTCTGCAAAGTCACCCACTTCAACGTCAAGGTCGGTTTCCTCTTTGATTTCACGCACAAGTGCATCTGCAAAGAATTCTCCCTGCTCTACTTTCCCACCAGGCAGTTCCCACATTTCAGGATCAGTTCTACTTTTTGGATGTCTTTTCACTATTAAAATTTCATCTGCATCATTTTTTATTATTCCGCGCACTGTTAATCCATAGGGTTTGTTCATTTTAATCACTAATTTAAATTTCTTTATACTATTTTATAATTTAATCGGCAAAATCTTTTCCTTCACTAGTTTTAAATAGATTAAAATAAATAAATAAATACATAATGTAACTTTTTAGGAGTTTTATTATGGATTTAAATATTAAAGTCAACGATAAAAACCACCTGGATATTGGTGGTGTGGATGCATGCGATATTGCAGAAGAATTTGGAACTCCAACCTATGTAATTGATGAAGCCAGGATAAGGGATAACTATAACAGATTTTATAGTGCATTTTCAAAATATTATTCTGATTTTAAAGTATTTTATGCATGTAAAGCAAATACCAACCTTGCAGTAATGAAAATTTTGGAATCTGAAGGTTGCTGTATTGATGCAGTTTCACCTGGGGAAGTTCACATAGCTAAATTGACCGGATTTTCAGGTGACAGAATATTGTTTACAGGAAACAACATTACCAACGATGAGTTGAAATTTGTACATGATGAAGGTGCAGTTTTAAACATCGATTCAGTCTCTGCACTTAAAAGACTAGCTAAAGTTGTCGACCCTGAAGGTTTGAAAATTTCATTCAGAGTCAACCCAATGGTAGGTGCAGGGCACCATGACCACTGTATTACCGGTGGAGTTATGAGTAAATTCGGTATAATGGACAATGAGGCCGTAGAAGTTTACACATTGGCTAAAGAATTAGGATTCAATCCAATAGGTATGCACTCCCACATAGGTTCAGGCATCCTTGATCCGGAACCGTTCAAATTGGCTGTCGAGTCCACAATGGACATCGCCGGCAAAGTGCATCAGGAAGCTGGAATTGACTTTGAATTTGTCGATTTCGGTGGAGGTATAGGAATTCCTTACACTCCTGAAGAAAACATTGTGGATTTGGACAAATTCGCAGAAGTCAATATTGGCCTTTTCAAGGAAAAATTGGAACAGTATGGTATGGGCAATCCGACAATGTATCTTGAACCTGGAAGATATTTGGTCGGAGACGCAAGTGTCCTTCTCGTAACTGTAAACAGCATAAAACAAAGTTTCAGAAAATTCATAGGAGTAGATGGAGGATTCCACACACTATTAAGGCCTGCAATGTATGAGTCATACCACCACATTGTTGATGCAAGCAGAATGGATGCTCCAATTACTCAGGAAGTGGACATTGCCGGTAACGTATGTGAATCCGGAGACTTATTTGCACGTGACAGACCAATGCCGGATGTAGAGGAAGGTGACGTGTTAGGTATCTTAAATGCAGGAGCATATGGATTTACAATGTCATCCAACTATAACTCAAGACCTTTAACCTCAGAAGTATTGGTGAGCGATGGAAAATGCAATCTTGTACGTGAAAGACAGACATTTGAAGATTTATATGCAAAACAACGCATTCCACCACACTTAAAATAAAGTTGATACTATGGTTGATTTAAAAGGATTAAAATTTTCAAAAATGCATGGTATAGGCAATGACTTTCCAATAATTGATGAAAGTAAAGGGGAAGTCATTCCTGAAGCGGACAAACCGGAAGCATGCAGATTTTTATGTCACAGAAACTTTGGCGTTGGCGGTGATGGAGTATTGTTTGTAGAACCATCCGAGGTAGCTGACATTGGATATAGGATGTTCAATCCAGACGGAAGCGAAGCTGAAATGTGTGGAAATGGAATAAGATGTTTCGGTGATTTTGTCTACAGGAAAGGCATTTTAAAACAGGAAAAAATGACTGTAGAAACAAGAGCCGGAATAAAGACCATTGAAATTACATTGGAAGATGATGAACCGGTTTTATTTAAAGTGGATATGGGTTTATCAACTTTCAAAACTCCTGAAATCCCAATGACTGCTGATGTTGATGAATTTCTGGATGGCGAATTGGAAGTCTTGGACACTACATTCAATGTGACTGCCATCAGTGTCGGAAACCCTCATGCAATAATCTTTGTTGATGATGTAGATGATATTGACATCAACAAATACGGTCCAGCAATTGAAGCCCATGAAGTTTTCCCTGAAAAAATCAATGTGCACTTTGTTGAGGTAATCTCTGAAAACGAAGGTAAAATGATTACTTGGGAAAGGGGTGCTGGTGTAACACTTGCGTGTGGTACCGGGGCTACTTCCACTGCCATTTCAGGTTACAAGCTAGGTCTATTTGACAGTGAAATTTTACTTCACCTGCCTGGCGGTGACTTAAACTTTACAGTTTATGAAAAAGAAGATGCTCTTGGAGCCTTTATGGAAGGTCCTGCAGAGCTTGTTTTCGATGGGGAATTTTAATTCCCTTTTTTTATCTATTTTTTCTATATAATCCCAATGCGATGTCAATTATCGCAAGTATAATTATCAAAATTGTCCATATGCTGATTGATTTTCTGAGTATTGCAAATGTTGCTGCAAGAACTATAAGCACTACTCCTACTAAAATTGACATTTTCCATTGTTCCATATTTAATCACCTTTTTATATTTTATAACCGTTTATTAATGTAATATCTTCAAAAAAGAAGTGTTCTGAAGCTGCAATTTCAGCTATAAATCCTAATTCATCCAGCATGTCCAGGGTTTTTTCGTTATCTGAAAATGAAGACTGAATTAGCTGCACAGTTCCACCCTCATTTAAATGATTTGGCACTTCATTTAAAAATAAATCAATAACTTTCCTTCCATTTAATCCACCATCGAATGCATAATTTAAATTGCTATCGATAACTTCGTCTTCTTCAGTAGGTAGATATGGAGTATTAAATAAAATTACATCAAACTTTCTATTTTCCACAGGCTCGAACAGGTTTCCGAATAGGATTTCAATATTTTCAATGCCGTTTGCCTTGAAGTTCTTTCTTGCAAGTTCGCACGCATCAAAATTGATGTCTGTCACTGTTATATTATCGGTTAATCTCGAAGCATACATTGCAACAATTCCTGATCCGGTACCAATTTCCAAAACGCTTTGCCCTTCTTTGATTAATAAATTTTCAGCTAGTAAATAACTGTCTTCAGCCGGAATATAAACATTATCATCATTATTTATAATAAATTCACTCATATTATCTACTCATTCAAAATGGAATTCAACTCTTTTGATAAAAACAGAATCTCTTCGGGTTTGATGGCTATTACTCTTTTTTTAAGATATTCATTCAGCTCATCATCTTCAATCCGATTTATTTTTTCTTTCATTTCCTTCTTGTCGAGATTGCAGATTACATGTCTTGAATCAATCAATGCATTTCTGATTTTTTTGTTCCTGTGCTGGAACAGCGCTTTTGTAAAATTGGAATATATCTTAAAGTCCTCTTCGGATATTTTATTTTCCTTTGGGGTAAGCTTAACGACGGTTGAATCTATTTTGGGTTTTGGCAAAAAGCTTTCTGAACTGACATCCGTTAATGTTTCAACATCACATTTAAAATATAGCATCGCAGATAGTCGTGAATAGTCTTTTGTTCCAACACTGCCGTTCATACGCCTTGCAAACTCTTTTTGATACATTAAAATAGCAAGGTCAAAATCATAATTTAAAAATTTAAAGGTGATTGGTGATGAAATTTGATAAGGTAGATTTGAGATGATTTTGTTGAATTTTGGAAAATCAACATTTAATGCATCATCGTTAATTAGTTCTACATTATCTATTTTTTCTTTTTTTAGTCTTTCACTTAGTATTTTGGCTATATTTGAATCTTGTTCAATAGCTATTACTTTTCCAGCTTTTTTGGCAAGTTCTATTGTTAGTGTTCCTATCCCAGTTCCTATCTCCAGCACAACATCGTCATCATTGAGGTTTCCAAAGTTAATTATCTGGTCTCTCTTATTTTTATCTATCAAATAATTCTGACCAAGATTCTTATTTAACTTTATCCCATATTGATTTAAGATACTTTTTGTTGTTTTTGAAAGGGATTGGGAAGATTCACTATTCAATTTATCACTTATTTTGAATTCCTAGGTCTTCTTGGAGCTTGTGTAAATAAATAATATTTACGTTTACCTCTTCTAACTATAGAAGTATCTAATTCTTGTTTTACTCTGTTAACAATCATTCCTGCAGGATCTGTTAAAGTAGGAAGCCTTTTGGTAATGTCTTCAAAGCTTTCGAATGGTTTTTCTTCCCTTGCTTTAATAATGTCCCACATGTATTTTTTTCCAATTCCCGGAATTAACTCTAAAGAATGAAGTCTTGTACTTAATGAATCTGCAGTATTGAAAAATTCAACAAATTTGTCTTCATTTGCTTCCACAATTTCACGAATAGCGTATTCCAATTCTATTCTACTGGTTGCAGTTAGATTTTCAAAATTTAATTTACCTAAAACCCTATATATTTTATCTCTCTTTCCTTTTCCGATATATACGGTATCCTGAATATCTAAATCCACTCCAGTTTTAGGAGCTAATTCTAGTAAAGTGAACTGTTCTGTACCAATAGCTTGAGCAATAGCTTTTCCACCAAATTTGGACATGTCTGATTTAACATATCCTCTACTTAAATAATCAAGTATAACAGCATATTCTTCTTTTTTTACTGCTGGTGTTTTATTTTTTTTATTATTTTTATTATCCATAGTTATCACTTCACTATTGTTTTTTCATGTCAAAATATTGACATTAGCCTAACTTATGATTAGTTTTAATTTTTAAATGTAATAAATATATCTAAAAAAAGCTAGCAAAATTGCCTTAAAAGTAGTAAATTATATTTAAAAATAAGAAAAAGGTGAATAGTAAGTAACTATTCAACAACATCATATTGTTCTAGAAGTTCGAGAATTTTTTTCATTTCTTCGTTGTCAACTTTACTTGGTTCTTTAGCAAATATCAATCTTAAATCTGCTAAGTCTTCAGGAACTAAATCAACAATATGAACAGCGACTTTAGGTCTTAAGTTAAATTCTTCTTGGAGTTTTGCAACGATTTCTTCAGAATCTTCAAGTGAGTATCTTCTAAATCTTGCAAGGTGGTTTAAAGTAACGTTCTGTTCATAATTTAATTCATTATCCTCAGAAAACTCTTCAAGTATCTCTTTAACTTCAACACCTGGAATAGGTTCACTTTCAATAATATTCTTTCCAATCATAAAACTCAGTTTTGTAATTTTAAGTGGTCAGGTCTAACGATTAATTCTTTTGCTTTGTTCCCATCTTTTAATGATACGATGTATGCTTTACCTTTTTGACCTGTGATTTTTCCAGTTTTACCATGGAATCTAGGAGCAGGTTGACCTTTTTGGATAGATGGGTTAATTGTAATGTGGACTAAGTCTCCTTCTTCGAATTTTTGGAGTCTGTTAGTAATTGGGTTGGTTCTACCAGGTCTTTGTACTTTAGTCATTTTTTTTCTTGATCTACTTTTTAATCCTCTTGATCTTTGCATTGTATAACCTCTTAAATCAGTTCTTGTCTGGGTATATAATTATATCTATGTTATCAGCTACCTAGTATTAAAAAAGCCCATAAATACTAGTAACATAGAATGTGAAAATAATTGATTATCATCAGTGATATGATAATATTATATTTTTAGTTTAATATCATTAATATACTTTTAGTTTTTTGGACAAATTTTGTCGAAATTTGTGTTTTGGAATTTTTTAAAAATTAATAAAAACAGATGAGTAACAGTTCTATTAGGATATTGAAGTGTTTTTGTAGTAATAAATAAAAAATGTGACGTAATGTCACATTCTAAAAAAAGTTTTTTATACTTTTAATATAGATTCGAGAGTTTGTTGATCTGGAGCATTGATTTCAATTATTTTACCGTCAACAAGATAATCGAAGAGTATTCTGCCTTCTTTTTCACTGATGAAACCTTCGTGACCTGCAATAGTTTTGTTAGTTGCGTTGTTCACTTTTAAGTCATCAAATTTACCATCATTAGCAAAGAAAGCGTTAATAATTATGTTGGTGTCGTTGTTGTAGAATTCAGAACCTGATACTTTACATTTTTCACCAAATGCTTCAGTAGCGTTTGCTACCATCCTAGCAGATTCATTTTCTTTAAATCCTTCTGGAACTTTGAAATCTACGCCTTGTATGCTAAGTTTGTCATTATTCAATGAAAAATCTCCGCCATCGGAATTTGATTCACTTCCGAATGAAAAACTAAATCCTTCAGCACTAACAGCGCCGATGGAAACTCCAATTGCAATCAATGCAATTAAAACAATTATTATCTTTTTCATAAAAAACCACCTATATGTATAACATTATCATGTTATACTTTTATTTTTGGGATTTGTTGTATAAGTAATATTCCATTAGTTTAAAAATTAGCTATGTCATTAAATGGTTGTTTGGACAAAATTATGGGTTTAAAAAATAGAAGAGTTAGAGAATAATGTCTCTAACTTTTAACTTTTAAAGTTGTTTTTATAGTGTTTTTAATGTAGGTAACTGTCATGGTGTATTTTTTACCTGCTTTGAGTTTGCTGATAACATTCTTTTTAACAGTAAACTTGGCTATTCCTTTTGCATTGGTTTTAGCACTGTATTTTTTACCATTAAGTTTAAGTGTTATTTTTTTGTTTTTAACCGCTTTTTTGCCGTTTTTAAGTGTCGCCTTGACAGTCAGTTTTTTTGCAGATTTTTTAACGGTGTATTTGCTGGTTTTAAGATTTTGTTTTACCTTAATGATATTTTTATTTACATTGCCTTTATAAAGTCCATACAATATATATTTGCCCGGTTTTAAGGTATTTGGTATTTTGAAAGTGATGTAACCTTTGGAATTGGTTTTAACCTTGTATATTTTCTTGTTAATCATGAGAATAACCACTTTATTTTTACCAACCGGTTTGGTATTGTCGTCAAGTATCTGCGCTTTAAACTTAGATCCGTCATTGTAATACATTACAACATTTTTATCTTCTGTAAATCTTGAATATGCACCGATTTTACTTGTTTTAATTTCGCCAGTTTTCGGGTTTTTGACAGTTATCTTTTGATTTTTAGCCAGTTTGGTGAATTTGAGGGTTATGTAACCGGATTTATCACTTTTGTAATATTTGGATTTTCCGTTTACAGTAATTGAAACCTTGGTATTTTTCACGGCTTTTCCATTGGAATCCAACACTCTCAACTTGTATTTGAAATTACTGTTAATGGTCTTGTTAATATTTGAAGAAACTACAGTATTTTTTATGATGATATAATTGACAATTGAAGTGTTGTTGTAGGTGGTTGTGATGCTATACTTTCCAGGTTTGGAATTTATATTAAGTTTAGCCAATCCGTTTTTATCTGCTTGACGTGTGTAGGTTTTTCCATTGTATTCAAAAATGACTGTTTCATCAGGACCAACTTTTGCGACAAATGGATCCTTGTTGGTGTAGTATTTAACTAAATTTTCAGTAATGTTTAAATCGGAAACAGTATAAGCTTTTATAATTGCTACACTATCTTTTTTTGCTAAATCAGTCCATGTTTTCCCGTCATTACTTGCAAATGACTGGCCTTTTTTAACATGAATTCTAAGGTTATCAGTAGAATACAATTTAGCTTTAAATTTTATTTTAAAAGTATCTCCTTTTTTGATTTGAACCAATTTGTTTAATTTGATGGTTTCAAATCCTTTTAAGTCACTTACGCCGGTTTGTTCATAGACAACAACACCGTTTACAATTATTGAAAATGCATATTTCTGGCCTGCGTTTTTGAAATAGGTTCCGACAGCTGCAATCAGTTCGTCTTCATCAGCTGTAAAGGAATTGTAATAATACTTGGCATTAAATTCGGTTATTTCACCTCCGACATTAATCTGATAAATCCTGTTGAATGTATCATTATTGATTATGTAGTATATATTGTCATCAGATCCAAGACTAAGGTCATAATATGACACATAGAAATATCCTTCATTACCCCAGTCTGTTCCCCAGCTGTTTTTGACAATCCATGCTCCATTGCCAGGCGGAGTTTTTAAGAAATTATTCGCAGAATAATTATCATCCCAACCTACAATACAAACCCTATGGTCTGCAGTTTTTTTGCCATAATAATATTGTGCGGAGTTTGCTTTATTAAAATACTTTTTTTCATCAAAATCTGCATGATGACTAGTAGCTACCGCACCATAACGTATTATTGCATCCTTAATTAAACTGTTATCTCCTGCATTTTTTCTTTCAGGAAGAACAGCTGCATTTTGAATGTGAATGTCTTCAGGAGTTATGTATAATGAAGATATTTTACCCAGTTCGTCATAACTATCATATTTTGAAGGGAAAACTCCTAACCAATCAGTCAGATAGGATATAGCTCCATATTCAGCTCCACCTTCAATAAATCCTATTGCTCCATATTTGGAATATTGAATCATTGAATTTTGAGCATTGTTTTCTGATAGGGAATATGTAACATTTGTATATCTAAGTAATGCGGATTCCAATGCCGCAAGATTACCGAACATCCAGCATGCGCCCATAAATCCCTGGTCTTTTACAGGGGTAACCCAACCATAATCTCTCAAATCAAATTTGGTAGGCATTTCATCATATGAAATAGTGTTATTGAGTATTATAAATGGTTTTGCAGAATTTTCAAAATTATAGAAGTCATTAGTGTTGCCGAATGAGCGCTTATCGTTGGTGAAGTTGTTATTTTTTTTATCAGTTACTGTTCCATATACTGTATATATGCTTGTAACATTGGAAGGATTCTCAAAGTAATTATTTCTCAATGTTAAATCAGTATCATATGCATAAATGGTAGTAACGTTGGAAGCTAGATTATTTTCAAAAATGTTTCTTGCGAGATTTACTGTTCCCATATCAAAATAACATGCTCCTCCGTAAGATATTTCATCCTGTAGGCTGTTAGATCTGAATTTTGAATCGGCAATACCTACGGTAGCAAAACTGGTATAAATTGCACCTCCTTCATAGTTCGCCTTATTTGATGTGAATTCAGAATTTCTGATTATTATAGTTCCGCCTAACTGTAAAAGAGCTCCACCAAAAGAGGAGTAACAGTCATAGAATTTACAGTTGTTGATTTCAACTTCACCATCAGCCGTTTGATTATTCCCGGTAATGTCTAGAAATATTGCTCCACCATTGTTTACACTGGACACATTGACAAATTCACAATCATTAATATCCATATTAATATTTTCTTTAACTGAAATTGCACCTGCAGTTTTATTCGCAAATAAGTTTCTAAATTTTGTGTTATTAATCTCAATTCCACATTTATGTTCACAGAATATTGCAGTAGCGTACTTTGAAGTGGTATTTAAAAAAATAGAGTTTAAAACTTTCAAATCTGCCTGATACACATAAATTTGACCTTTGATAATTTTATCTGAATTACTGATAAATGTAGAGTTATTGACAGTCACATCACCACCATATGAAGTGATTGAAGCGCCCTCTTCCCCACTGGTATCAATAAATTTACAGTCGTTAACAATTAAAGGTGCCTCTTTGGAATATATGGCTCCCATGTTATATGGGGTTCCAGTACCAATACAATTTATAAATGTTACATTATTTAATGTCAGGGCAGTATTTGTGGCAATTGCTGAACCGTAGTCATGAACACCATTTTTAATTATCAGATTATTTATTGTCACTTTTTTTCCTGTAATATTAAATGCTCTGGCCTGATTGTCACAATCGATTATATGATTATTTCCGTTTATGACAAATGTATTTTTATTTATATAAATTCCAGTGTTGGAATCCAGTCCGCTGGAATTGTCAAATTTATAATTGCCGCTAAGATCCAAACTTGAATCTGCAACAAAAAGTTCCGTCTCAAAATCTGTAAATGAACTCTCATTTGTGTTGACGTCTTTTAAAACATCCATACTTCCGGTATCATTCAAATCGGCTGCGGAAATTGCAGTGACTGAAAACAATAATACTAGTAATATGAATGAGTTTAAAATTAGTTTATTGAATTTCATATTTTACCTCATAATTTTATACATTATAATATATATTCGGTAAAATATTTAAGTTATTCTAAACAGTTTGATGGTTTGGTGTAAAAAAATGGTGTGAAGAAGATAACTGTTTAGTTATCTTCAAATCTTCTTCTGTCAATTAATTCTTGACGTTTACCTGGGTTCCATCCTCCAGATGCAGATTTTGCACGTCCAACTTGTTGTACGTATCCGGTAATTCTGTCATACCATTCTACATCTTCAGATTCTCCGCAGGTAGGGCATGTATTATTTAACCCTTTCATTAAAGTTTTACATTTAAGACAGAAACTTAATGCTGAGCTGTAAGCCCAGAATCCGATGTCGGATTTTCTTGCAATTTTATGGGTTAAGCTCATTAATGAATCCGGATCGGAGTAGGATTCTCCCATGAATGCATGGAAGATGTGTCCACCAGGAGTAATTCCATGGTATTGTTCTTCAATTTTGATTTTTTCAATTAAGGATAATCCGGTGTCTACTGGCACATGTGAAGAGTTGGTGTAGTAGTTTGCATTTCCTTCACCTTGTACGATAGCTTGGTCTCCAAATTGTTTTTTATCGAGAGTTGCAAATCTGTAAGCAGTAGATTCTGCCGGAGTTTGGATAACGGACCATCTGAGTCCAGTTTCATCTTTCAATTGGTTAGCTCTATCATTGATGTATTCAATACATTTTACACCGAATTTATTTGAATCTGGATTTTCGATACCTTCGCCGAAGAGGGAGGTTAACATTTCATTAAGTCCAACGAAACCAAAGGATAATGTGGAATTTTCGATTCTGTAGTAGGATTCTTCGCCTACTTTCTGTTTTAGGAATGGTAAAATATGGAAGTCATTTAAACATTTTAATCCTTGTTCTCTTCTGAGCATTAAGGTTTCAACAGCCAAATCCATGTATGCGTCCAAATATTCGAATACTTGGTTTTCATCTTTGGATTGGTAACCAATTCTTGGTAAGTTTAAAGTTACATATGCAAGGTTTCCTGTTCTTAAACAGTCTTTGTCCCAGTCACCAGTCCAGGTATCTTGTAAACAGGTTCTGCAACCCATATAGTTAGCATTTTTTCCTCTGTATTCAGGGAACATGTTTACAAAGTAGGATGAACCGTATTTTGCAGATAATTCGTGAACTAAACGAAGGTCGTCTTCGTATTCACTAGTCATTGTTTCTTCACGGAGTGTGTAAATTGTATTTGGGAATAAATGAGGTTTACCTTCGTTGTCTCCGTCGAGTAAGGTTTCAGTGAATGCTCTTTGGATTAATCTGGTTTCTTCTTCATAGTCTGCATAGGTTCCAACCACTTGACCTTTTGGGCCGTAAGCAGTTTCATCTTTTAAGAAATCAGGAACACCAAATTCTAATGCCATACTGGTAAATGGAACTTGTGATCCACGAGCTGCATAAGCCATGTTCAGGTTGTAGATGAGCATTTGAACAGCCTGTTTGATTTCTTCGTAGGTTCTGCCTCTTGCAAATGGAGCAACGAACACGTTCCAGAGAGACATGGATTGTCCACCGGACATGTTTTGTTGTGCTGCAAGCATGATTTCACCTGTGTGGTTCATTAAAGTTTCCATGTGGTTTGGCGCACCAGCAATGGAGGTGTGGTCACCGGTACCGTCTACTTTAAGTCCGTATTTGATGAATGTTCTTATATCATGTTGAAGACAGTTTAATGGTCTTCCTGCGAAGAATTCTAAATCGTGGATGTGAATGTCACCGGACATGTGTGCGTCAGCTAAGTGTGCAGGCAACATTTTTAAAAGTGCATATTGTTTTAACGCTTCGTCTGCTACATGTTTGTGAATACTTTCAGGGTTGTGAATCATATTTGCGTTATCTCTGTTCCCATTTTCAATTAATGAGGTAATATTGTATACTGGGATACCTAAACGAGTGTAACGGCTTCTTAAGTCTTCTAAACCATATTCGATTAATTTGGTGTTAACCATTTCTCTGATCATTGGAGCTGTCAAGTATTCAACATTTAATTTTTTGAGTTCTTTCCAAGTTTCAGTAGCGATTTCAAAAGCGGTTTCTTGGCTAGCACCTGTTTCTTCAATTAAGGTGTTAGCAATTTTTGATAAATCGAATGCTTCGATAGTGTCTCTGGAAGTACGTACTTTTAATTGGGTACTTGCTAAGTATTTGTTTGCAATTTCAGGGTCAATATCCTCTAAGCATTCATAAACAATTTTTTTGATTTCTTTGGTTTTGATTCCATCGTATAATTGTGATACTACTGTAGCTACAATTTTGTCTGATTCAAAGAATGGAGTTTCGACCATTACTAATGATTTTAGTAATTTTTCGTAACTGAATCTTTCTCGGATTCCGTTATTTTTCTCCACATTGATTTTAGCGGAATCATTTAATTTATTTCCTAATTCTGATATTTTTTCCATATTTTTCACACCATTTTTCCTACGTTTTATTAATAAGTATAATTAGTAAACGAGAGATTACTCTCTCATGTGATTATACTATATGTCAGCACATGTATAATTATTGTTCGTATACATACGAACAAGTTTCCATATAATAGGTGGGCCCTTCTCATATATAAATTGTTCGTCTTTATGCGAACATTATTAATGTGCTCTGAAATTTACTATGTTTTTCATATTTAAAACAAAATGTCCTAGAGCATTTGATGAGTATTCGGTTTAAAAGAAAACATCCAGTGAGCTCTGCTTGGATTTATCACTTTCAAACAATGATTTAATACCAAATTCCTGAATTTCCAAACGCTGTCTTAAGTATGGGGATATTGGGTATCTGTCAATCAGCTCTTGTGAAATTTCAAGATATTTTGTGACAGATCCTTTTGAAACTGAAAGAATCAGGTTACCGCCACACCTGCATTTTCCGGTCAGCGGCATTCTCCTGTATTTTGCACCACACTTAGTACATCTTACCTTCTGTTTGGAAAATGCTCTAGAATTACCCATGATGTCGGGTAAGAAATGAGAAGATAAAACTTTCTCAACAACTCCACGTTGATCAACGGCTCTTATGCTTTCGGCAAGAGCAATCTGTGCTTCAACTTTTTCTCTCATTGATGGTAAGGTTTTATAGAGACATATTGTTGGTCCCGCATGAATGTTGCTTGTGTGGTGGGAAAACATCAATCCTTCATATTGCTGCGGAGTTCCTAAATGCATTTCGACATTATCGATGTATTCGAGAACTTCGGCAGGTTTCAGAGGACTGTATGTCTTTTCATAAAATTCAACAGGGAATCTTTCGAATATGTCCAGGTTGTGAGATTCATCGTCTATTTCTTCTGGGTCTATTCTTGATGATAAAACCAAAGGAGCATCCATACTGCCTCCTCTGGTATTTGGTAAGTATGATTTTGAAAAATTAATCAATGCATCTAAAAGCAGCATTACTGCATCTTCATCACTGTCACAGTTCCTACGTTTGGCTGAATGGAAATACGGGTGTGCATAACAACCCAAAGCTTTGGTAAATCCAACAATTCTTCCGAGCACGCCTGCAGATGTATGGGGTGCAAGCCCTGCTACCAAATGACCAATCAGATCACTTTTCTCTTTAACGTTATAAAATGGATCCATTCCATAAAATCTTGTAAGCTCGTCATCAATAAATTGTGCAGTTCTAAGCAGGTATTCTCCACAATTGTCTGAAATTACAATGTCCTGAACTCTAAGTTCAATGATTTGGTCTTCATTTTCAATCGGATTTCCATAACAATCCTTTTCATAACCCATTTCCAGAAGCTTTTCGACAGTGACTCCAATCTCTTTAGGTATGAAATGAGTCAGCGGCAAATCAGTTGAGTCATGGCGTATTGTACCGTCCTTAAATGTAAATACTTCATTTTTTGCTCTAAGTATTCCTTTTTCAAGTGGTTCTGCCAATTTTGACTCTGAAATCATACCTATTACGCCTTTCACTTCATCAACCCTTCTGACTTTAACGTTATCAGATGCCTGTTTGAGCATTGAAGCGAGAGGTATGTTTTTGTCTCTAGGCGGGGTAATTTCTGTAGGGCTTCCGCATTTCGGACAAAGTGAATTGTTGGAAGTGATTCCACATTCTGGATTGGTACATTTTCTTCTGGCCATTTCTACTTTGATACTGCCTTTTTTGGCAGCTGTGGCAATTAATCTCCTGGCGCCTCCATTATTTCCGATTGGGAATAATCCATGAGGGGCGGGTCTCATCAATCTTTCTTTTGATTTTTCAGGTCTGCCCACACGGGTACCAATGTATGCCGGTGCCTTGTTTTTTATTTCAATAGGCGCAACTTCATTCACGGCTTCGATTGTAGTTTCCATTTTAGGCAGTTTTTTGGATAAGGTAACTAAAAGAGCATAGGAATGGTCTTTGTCAATGATTATTTTACCATCACGGACGGTGTGCGGAACACCGATGACCTCCAAAACTCTTTTTGGATATGATAAATCTAATTTTATGCCTTCATTTGGCTTATATGTTGATTTGCATTTAATAATTAAATCGATTAATTCATTTAAATCATCAATGGTCACATCATTATAGCAGTAGGTGTATTTCGGATGCAGTGGAATGTCGTACTCCTTGGATAATTTAAATGCTTCGATTGATGATAAATACTCATATTCAAGTTTATGCAAATCCAAATCGTTATTTTCTGCATCGAATTTTTCACTGCTGGTTAACAATTGAATCCACCATTCTTCAACCCAACCTGATGGATACAATGGCTGGTTGTTTCTTAAAAATTCTCCAAATGCAACAAGCATGTCTCCCAGGAATAATATTTCGACAACATCTTTTTTGACTTCACGGGCTTTTTTAACGCTATCGAGTATCAACACATCTCCGTTTCTAAGCTTGACGGTAGGTCCTTCAATGGAATCAACAGGAACGACACAATTACCTTTACCTGGATATTCAATTTTAAGCTGTGTTCCAACGGCTAAAAATTCGAGCAATGCCATTGTTGCCGGGTGAACTCCCATGGTAGCGAGGCCTGTATTTCTTGACCTTCCATATCTTAATCTGAATGCTCCCTTTTCGGAAGGATATCCTAAAATTGGCCTTCCGCCGATAATATCCTGAATATATTTAGGTTCACTGGCGACTTCAGACTCTCCTCCGTCGTCACTTTTGGAGTCGTCTTTTTTAGGTTTTGAATACTCTGTAAGCCATTCCCAGTCAAGTCCCAGCTTTTTGGAAATTTTATGAATCTTTTTGGATTTCTGGATAACTCCCTCAACCATCGCAAGCAAAGCTCCACCACGGATGTTGTTTGTTTCGACACGTTCAAGGTCTCTGTGTGAAACTTCAACCTGGTCTGTCTGCTCTCCGGATACTTCAACCGGTATGTGGGTTGCTGCAAATCTGACCTCTTCGGGGGTTGGTGAGTATTGCAAGTTTGTAACCTCAGATTCGTAAAGCTCTACTTCTTCCACATATCTTTCGATTTCATCATCAATTGGTTTAAATGCATCAATGTTGATAGCTTGCCTGATTTTATCTCCTAAAAGCACTGCCAAAGCAGCTGCAGTACCTCCGGCACTTCTGATAGGTCCTGCAAAGTAAACTCCGATATATTTTGTTCCATCAAAATTATCTTTGATTTTAACATCTGAAATTCCTTCCAGAGGAGCAGCTACAACTCCCTCTGTTAGAATAGCCAAAGCGGTTCTCAATCCCTGATCGCATCTTTGCTCTTCATTCCAGTCTGCTTTTTCACCTGTAAGCTCAAATTTTCCTGATGCAATCTCTGCGGCAATTTCAAAAGCCACTTCTTCTCTGGTAATGTCCTCTTCTAATTCCTTAATTCTTTTAGCAACGCCTTCAGGACCTACAAGCCCTTCAACTCTTTCTGCTAAATCCTTTGCAAGAGGTACTTCGGTCTCTGTTTCAACATCTAATCCTTTAGACCTTGCCTGATTGGCTATTTCGTATAGGTGATTGGTTTCTGCTTCTAATCTATCAAAATAATTCATGGTATCTCCACAGGTTATAAACTAATTTCAGTATATTAGTATTTGTTTTCATGATATTAATAATATTTGCAGGTGTGAAATTTCACATTTCAAAAATAGTTAAATATGTTGTTGACTATAATTTTATATTATTGTACTAAGTGGTTGAACTTTTAATTATTATTGCTATTTTGGTGATTTTAATGTCAGATGATAAACCAATGAATGCCATGTATGGGCAAAAAGTAAAATTAAATTTAGATAAAATTAAGAATAGAAAGGAAAAACCTGTAGAAACCGTTGAAGAAGCTCCTGCAGAACCTATTGTTGAAAATGCTCCTGAAAAACCTGTTGTTGGGGAAGTAGTTGAGGAGCCTGTTGTTGAAGAGGTTGTTTCTGATGAGCCTGAAAAGGTTGTTGGGGAAGTAGTTGAGGAGCCTGTTGTTGAAGAGGTTGTTTCTGATGAGCCTGAAGAGGTTGTTGGGGAAGTAGTTGAGGATCCTGTTGTTGAAGAGGTTGTTGAAAAAGCAGTTGAAGAACCTGCTGTTAAAAAAGCTCCTAAAAAACCAAAAGCTGAAGAAAAACCTGCTTCAAAAGAAAAACCTAAAAAACAAAAATCTAAATTAGATGATTTGAAAAAGAAACTTAGGGAAAAGGATGAAAAATTATCCAATCAATCAAGTGAACTTAATTATTTAACTAATAAGATTATTCCTAAGCTTAAAAAAGAAAATGCTGAGCTAAATAATCTTAAAAATGAATTGACAAATGCATTAGAAAAAACTACCAGGAAATACTTCGATCAATTGGACATTAATGCAGATTTAAGTAATAAAATTGGTAAACTCGGTGCTGAAAGTGCGGTCAATAAGGTGAGAGCTGATAAATTAGAATCCGAAGTTGATACAATTAAAGAAGAACTTGGAGCTAAGATTGACGATTATAAAGAAAAATTAGCTAATGTTAATGTTGATTCAATTGAAAAAGAAAACAAAAAATTATCTGGCGAAATTGAAGACATTAAGGAAAAACTTTCTGATGCTAGAAAAGAGAACATAGACCTTTCCACTGAAGTTGATAATTTAAGATCTGAACTCATTGACATTGGTAACTATAAGGAAGAAGTTGAAAGCCAAATCAAAAAGGAAATCAATGGATATAAAGAGGAAATTTCTTCACTCAGAACTCAGCTTAAACTTAAGGAAAGTAGCTATGACAAATTGTCTAATGAATCCAAAAAAGAGTCTTCTGAATTGCGCAATACAATCAAAAGACTTGAAGATGAATTAGAAAAACAATCCAATAAAGGATTATTCAATAGATTAAGATGATTAATTTCATCTAATTTATTCTTTTTTTTTTTAAAATGACACAAGATAATTATTTCATGACCGAAGCCATCAAGGAGGCTCAAAAATCTTTAAATCAAGGAGGAATTCCAATTGGGGCAGTCCTTGTTAAGGATGGTGAAATTATATCCAGAGGTCATAACAGATTGATTCAAAACGATTCAGTTATTTTGCATGCTGAAATGGATGCAATCGAAAATGCGGGTCGTTTAAATTATGAAGATTACATTAAATGTACATTATACACCACTTTATCTCCATGTCCTATGTGTTCCGGAGCCGTAATACTCTATAATATACCAAGAGTTGTGATTGGGGAGAACACCACCTTAATGGGAGCGGAAAACCTGCTTGAATGCAATGGTGTTGAAGTTGTCGTTTTAAATGACTTAAGGTGCAGAGACTTATTTTTGGAGTTTAAATGTGATAACTGCGGAATATGGGATGAGGAGCTTGCTAAAGTTGGAAACACTACTGAGGTTAAATGATGGAAATTATAGTGACTGATGAGAGGGATGAAAGATTCATTGAAATGTGCGCATCTTTTGGATGTGTAATTGATGAGCCTCATGTAGTTTTACTTTTAATAAATTTCGGTAAAACTGTGGGTTGCACTAGTTTTAAGGTATATGATGCAGATTCGGCTGAAATCACTACATTATTCTTAAATTCCTATGATAATCGTGAAAAGATTGCATATAAATTGATAAGACAACTTGAAAAAATAGCGATGGATTACGAGTTTAAAAGCGTTGTTGTTAGTTTTGAAAGCAGGGAAGATATCCTGATTGAGATATTTGAAAAATTAGATTATCAATTTGTTGAAGATGCAGATGAAATACTTCTCAAAAAAGAGTTCAAAAGTTTAATTTAAAAAAAGAAAAATTTAAAAGATTAAGCATCCTGTCTTAATCTTTTTACAACAAAGTCTTTATCTAAGCTTAACAAGAATGATGCTGCTCTTGGGCCTTGTTTTTGACCGAGAATCATTTTGTAAATAGCTTGGAATCCTTTTTGTGGTTTTAATTCTTGAGCTTCTAGGATTTCATACATTGCATCGTGCAGTTCTGTTGCATCTGAAAACTCATTGTTTTCAATCAAATCGGCCAAGTCTCTTAAGAATTTTGTTTGTTCATCAGTTAAAGGTAATTTTGGAACTTTTTTGGTTTGCACTTGGAATTTAACAAATTTAGGTGCATAATTGTCCAACCAATATTTTACGTTGTCGACCCTTTCCCTGTATTGTGCCATTTCAGTTTCATTCAAGTCACCAAATTCCTTGTCTTTGAAGCTTTTGGTCAGCTGGGAGTTTCTTTTGAGAATGTCAAAGATTTTTTCGAGGTCGTCTCCTGCAATCTGATACGCATTGACCAGGAATCTGAATGGTGGTCTGAAAGGTAGAGGTGCATCCGGAGTCATTTGGACTATTTCATAGATTTCCTTGAATTTCTTTTCTTCTTTTTCAGATGGGGCTTCTACTTCATCGTAGAATACTTTTTCCACTGTATCAAACTGATCAATAAAGTCCAGGAAAGGCATTTTTGGTGAGAAATCTTTAGCTTTCATAGGTTTTGATCTGAATAGGTAGTAGTGAAGACTTTCAGCAGGACCAATTTTCAGCCATTCTTCAGGTGCAAAGAATACTCCGTGGGATTTACTCATCGCTTCGCCGTCAAGGGTAATCCATTCGTATGGTACAGGATATGGTGCAGGGTAGCCAAATATTTTTTCGGATATTACGCTACTTACATCATATGATCCTCCACTTGCAGCATGGTCTTTACCGAATGGTTCGCATGTTGTTCCGAATATTTTCCATCTTGCAGCCCATTCCACTCTCCATGTGAGTTTGCCGTTCCCGGTTTTGATGTCCATTTCACCTTCATGGCCACATTCACATCTGTATTTGATGATGTCGCCATCATAGTCATAAGCATATGTGGTGTTTACCCTACCACATTCGTCACAGATTGGGTTGTAAGGAAGCCAGTCATCAGCCAAAGGCTCTCTTCTGTATTGGTTGAAGATTTCCTTAATCTCTTCAACATTTTCAAGTGCAGTTCTTATATAATCGTCATATACTCCGGATTTATACATTTCAAAACCGGATTTTGCTTCTATTTCAATTCCGTAGTCGTCCATTACGTTAAACAAAGGTTTTTCAAAGTGCTCTACAAAGTTGGCACAGCAACCGTCAGGACATGGAATTGTGGAGTATGGCATTCCAAGGTATTTGTCATAGGATTCAGGTAAAGGATATGGAACTTTTCTGAGTGGGTCGTGGTCATCTGCAATCCATATTGTTTTAGCTTTTTTTCCTTTTTCTCTTAATTTCTTTCCAATTCCGTTAGCTATAAATATGTCGCAGGAGTTTCCAATATGTATTGAACCTGAAATGGAGGTTCCACTCGCAATGACATGTTCTTCTACATCCATTTTACTTAATTCATCAGCTATATTTTCAATCCAATGTGTCATCTATTCTCACCGTTAATAATAAAAAAATTATCATAAAATAAGTATATCTATATTTTTGTTATTATAATATAAAAAGATTAGTTAATTTGTTAAAATTTCAGCATTAACGACAAATGTTAGTTATTTTCAGTTTATAAGTAACAAAATTAAAAAAGAAGTAATAAAAGTAATTAAATAAAAAAAGATGTTTAAATAGATAAGAATATCTATTTAATTAGGTCAGAATCGGACTGATCCAACCATTCATTAACGATTTTTACTGCACAGTAGTTACCGCACATGGTACATGTGTCTTCTTCTTCAGGAGGTCTTTGATCTCTTTTTGCACGTGCAGCTTCAGGGAACATTGCACAGTCATATTGTGCTTCCCAATCGAGGTTTTTACGAGCTTCTGCCATTGCAAGGTCTTGTGAACCGTCAATTTGGCCACTTGCAAGGTCTCCAGCATAAGCTCCGATTTTGGTTGCAATAACTCCTTCCCTTACGTCATCAGGGTTAGGTAAGGCCAAGTGTTCTGCAGGGGTTACGTAACAGATGAAGTCTGCTCCGGCTTTTGCAGAGGATGCCGCACCGATTGCAGATACGATATGGTCGTAACCTGGAGCCACGTCACATACAATAGGTCCTAACATGTAGAAAGGAGCGTTGGAACACATTTTCTTTTGAATCATTACGTTTGTAGGAATTTCATTGATTGGAATGTGTCCTGGTCCTTCAATCATACATTGTACTCCGGCTTCACGGGATCTGTCGATTAATTCTCCTAAAATGATTAATTCTTGTATTTGAGCTCTGTCAGTTGAATCTGCAATGGATCCTGCTCTCATACCGTTAGCAAGTGAAAGAACAACATCATGTTCTTTTGCAATTTCTAAAACATAATCGAAGTTAGCATATAATGGGTTTTCCTGTTCGTTTTCAACAATCCATCCAGACATGAATGATCCTCCACGGGAAACAAGTCCTGTTACACGGCCTTGTCTTTTGAGTCTGGTTAAGGTTTCGATGTTGATACTACTGTGGACTGCCATAAAGTCAATACCATCTTTTGCCTGTTTTTCGATGGTGTTGAACAAATCGTCTTCAGTCATGTATACTACGGAACCGTCTCTTCTGATACTTTCAATTGCTGCCTGATAGACTGGCACTGAACCAACTGGTAATGGGGACATGTCTAAGACTCTGTTTCTTATTACGTCCAGGTCTCCGCCGATACTCAATTCCATTAAACAGTCTGCACCGTTGTCAATCGCGATTTGTGCTTTTAAGACTTCTTCATCAAAATTAACAATATCGGTTGAAGTACCTACGGTTGCGTTTACTTTGGTTCTTAAACCCGCACCAATACCTGATGCTTCGATATCTCTATTAACGTTACTTGGTATTACTATAGTACCTTCGGCAACTGATTTTAAAATGAAATCTTCTGAAACACCTTCAATTTCTGCAACGTGCTTCATTTCATCAGTTAAAATGCCTTTTTTTGCATCACTAATCTGTGTCATTATTTTCCTCCTTAATTATAGATTAAACAGTCAAATTTATTTTATGATATTTTCATCAATGATTGATAATGAGTTATATTTATTTAATAGTATTTAAATTAATTGGATAAATCTTTATTCAAACTTTATTGATATATATAAATTTTTTTTTAAAAAACAGTAATTTTTCAGTTAGTACAACTGAATTAAAGCCTTATTGATATAAATAAAGTTTACTTTAAAAAAAATAAAAAAAGAAAAGGGTTTAATAGAATTCCTGCATTCTTTCAAATGCGTCATCAAAAGTAGGCATGTTGGTCTGACAGCCTTGATGTTCAACAATGAATGATGATACTGCTGATGCAAATTTGGCTGATTCTTCAAGTGATTCTCCATTCAGGAATCTTGATAAAAATCCTGCCCTATAGGAATCTCCTGCTCCTGTAGGATCAATAGCTTCTCTTTTTATTGCATCAATTTTGATTTTTTCTTCATTTGAATAAATTTTGCTGCCTTGAGCTCCGCATGTCTTAACGATTATTTTTGGTCCTAATTCTCTAAGGCCTGCTAAATCAACTTCAAGAGCATCCAGTATTCTTTCTATTTCGTGATGATTTCCAAACAGTATTGTGGTATTTTGTATCACATCACATAATTTTTTGGTGTCATACATCCCAAGGTCTTGGCCAGGGTCAAATGAAACAAGCAAGTCTTCTTCTTTTGCTTCCAGTGAACATTTCCAGTTAAAATTAGGATCGCCTGTTGCCAAGTGTACAGCTTCAGCATTCTTAATTGCAGCGGTAGGTACTTTACTGTCAGCGAATTCACGGGCTGCTCCCCAGTAGAAATAACTGATTTGATCGTCATTGTCATCTGTCAGGACAAATGCGGTAGGGGTAGCTTCACCAGGAACATAAATTAATGAATCAGTGTCAATATCTAAGTTTTGCATATGTTCGAAGTATTCAGTTTTTTTGAAATCTCCACCAACAGCTGAAACCAATGAGGTTTTCAATCCCAATTTAGCACCAACGCATGCAACATTAGCTGCTGCTCCACCATTGAAGGTTTTCATGTTGGTTATTGGTGCTGAAAAGTTTGCTTTTGGAAATTCAGGTACTCTAATAATATAATCATGAGCAGAGTGACCAATTGCTAGTAAATCTCTGTTTTTTACCATAATATCGCCTTTTTATATTTTAATTTAATATTGGATTTTATTGTTATTTAATGTTTTGAATATCATGACCGTGAAAAATCACAGTCACGCAGATTCACATAAATGTATAATTAAATTATATTTTTATTAAATGTTTTCTTTTTGCCGAGAGCATTTGATGAGTATTTACTGTATAGGTGTAAATCCCTGATTTTTTATTTCCGTTTGGCCTTCATTCAACAGATATTCAATGAATTCATCGACTTCGCCTTTATCTTCGCTTACCTTAATCACACTTATTACATGCCGGGTATCGAACTTTAACAGTTCATTTCCTTTAAAATAACTTGCATTTAAAAAGCAATGTAAATTTTCAGAGTTTTTCACTAGTTTGAAAGCGTCGAATTGCGAATTAACTTTATGGGTGATGTTATAATCAATATCATAATGTTTTAATGTATTCCAGGCAAGCCTTTGGGCAGAACCGGTCACATTTACAAAATCAAGGCCATCCAAATCATTTATGCTTTTAACTTCCTCGCAGTTTGGGCTTGAAATTAAAACAAGATAGTCATAGGCTATCGGCGTAAAGTCGATATCCCTTTCATAGGCAATCAACGGATCATCCAATGTCAGTATGTCTACAGCTCCCCTTTTGGCAAGTTCGAATGCATCTCTGTCACTGCTGCTGTAAATATTTGTATTGAATGGGGTTTTGATGGTTTCCAAAAGTCCGGAACTTATATGGCCTCCAACAATATTTATGTTTGAAGTTTTTTCGATTCTTATTTGGTATTTTTGAAATTCTTCAAGTAATTCCAGTCCGTTTCTGGTCAGTATTGTTCCGTTGCCTACCTTTTCGGTAATTTTGCATCCCAATTTTTCCTCGGCTTTAAGCAGTCTTCTATTAAAAACAGTATGTGAAATATTCAATTCTTTAGCGGACTGCCTTTGAGATTTTGTTCTCGATAGGGATTCTAAACTTTGATATAATTTATAGTCATAGATTGTACCATCTATGTCTAAGCTAATCAGACCTTTGCTTTCTAAGTTCATTAATTATATATAATTATTTAATCATAATTATAATTATATTGTTTAACTATTCTGGGATTGGATAAAATGGATATAATGAAGGATTCAATTAATGCTATATTAAAAAATATTGAAAATGCGGTTGATTATTTGGAAGAAGATGTTATTGAAGATTTTGAAAATGAAATATTGAAGGCCGAAAACATTTTTGTAACAGGTGCCGGAAGGTCTGGTCTTGCAGCAAAGGCATTTGCAATGAGATTGATGCATTTAGGATTAAGTGCTTATGTTGTTGGGGAAACAATATCTCCTGCCATTCATAAAAATGATTGCATAATTGCTATTTCCGGTTCTGGAGAAACCAATACTATCGTATCTGCTGCAAAAATTGCTAAAGACAGAGGTTCTAGAGTATTGGCCGTAACTTCTTATCCTGAATCCACTCTGGGGCAGCTTACTGACAGTTATCTTCTTGTCAAAGGAAGAACCAAACAGGAAGTTGATGATGAGAACTATATGAAACGTCAGATTCACGGTAACTACACTTCATTAACTCCGTTAGGTACTGCATTTGAATTAACCACCTTGGTGTTTTTGGATGCAATCGTATCCGAATTGATGGATAAAATGCAACAGACAGAAAATGACTTAAGAAATAGACATGCGGTTTTAGAGTAATTTAGTCAAAAATTACTCTATTTTGATTATTATATATATTACAGCGTTGGCCTCTTAGGAATCCGACCAGTGTAATATTTCCTTTTTTTGCAATATTGTATCCTGAATTTGCGGGCGCTGCATTTGATGCCAAAATTGGCACGCCGGCTCTTGTCATTTTTATTACCATGTCTGCAGGCATTCTGCCGCTGTAAATCACATATGACTGTGAAAGGTCAAAATCATGCAGAAGACCATATCCGATTACCTTGTCAACTGCAACATGACGGCTGACATCTTCTTTTACGATAAACTGATCATTATACACGATTCCGGCTACATGTGTTCCTCCGGTTGCCTGCCATATTTCGGCATTGTTCTTCAGCTCTTCGATTCTGTTGATTAGTTCGCCAACGTGTACCTGGAATGTGGATTCAACGGGATTCACATGTTTTATTTTGCTTCTCCATCCTCCGGCTGAATCAGAACAGAGTACAGTTTCATTTGTTTTTAAAAGTGTATCATCAATTTCGGCATGAATATGGACTCCGTCAACTTCAATTTTTTTAATTGCATCCATTGTGTTTACCATATTTTCATTGAAAAGGTATCCTACAGCAAATTCTTCAAGTGAATCCTCTATTGCTGAGAGGCTGCGGCTGATGTCATTGTTGATGGTTAGTGTTATTGTCTCATCGAGAACTACCTTTTCCTTTGCCTCAACCGCTTCATTATTTTTATAATTAATTGCATCAATTTCACTGACTTTCATTTAAATCATCTCCTCTAATACATTTCCTATAACTGTAACTATTTTTGATATTTGATAAATAATAATATTGTTGTTTGGCGATGTGATGAGCGATATGAAATCGCTTGTGTAAATTTTTTTTTATAATTATATTTTTTGTCCAAACTTATTTTTGTTTGTTAGTTATCGAATAAATGTTGTTTACACATAAATTTAATTTGATTATGAAAATTAGACAACTGGTAAACTATTTGAGGCTCATAGTAAACTATTTTCTCAATTTCATATCATAAATTTTAATGTGAAAAATATTTCAGTTCGTATAGAAATTGTGGATTTATATGGGGTATATATTCTATAATATTTTAAAATTATGTAGTTAATCGATACGAATTAATTTTATAATCGATATGTTTTTCTTTAAGATTTTCATTAGTAGTATTTAAATATTTCTCTTTAATCCTAATAACAAATCCTTTTTATATGGTAAAGTTAATATATAATACCATAATACTCCGAACTGTGTAAGCAGTGGATTCTATTAGTATTATAAAAATTTATAAAAAAAGGGAATAAGAGGTAGATAATATGGGTTCATCTTTTAAAAGTCCAGTAGATACCGCAAAAGCAATTTCCGGAACTGCTGGAGCAAAAAACTCTGCAAATATTGTTAATGTAATATTACTCTCCTTCTTAGCAGGAGCTTATATTGCATTTGGTGGATTATTAGCTGTCGTCGCAAGCGCAGGTATGCTTAAAGCAGGCGCACCAATCGGTTTAGAAAAATTCGTATTCGGTGCAGTGTTCCCTGTTGGTTTGATTATCGTTGTCCTTGCTGGATCTGAATTATTCACTGGAAATGTTATGTTCATGACCCTTGGTGTTTTAGATGGTACCGCTTCTGCTGGTGGCCTCGCTAAAAACTGGGTAATCAGTTGGATTTTCAACTTCGTAGGTGCATTATTCGTTGCTTACGTTCTCGCTTTCATGGGCGGAATTGTCCCTGCTGACCCAACCAATGCTATTGCTGCAAAAGCTATTGCAGTATCAGAAGGTAAAGTTAAACTTGACTTTATGACTGCAATGATTAGGGGTATTGGATGTAACTGGCTTGTATGTTTAGCTGTATGGTTAGCTAACGCATCCGATGATATCATCGGTAAAATCGTTGGTATTTGGTTCCCAATCATGGCGTTTGTATGTATCGGATTTGAGCACAGTGTCGCAAACATGTTCTTCATCCCGTTAGGTTTGTTCTTAGGCGCTAAAGGTGTAACTTGGAGTACTATCATTGTAGGAAACTTAATTCCAGTTACTATTGGTAACATTATCGGTGGAGCAATCTTTGTAGCATGTATCTATTGGTACACCTACTTAAAAGACTAGCTAGTAAATTAAATCTTAAAGAAGCTTTTTAAGCTTCTTTTTTTTAAATTATTTATAAAAAAAATAATATATTTTGGAGATTATAAAATGGTTGAAATTAAATATGTTCCAACAATTTGTCCATACTGTGGTACAGGTTGCGGACTTAACTTCGTTGTTAAAGACGGCAAAATTGTTGGTGTAGAACCTTTAAAAAGACACCCTGTAAACGAGGGTAAAGTATGTCCAAAAGGAAACTTTGGATATCAGTTTATTAATAGGGAAGACAGATTAACTACTCCTTTAATAAAAGAAAATGGTGAATTTAGAGAAGCATCTTGGGATGAAGCATTAGACCTTGTTGCTAACAAACTCAAAGAAGTATCTGACGAAGATCCTAACAAAGTTGGATTCTACGCATGTGCTCGTTCACCTAACGAAAACATTTACATTACTCAAAAATTAGCAAGAGTAGCTTGTGGTACTCAAAACGTAGACCACTGTGCACGTATTTGTCACGGTCCTACTGT
>ONJC01000001.1 GCA_900318035.1 uncultured Methanobrevibacter sp.
CCATGTTTATCTTGTGCTACCCACTCAATGGATAGTCAAATGAGATTAGCTGAAGTAGATATTGTAGACAGTGAAGGAAACCTCATTAAAAAATTCTAAGTTTAAGGGGGTTTTATAAATGATAGTATTTAATGAAGATGGCTGTATAAAATGTGGTGCTTGTGAAGGTACATGCCCTACATCAGCTATTGAAGTAACACCTAACTCTATTATTCACTGTGACACTTGTGGTGAAGAACCTAAATGTGCAGACGCTTGTCCACAAGGCGCATTAAAAGTTGAAGATTACGAAATCACTGAGGGTATTACCCAAAAAAGATTAGTTTTCAACTCTGTGTTATGCGATTCCTGTGGTAAATGTGAAGAAGTTTGCCCACAAGAAACTATTAAAGTCACTGGTGCTAAATTAAAAGAAGTTGAAGGATTCTGTGTAATGTGTCAAAAATGTATGTGTTGACATTTGTCCTGTAGATGTAATTGGAATTCCTGGTGTTAAAGAACCTGCTGAATATGATTTAGATCTTAAAGGTAAAGGTCCTGTTTACATCAATGATTGTGTTGGATGTGGAACTTGTGTAGATCCTTGTCCTGTAAATGCAATCACTCTTGAAGAAGTTGGAAGTCCTGTTACTGTAAGTGATGCTTGTATCAGATGTGGTTTATGTTCTCAAACCTGTCCTTGGAATGCAATATTCATTGCTGAAAAAGTTCCTGTTAAACGTGAAAAAGAAATTACTTCATTCACTTTTGACTCAGCTAAATGTATCGGTTGTAACACTTGTGTAGAAGCATGTCCTGGAGACTTTATTTCTGCAAACAGTGCAAGCTTAACCGTTGCTATTCCTAGTGTCTGTGCTGCATGTGGCTTATGTGTAAAACTTTGTCCTGTTGATGCTTTAGATATTGAAGTAGAATGGGGTGAAGGTGCTCCTGTAGATGCAGAAGGTATTGGAAGAGACGTAGAAAAATGTGACTTCATCGGTGCATGTGCTAACAAATGTCCTACTGAAGCTATTCGTGTAGTTACCAAAACCGGTATGTTATGCCCAGCTTTAGAATGCATTGAAAGTAGAACAATACGAAATAACTATTGACGGCGAACCTGTTGCTAGAGATAGGATTTCATTCAACCCATCTAAATGTGACCAATGTGGTGACTGTATCGAAGCATGTCCATATGACATGATCCACAAAACAGACAATCCTAAATTACCAATTGCAGGATTCTGTACCTTATGTGGTCAATGTCTTGAAGCATGTCCAGAAGACGCATTATGTTATAAATAGGTGTGTTAACACACCTTAATTTTTTTCTTTTTTTAAAATAAGTTATATTTTATTCATTATTGTTTTTCCGTTAACTATTGTCATTACTGGCATTCCTATATAATTCCATCCGTCAAATGGAGAATATTCTGCTTTTGTTTTAAATTCATCAATGTTGAATTTTCCTTCTCGTTTCAAATCAATAACTGTAAAATCAGCATCCATTCCAATAGCTATTTTTCCTTTATTTTCCAATCCATAGATTTTTGCAGCATTTTCACTGAATATTTTAGGAATTATTTTCAAATCCACATTGCCTTTGTTTACTTCTGTTAAAATTAGGGGAACTACTGTTTCTAGATTAGGAATTCCCGGTGATGAGTTCCACACGCCTTTTGATTTGTCTTCTAATGTATGTGGGGCATGGTCTGTACCTATTATTGAGGTGTAATTCAAATCATCAATTGTTATGCTGTCACGTTTTTCTCTCAGTGGAGGGTTGGTTTTTATAAATGTTCCATATGTGTCGTAAGCTGTATTGTCCATCAATAAGTGATGCGGTGTAAACTCCCAGCTTACCGGTTGTGTTTTACTTGCATTTTCAGCCAAATTCAATGATTTTTTTGAACTTAAATGGCAGATATGTAATTTCAAATTGTTTTTTCCTGCAAGTTCGATGGCCTGGCTTACTGATGCATCTTCGGAAATTGCAGGTCTTGCATAACTGTAATCGATTGGGGTATTTTCATCTTTTTCTTTTAGTTCTTCAGTTTTCTCCTCCACAATCGCTTTTTTCTCGCAGTGTACTGCAACAAGACCATTATAATCGGTTGTATTTTTCAATTGGCCTAAATTGGCGAATATTTTTTCTAGACTTTCATCGCTTTCCAGGTCCATGAATATTTTAAATGCAATTGGATTTAATTCGACCATCTTTTCCATTTCTTCCAGGGTGTTGTGTCCTGCCTGAAGTTCAAAATTAATAACGGATTTGCTTTGGGCAATTTTGATTTTTTCTTCAAGTGCCTTGTATGTATTGGTTTTTGGCAATGTATTCGGCATATCGATTACAGTTGTAAATCCTCCATTTGCTGCTGACATGCTTCCGGTTTTAAAGTCTTCTTTTTGTGTTAGTCCTGGATCTCTAAAATGTATGTGGGGGTCTATGAAACCTGGAAGTATGTAATTATTTTTGATATCAACTGTATCATCACCTTTTATCGGGTTTTTTGAAATATCTGCTATTTTTCCATTTTTTACTTTAATGTAAAACTCTCCGGTTTCATCTATAAATTTACAGTTTTTTATAATTAAATCCATATTAATCCCCATTTAAGTTATCTTATTATTTTATATATGTGTCTTAAAACATAAGTTTTTTTTAATTTAAGTGTTATATTTATCTTTATGTCTAAAGTTTCGAACAGTCTAGCTCATGATATGGAATTATTTTACAATGATTTAAATGAAGACTATAAATTTTCGCACACCTCTTCTGATATTAATTTGATTGCCGATTTTACAGAGTATAATCCTTTACACAACGGTCATTTTCATTGCATGAAAACTGCAAAACATATGTTTCCTAACTCATTATTTGTAGCAATTGTGCCGGGCTTATTTGAACGAAGTGGTCGTGGCATACCATATATATTACCACGCCAACTTAGGGCAGAAATTGCTATTTCCGTTGGTGCAGACATTGTCGTTGAAGGTCCTCCTATGGGAATTATGGGTTCCGGCCAATATTCGTTATGTCTTTGCAAGATGTTTAAAGCTTTAAATACAGATTTCATTCCTCGGGGATACAAACCTGTTGAAGGAATGGATGAAATTTTAAAAAGAATTAATATGGGACATCATGTTGCACCAAAACCCTATAAGATTGTTGACAAGACAACCGGCGAAATAATTTTAAAGGGAAAATTGGAAGAGGACAATTATGTCATAACATCATTTTCAAATTCATTAAGTAAAATTGGTTTTGACTTTAAGGATAAATTCATTTTTGTGGAACGTATCGGTGGGGTCAGCGGAACTCTTATTCGTGAAAGCATATTGAATGATAACTTTGATGATGTGGTTGACATGATGCCTTCAAAAACTATTGAAGTCCTAAAGCGTGAAATAAAAAACAATTCAATAATTTATGGAATTAGGGATGTTGAAAAGATTTTAGGCACTGCAAACAACTACAGTTTTGAGAAGCTATCATCTTTAAATCTATTCAATGATAAGTTAGCAGAAAACATTATTGAAAACAGGCCATTCGCTAATGTTGATGAGCTGAAGGATGCCATTCTTCAGGGATTTTCTTCTCATTTCCGCCAAAGGGTATTGAGCATTTTGGAAAATCCGATACCAAAAAAAGAAATTTCAAGATATATTGAAAATTATCCTTCGGTGATTAGGGTTTTAGGATACAAAGATGATGACAGCTTGGAAAAATTTAAAAATAAGGTAAATAATGAAAATATATCATTATCTACTTAAAATTGTATTGATAATATTTTGAGGATTTTTAAGTGCAAATACTGCATCCATAAATGTTGGATAAGTTGATTGTAACATGAACAGATATACGATGTAGTATATGACAATTAAAATCACGATAATCAATACCAATGTCAGGAGAATATCGACAACTCCCATTGGTTCCTTTTCATTTTTATAGTTTAAATTATGAATTCCGGAATCAGCTTTTTCGGTCATTAATTTTTTATCTTTAATGCCCTGTTCATTAGCAATTTCAGCTCTGATTCTTGCTTCCATTTCTTCAGGAGTTTCAGGTCTTGAAGGTTGTTTTTCAGGAACTTCCACTTCTCTGGTAGGGTATTCCTTTCTAGTTAATGAACCGTATTGAGCTTCATCTTTTGCTAACTGTTCACCTAATGGGACTTCATTTTCTTCAAAGTACAAGTCATCTAAGTATTTCTCATATTTGTCCTCAAGATCCTGTCTAGCAGTTGTTTTTGGAGGTTCATAATCATGATCAGGATAAATGTATTCCTGTTCATTAGCGATTGGCTCTTGTCGAATTTCCTGTGGAACTTCTTGATAAATTTCTTGAGGGACTTCCTGTGGAATTTCTTCTTGTGGGGAAATAGGTTCGTCAGGTGTAATTTGTTGCGGTTCTTGATAAATGCTTTCCCCTTCTTGTAAGTAAGAAGATTCCAATCCTCCGCTGTATTCGATATTATCTTTTATGTTATATGGTGAATCGTCACTAATTACTTTATATTCCTGCACTGGCTCTTCTTGTGGAGTGTATGTTATTTCAGGCTCTGCAGGTTGTTGGTAAATATTTTCTTCTATAGGTGGCTCATTGACAGCAACAGGTTCACTTTCAACTTCATTTTGTGGGGCTGTATTGTCTAAGCTGAGGCCTACAATTTTTTCTAAACATTCTTTACAATAAATTTTGCCGGCAATTTCTAAACCGCATTCTTTACAAATAGTTTTTCCACATATTGCACAAACATCTGTGCCTTCTCTTTCAGGATGATAATGACATTGCATAAATTACACTCTCTAACGAATAAATTATATTAAATGTTTATATTTATCATTTTTATTTATATAAAACTTTTTATGAATCCATTGTCTTTTTAATAATATTTTCACTGACAATTTCTGATGCTATTAAATCATCAATTGTCGCAAGGAAACTCCCTAAACTTTCACTAGCTATCTCATAATTTATTGAATTGTCGTCTAAATTACTCTTAACATAGTTTTCATTATCGACTTCCAATGAATCATAAACTAGGCAAGCTGATTCTTCTGTCTTGTATTTTAATGTTAATGCTCCATTTATTTTCATTTTTTCACATTTTTTATTGTTGGATGACGTTTATATTTGTTTTCCAAATTATTAATATTTATGATATTATTTGAAAATATGGTAACATTTATTAATGACTTAATTAATATATTTAAGTATTCTATATATTACGATATATGATTTTTTATAGCTATTATTGGAATCTAATATTACATAGCTATTTTTCAATTAGACATGTTTATTCATGTTATTTTTATTTCGGAGGAATAATAATGGTTCGTGCTTATACAAGAAGAGATTACATTAGAAAAACCCCAAACTCAAGAATTGTACAATATGATATGGGTAATTTAAAAGATGAATTTCCTGTTTCATTAAGTTTAGCTGTTAAAAAACCAGCTCAAATCAGACACAACTCTTTAGAAGCTGCAAGGATTGCTTCTAATAGGTTAATGCAAAGAGCTGCTGGTAGAATGGGATACCACTTAAAATTAAGAGTATATCCTCACCAAATTGTCAGAGAAAACCCAATGGCAACCGGTGCAGGTGCGGATAGGGTACAAAGTGGTATGAGAAACGCATTCGGTAAGCCAATTAGTGTTGAAGCTATCGTTAAAAAAGATCAAAGAATCATCACTATTGACTGTCAGGAAAAAAACTTTGAACAAGCTAAAGTAGCATTAAAAAGAGCAGGTATGAAATTACCGGTTCCATGCAAAATAGTTGTTGACAAAGGCGCTGAATTAATTAAATAGATTTTAATTAATTTCTTTTTACTCTTTTTTTTAATTTATATTTTTGTTTTTAGTACTTTTTCAGATTTTTATAATTAAATATTTAAACTTTAAAATAAATAGTAATAAATATATTATTGGTAAATGTTTTTATTATTCGATGGAATATATTTTTAAGCCAAGAGGTTATATTTTATGTATGTTGTAAAATTTGAGGATTTAAATAAATCTGATATTGGAATAGCCGGTGGAAAAGGTGCTAATTTGGGTGAATTAACTCAAGCAGGCATTCCTGTACCGCCGGGTTTTGTAGTAACCGCCGAAACTTATCAAAAGTTCATGGAAGATGCTGGAATTAATGACAAAGTTATGGATATTCTCGATAAAATTGACATTAATGATACTAAAGCTCTTCAGGCTGCGGCCGAAGAAATCAAAGGAATTATTAACAGTGCTCCAATCCCAGATGACATGATTTTATTCATTACTGAAGCTTATAATCAATTATGTCAAAGAGTTGGTGAAGATGACACTGATGTGGCAATCAGATCTTCAGCTACTGCAGAAGACTTGCCTGAAGCTTCCTTTGCAGGTCAACAAGATACCTTTTTACATGTTTCTGGAAATGATGAAGTAATTGAATATATCAGAAAATGCTGGGCATCCTTATTTGAAGCAAGAGCTATCTTCTACAGAGAAGAAAATGATTTTGAACATTCAAAAGTATATATTGCTGTTGTAGTTCAAAAAATGGCAAATGCTGATAAAGCAGGTGTAATGTTTACTGTAAATCCATCAACTGGTGAGGAAATTGCTTTGATTGAAGGATCCTGGGGTCTTGGAGAATCTGTTGTATCCGGTGATGTGACTCCTGATAATTATCAAGTTGATAAGAAAAATAATGAAATTATCAACGTCACCATCAGTGACAAGAAAGTAATGTACACCAATGATGAAAACGGTACAAGTATTAAAGTTGATGTTCCTGAAGATAAAAGAAATGAAAGAGTTTTATCAGATTCAGAACTTATCCAATTAACTGAAATGGGTAAAAGAGTTCAAGCTCATTACGGCGAACCAATGGATACAGAATGGGCTTTCGAAAATGGCGTATTATTCTTATTACAAGCAAGACCTATCACCACTTTAGGTGATGTTGAAGAGCAAAAAGATGAATCCGCTGAAGATGTCGGTGAGGTTCTTGTAAGAGGTCTTGGTGCAAGTCCAGGTATGGCATCAGGCAGTGTAAAAATTGTTTTTGACATTGACGAATTGGATAAAATTAAAGATGGAGATATTATGGTTACAACCATGACCACTCCAGATATGGTTCCTGCTATGAGAAGGGCAAGCGGTATTGTCACTGATGAAGGTGGTGTAACCTGTCACGCTTCAATCATTTCACGTGAACTTGGAATTCCATGTGTTGTAGGAACTGGAAACGCTACCTCCACTTTAGTAGAAAATAATGGCGTTACTTTAGACGGTAAAAAAGGATTGGTATTTGATGGAATTTCCGAAACCAAATCCGAAGAAGTTTCTGCAGTAAGTGTAGAAGCAGCACCAATTATCACAGTCACTGAAGTAAAAGCTAATGTAAGTATGCCTGAAGCAGCAGAAAAAGCAGCAGCTACTGGCGCTGATGGTGTTGGTCTTTTAAGAACAGAACATTTAATGTTAACCTCTGGTATTCACCCAGGCAAATTCATTGCTGACGGAAGGGAAGATGAATTAATCGATACAATTGCTGACAATGTTCAAATTGTAGCAGATGCATTCTATCCAAAACCTGTATGGTACAGAACTTTGGATGCACCTACTGATGAGTTCATTACCTTGGAAGGTGGAGAAAACGAACCTAGGGAACACAACCCAATGCTCGGTTGGAGAGGTATCAGAAGAGAGCTCGACCAGCCTGAAATCCTTAAATGTGAATTTAAAGCTATTAAGAAATTGCATGAAAAAGGATACACAAATATTGGTATTATGATACCATTATCACAAAACCCTGAAGAACTTAAAAAGGCTAAAGAACTTTGTTCCGAAGTTGGTTTTGAACCGCATAAAGATGTCGATTTCGGTATGATGGTGGAAATTCCAGCAGCTGCAATTATGATTGATGAGTATATCAAAGTTGGAATAGACTTCGTAAGTTTAGGAACCAACGACTTAACTCAATACACCCTTGCTGTTGACAGAAACAATGAATTTGTTGCAAAACACTATTCTGAAGAACACCCTGCAGTAATGAAATTGATTGAAAGAACAATCAGAAAATGTGCTGAAGCAGGTGTAAAATGCAGTATTTGTGGTCAAGCAGGTAGTGTACCTCACATTGTTGAAAAACTAGTAGAATTCGGAATTACAAGCGTATCATCCAATACTGACGCTATCGCTGATGTGAGAAAAACTGTTGCACGTGCTGAACAAAAAATTATTCTTGACGCTGCTCGTAAACGTTTAGAATAATCTTTTTATTTCTTTTTTTTATTTTATTTTTATTTTAATTATTTTTAGTTAGGTTATTTTATGCAAGATAAGCCAATAGATAAAGATGTTATTTTAAAGGAATTGTCTGAAATTCATAAATTGGATCATGATTATGCTGATGGGAGGATTTTAGGATCAATGTGCACTGAAGCACATCCATTTGCAAAGGAAGTTTATTGCACATTTCTTGATACAAATTTGGGCGATCCTGGTCTTTTTAAAGGAACAAAATTCATTGAAAATCAAGTTATCAAATCTATTGGGGAGTTATTGTCTTTGGATAATCCATATGGGAATATTGTAACCGGTGGAACTGAAGCTAATATTATGGCCATTCGTGCTGCCAGGAATCATGCAAGAAAATACAAGGGCATTGTCGATGGGGAAATTATCATTCCCGAATCTGCGCATTTTTCCTTCAAAAAAGCAGCTGACATGCTGAATTTAAAAATTGTTGAAGTTGAATTGGATGAAAATTATAAAATTGATGTGAATTCATTAAAAGAAGTCATTTCTGATAAAACTGTAGCTATTGTTGCAATTGCAGGCACTACTGAACTTGGTTTAATTGACCCCATTGAAGAAATATCCAAAATTGCTCATGAAAATAATATTTATTTCCATGTTGATGCGGCATTCGGAGGATTTTCAATTCCATTTTTAAAAGAACTTGGCCATGATCTGCCTGTTTTTGATTTTTCATTGCCGGGGGTATGTTCAATAACTGTAGATCCTCATAAAATGGGTCTGGCTCCGATACCTGCAGGTGGGATTATTTTCAGAAAAGAGGAATATCTGGAGGTTATGGCTGTGGATTCTCCATATCTTACAGTTAAAACTCAATCAACAATTGTCGGAACTCGTTTAGGAGCTTCATCTGCTGCAACTTATGCAATTATGAAATATTTTGGTAAGGAAGGTTACCGTAAGCTGGCAAGCAATCTGATGGAGAATACTCAATTTTTAAATGAGGGTCTTAAAAAATTGGGATATGATGTGGTTTGTGAACCTGAACTGAATATTATAGCTTTCAATCATCCGAATATCGGTGCGGATGAACTTGCTGAAAAATTAGAAGAGTTGGATTGGAAGGTTTCAGTAGCCAAATGCCCTAAAGCTATCCGTGTAGTTTTAATGAACCATATTAAAAAAAATCATTTAAAAAAATTATTAGAAGATTTAAAAGAAATATATTAACTTTCAATCTTCTGTGATGTCTTCAACATACATTAGAGGATAATTAAGTTCTTCAACAAATTCAATCCTTATTGTTGCTGTGACATTTTTTACTTTTGTATATATTTTAACATCTAGCATGTCGCCGGTAAGTGATGTGTATTCAAATTCGGTCATTGACTCTTCAAGTTTGTCGAATCTGATATTTACTTTAACATCTTCAATTGCAGGTTGCAGTTTCAAAGATTCTTCCATGCTGATTTCTAAACTTTTTTTTGTATTCTTATTTACAGGGGTCCCGACAAACTGATGGAATAGTGCGCCCATGCTTATTGCACCTTCAAATATAGCTCGTTCCCTTGTGGTTATATTTGAAAAGTATTCTTTATCTACGTCCATCACATTCCTCCATTTAAAAAGTTTATCTTATCGTATATTATCTCCGACGGTATTGGGAATAAACAGAAATAGAACAGTAATGCAGATATGATCAGTACTGTTGCTAAGATGTATATTCTTTGGTCTTTGGAATAGAAGAAGCTGAATGCCAATCCAATAACTAAAAACAGCGCACTTATTATGTATGCATTGGATTCCTGAGGATTGTCCTTAATAATCTGTTCGTTAATTGGATTTGTCTGACTTAATTCTCCTTGTATGATTAACCTGTTTTCAGTTGATCCGATCGGGTCGCATGTGACTAGATATATGTAATTTCCACCCTCATTTGCAGAGAGCTGGTAGTCTGCAGGAACAACTGTTGTGTTTATAACTTTATATTTCACTTCACCAATTCCCGGCCACTCTAAAATCAGATCGTCGCCTTTAGCCACCTCATTCAGTCTTAAAAACGGCGAACCTTGCAGTGTCCTATGTCCGAATAATATTACGTCTCCCTGTGTAGGTTTATATGATGTTGGACCATGCAATACTCCCAGGTCTAATGTTTCTTCATTTATCTTTTCATTAATTCCTGCTGAAGGTATTATTATGGTTGGAGAGTCAACATTTCTTTCCATTGAAATTTTAGATGAATAATAGTTAACCTCTCCACTAGCATACAACCCTATTATGAGTAAACATACGATAATAATTATAGTTGCAATAGTTGGTCTGTTCATAATATTACTTTTACTTTAATCTAATATAATAATTTTTTTAATTATTATATGTTGAACTGATTTCATTAACCATCCATGTTGGGGCATGTGATGTTGGAATTGTCAGTACAATGTTTTCCATATTGTTTATGATGAAATTTACCTTGTCGTTGGGTACTTCAATTAAAAGCATGTATTGGGCATCCAGATCACCCAAATTAATCTGGCGTTCATAATTGGATAATTTAACTCCATAACTTTTAAGTAATTTTATAGTTTCTTTTTCACTGTATCCCTTGATTATTGATCCTTTAAGCAGTTCCAGCACATTTGATGAGAAACTTTTAGTGTTTTCCTTAGGATATGTGTCATTTCCCTTTACATGTACATTGGATTTTGAGTATTCGGAATCAATTTCCCCATTTTCTTCATATCTCATTATTGACAATACCGTACATCCGCTAACGTCTGGACTTGTTGTATTGTTATTGATGCTTTCATCGCTATAATTTGAGTTCATGTAAATGTCGACTATGCTTCCAACATTTATCAGTCCCGCTCCGGCCTGCAGTCTTGATATCAGTACCGGCACTGAAACTGTATTCGGTTTTTCAAATTTTATTTTTGATAAAATATGAGCATCATTTTGACTTACGATTTGCATTGCCTCTTCGCTGTTCATTAAAACGTCCTTGCTTTCATTTGAATAAACCACCTGGGTCCGGTTAAATTTGTCTTGATTGGCAAGAATGGATTTTTTATGGAAGGATTTCCAGTCCTTTGTAGCGGGGGTCATGATGTTTATGCGTTCCACTTCTTCAGAGCTTCTGGCATCATTTATTTCATTTTCTAAAGCAAGAGCGTTCGGTGAGGTTACAAGGGGTCCTGAGTATAAATCGTGAAGTTCATTTAATTTTTCAGTCCTTACGACGGATAGCTCCTCTTGCTGGGGCTGGTACACTAAAAAATAATAAGAAGTGATGATTAATGTAATCAATATTAAAGTAGTTATGATGATTCCTATTTTTCTTTTCTTTTCATCTTCAGTTATATTTATTGTTTTTGGACTTAAATAAACTCCAATTTTACGATTTAATTTTTTTAATGGACTTAATTCATCTTTTTTCGTTGGTTTTGCAAGTTTTTCATCTTTAAACTGTTGTTTGATGTTTTTTGTTTCTCCAAAACCTTCCGGGAACAATGGGTCTCTTGGTTTTTTATTCATGGCTCTACTCCTAATTTTGGTTAATTAAAAGTAGATGGATTAATTTAATGTGGTTAGGATATGTAATTCTTAATTAAATTAATTATAAGGTAGTATAGGCAGAAGATTAACAATAATAATGCCGGTATGTTAATTGTCAGTATGGTGATTTTTATTGGCAGAATCAATAAGAATATTAGTATTACTGATATCGCAAGTACTGGGATGTTGTCGAATTTAGGATATATTACTGTACTTATCATAATTAATGAAACAATCAGGCTTAATATTAAAGCGATATGCATATCATATAGTCCGCTAAGGTAATATGTGGCTAAAATAAAAGCTATTCCCGGTATTGGGAATCCGATAAAGTCTTTTGTTTCAATCTTATCTGCAATTACATTATATCTTGTTAGTCTTAAAACTCCACATATAACGATAAATAAACTAATCAATATCACGATTGGTTGAATAATAGTTGAAGTGGTGTTAATAGTAGAGTATAGGAATATTGCTGGTGATAAACCAAATGAGATTGCATCAGATAAGGAATCAATATTTTTTCCAAATCCTAATGCATCTTGCCTGTTGGTTTTTCTTGCTACCCAACCATCTACTGAGTCAAACATGATTGCAAATATCATAAACATAGCTGCCAGTTCAAAATTGTGGTTTATTGAACTTAATATGGATAAAAATCCGCAGGTCATGTTTAATAGTGATATCACATCTGATACTGCTATAAATTTTCTGATGTTAGTATCTTCAATTTTCATGTTCAACCTCAGTAATACTTTTCACTTCATTTATTATTAACTTTTTCTTTGTTTTCGCTTTATTTTTATTAATATTTGTTTTTAATTACTTATAAGTGTTATTTTTATTTAAATTTGTTACATTTTTTATTTTTTTAATATTTGTCCATTGAATGATTATTTTTTTCAATAATTTCAAGTAATTATTTAGTTTAGTTAAAAAAATTGGTGTTAACTAATTAATTTTAAAAAATTGACCTTAAAAGATAAAATATATATAATAATATTTTTAATAAATATTAATTGTTGGACTATAAATAAATATCAAATTTATTGGAAGTTTTATAAATCTTTCAGTTATTTATTTTTAGTCATCATGTTTAATATTAATGTATTGTGAGTAGTTAAATGATTGAAGATAATATACGTGTTCTTAGACAGGCTGCAAGAGTCACAACCGATAGTAGTTATAAAATAGAAAAAACATGGAGTGTCATTGCGGGTAATGTTGATTTGATTGATGAAATGGCTTATCGGGCCATATTATCCAATACCAGTATAAAAATATTGTTCCGGGAACATGTTATATTTAAGGATGGTAAATTGGATAAGAAGTTTGATTTCCTCATGCTTTATGGAAATTCCATTATTATCAATGATTTCAATAATCAAACTAAAGATTTTGGCGGGGCATGTATTCAAATACATCGTAAATATTTGTCTGATGAGCGTAATCTGATGGTGCTTATAGCGCCAAATGACATTATGAAGTATGTTGTAACTTCTATCGAAAAATTAAAAATACCTTTTAAAATTCTTCAGGAATCACAAACTACTGGATTCATTGATGTTGATATAAATAATGAAGTTAGATTGCCAAATTTCATCAAAAATGCTTTGAAACCTTTTTACAATGCTAATGAAGTTGTATTGATAACATTATTGGTATCTATTAAAAATGATGAGGATATTGAAAAGTTTCAGGGCATAGCTACATCTAATAAGATTTTCGTTATAGATTTTAAAGATATTGTAACGGAGGATTAATCATGAATATTTTTGGAAAAGATGAGGAAGAACCACAAGTTGACAATGTCAGAGTCATTAGCAACAGTTTAGGTATTGATTTAGGAACTTTAAACACAGTAATTGCAAAGCCATCTGGTGATAAATTTGATTTGTATCAAATTCCATCTGTAGTTGCCGTAAAAAAAGATGATCCATCAGAAGTTTTGGCTGTTGGTGAAGAAGCTAAAAGAATGCTTGGAAGAACTCCTGGTGATATTCTTGCGGTAAGGCCTTTAAAAAAGGGCGTTATTGAAAATGTTGTACAGGCACAAGCGTTACTTATTAAAGCAATGCAGATAGGTATTAATGAAGGCGAAAGTGTTGGAAGAATTGTTATTGGCATTCCTGGTGATGCTTCTGAAGTAGAAAAGAATGCGGCTGAAGAAATCGGTAGGAAAGCCGGAGCTCAAAATATATTGGTTATTAGTGAAGGTTTAGCGGCAGCTATTGGTGCAGGTTTACCTATTGCAGAACCAAACGGTACCATGGTTGTGGATATTGGTGCGGGGTCAACAGATATTGTAATCATATCTCTTGGAGGCATCAATGATATTGAAACTGTCAGATGTGGTGGAGACGACATCGATAATAAGATTGTAGAACTTGTCGCAGAAAAATATGATGTTGCTATTGGTATTCATGATGCTGAAGCCGCAAAAATTGAAGTCGGTATGGTTAATTGCAGTGGACAAATTGAAAACCTAAGTGTTGAGGTAATCGGTAAATCTTTAGAAACAAATAGGCCTAAAAAAGTCGTAATTGATTCAATGTTAGTTGCTGAAGCGGTTGAACCATTCATGCAGCAAATCGTAAGTGGTTTAAACATAATTTTAGAAAGATTATCTCCGGAATTAATGATGGGTGTTTACAATAATGCTGTTGCTGTCGGAGGAACTTCAAGACTCCGTGGTATGAAAGAAAGGATTTTTGATGAAATTGGAATTCCTATTGAAATTTCAGACGATCCGATGACTGTTGTTGCAAAAGGAACTGCTATTGTTGCTGCAGAACCGCTTGCATTAGAACCTGAAGTTCGTCTCAGAGCTATGAAATAAATATTTTTATTTATTTCTTTTTTTACTTTTTTTTCTGATTTTTATGGATATTTTGGGCATTGATGAGGCTGGAAGAGGTTCTGTTTTAGGGCCTTTAGTCATTGCGGGGGTTTTGATTCCTGAAAAAATGGAAAAAGTCCTGGAACGTATGGGTGTAAAGGATTCTAAGAAATTAGCTCCCCATAGACGTACTATCTTGTCTCGAAAACTTAAAAAAATGTTTGATTATGAGATTGTTGTTATTTCCGCTCGTGAAATAGATGAAATGAGGGCTGACGGCATTAACTTAAATGAAATAGAAAAGAATGCAATGGAGTCTATTTTATTAAAAATCAAACCTGAAAAGGCAATTGTGGATGCGGTTGATGTTAAGGCTGAACGTTTCCAGAATAATTTATGTGATGACACTGGATTGAACGTTATTGCAGAGCATAAGGCTGATGACAAATATATTGAAGTCAGTGCAGCTTCAATCATAGCCAAAGCCGAAAGAGATAATCAAATTGCACAAATAAATAAAGAATTTATCAAATCTGGAGGAATTGGTTCGGGATATCCTTCAGATCCAAAAACAAAAGATTTTTTAACAAATTATACTTATGATGAGATGCCCGATTTTGTAAGAAGATCATGGGCAACTGTTGCAAAAATGAAATAATTTTAAGTATGTGTAATAATATATTTATTCTTATAAAAATTTTTGATATAATGGCATATAGATGATAAAAATGGTTTTTGAATATATTAGTCCCTTACTTGATGGAATTGTTGATATTTTCACTCAAGGGGGAATTATTACTTATATAATTCTATTTATTGGAATTTATGGTCTTGTTATTTCAATAAGGAAAATTGCTTATCTTAGAAAAATCAGTAAAGTCGATACTACTGAGATTTTTGGTGTTGTTACAGCATCTATGGAAAGGGGAGGTGCTGTTGAAGCATTAAAGCAAATTAATAATTTTAAAAATCCTATTTCCAAAATTATTTCTGAAACTTTAAAAATCGGTTATAAAAATAAAACTGAAGTTGAAGAGAGTATGGAGCAGATCTTTATTGTTGAAGTAGCAAAAATGACAAAAGGACTGAGTACTATTAAAACTATTACTGAACTTGCTCCTTTTTTAGGTTTGATTGGTACTGTTATTGGTATATGGATGACATTTAAATCATTAGGTGTTCATCCGGATTCCGCAGCTATGGCTGAAGGGATTTATGTTGCTTTGACTACCACAATTATGGGTCTTTTAGTAGCTATTGTTTTATTACCTATCTATACTTATATACAAGGGCTTATTGAAGCTGAAATGGATAAAATTGAACTTGCTACAAAAATGACCAATTGGGGTTTTGCAGTAGTTAAAGTTAGGGTAGATTCTAATGTCGAATGTGCATTGGAAGCTCTTCAAAAAGCTGAAGGGGTTGTAAATACAAGATTGATTTCCGATCCTTATGCCAATATTAAAGTTTCATTTAAACCAAGTATGTTGGATAAGAGTATTTCGAATATTATTTTAGAAAAATGTAATGTAAATGCTGAAATTACTGAAAGTAAGCTAAAACAATAGGTGATTTTATGGCTATTGATGTTAAAAGGCATAAGAAGAAAATTTCAGATCAGAAACCAAGTATCAATTTGGTTCCTTTCATAGACATTCTTTTTACAATTATGATTTTTTTAGTGGTAACCAGTAATTTTTCAGCTACTGATGTTCAAACAGATGATTCTAATGTTGCAGATAGTGCAACTGGAAAACCTAATGTAACTGATGTTTCTGGGGACCAGGAATATTATGTAGTTCCGGTGGCTAATTTGCATAAAGTTACTGTGAACGGACAAGACCGGTCGGATGCGATAGCCGGAGGCGCCGTGGGTGTTCAAGCAAAAGTTATTGACGAAGGTCAAGTTACAATTAAGCCTGGTGAGGTTGTAATTACAACTCCTCCGGGAGTACCTCCAGAGGTGGCTGTGCATCGTCCTGAACTTTAAATTGGGGAATAAATATGTATACTGGGAGAATTTTATCAACTGGGATGAATACTGATGGTAAACCTTTTGTAGCATATCGTGTTTCAAGTAGGTCATTTCCTAATAGGCAATGCTTAAAATTTGAAAACCGTGCAGCTATTGTTCCAAAAGAAGGTTTTGAGAAGGACATATATGAGAATACCTACATTACATACAATTGTGTTCGTATTGTAAGGGATATGGCAATTGTATCAAATGGGTCTCATACAGATGTTATAGCAGATAAAATAGCTTTAGGGATGAATATTAAAGATGCAATCGCATATTCATTGCTTACTATGGATTATGAGAAAGATGATTATCATACTCCAAGAATTGCGGCTGTTGTAACATCAACAAATAAGAAAGATGAATATGGTTGTTATGTTGGAATTGCTAATGATAAAAAATTATTAGTCGAACAAATCCCTTATGGGGACGCTGTATTTATTTCAACATATGGAAGTCAAGTACATGACTTGGTTGAATTTGATGCAAAGGATGCCACATCTTCTGCTAAATTTATTTTTGATGAAGGCACATTTGCCAACTATAAAAAACCGGTAACTTCATGTGCTGCTGTGTTTGATGGAGAATGGACTATAGATGTCTATAATCCATAATTTTATTTTTTTTTAATTTTTTTTAGATGATACTATGAGAATTGAATTGATTGGTTTAGAGGATATTCCCATTGTGGATAATTCTAGTGACATCTCCCAGATTATTAAGGATGCGATTATAGGTCAGGGCTGTGGACTTGAGCATGGCGATATAATTTTGATAGCTGAAACTTTAATTTCCAAAGCTGAAGATAATTTCATTGTCTTGGACGACTTGACTCCAAGTGACGAGGCAATTGTACTTGCTGAAAAATCCAAAAAAGATCCAAAGCTGGTTCAGGCTATTCTTGACGAATCTGCCGAAGTTGTAAGGGTAGGACCTAAATTTATAATTACAGAAACCAAGCACGGTTTTGTTTGTGCCAATGCCGGCATTGACGAGTCAAATGTCGGAGAGGGTTTAGCCACTCCTATGCCTGTTGATGCGGATAAATCTGCTTTTCAAATTCGTGAATTCTTGGAAAAAGAATTCGGTGAAGAAATTGCAGTAATCATAACTGATACTCAGGGAAGGGCATTTAGATTTGGAGCTATCGGTACTGCAATAGGATGTTCAGGCATCACTCCTCTCTGGAGGAGAGTTGGTGAGAAGGATTTATATGGTCGTGAATTGGAAACCACTGAGATTGCAACTGCTGATGAGCTGTCTGCTGCCGCTTCATTGATTATGGGGCAGGCTGACGAAGGACTTCCTGTCGTTTTAATTCGTGGATTTAACAGCTTTGATGAGTTGAGGGATACCGACTCTGATATAAGTTCTTTACTCATGCCGAAGGAATTTGATGTGTTTAGAGATTAGGTGATTTTTATGATTACTGTTTTATCAGGGGGAACCGGAACCCCTAAGTTATTGCAAGGTTTAAAGGAAATTCTCAATCCCAGTGAATTGACCATAATTGTAAATACTTTGGAAAACGACTATTTTTCAGGAGTTTATGTTTCTGCAGACATTGACACTGTTTTATACACTATGTCTGATTTGATTAATGACGAGTTTTGGTATGGTATTAAGGGTGATACATTTATAACTCATGAGAGGCTTGAAGAAATAGGCTGTGCGGAATTGCTTAGAATTGGAGACAAGGACCGCGCAACAAAGATACAGAAAACTCAATTAATGAATAAGTATGGTTTGGCAAAGGCCTGTGAAATTCAAGCGAAAAATATGGGTTTGGATTGTAAAATTATTCCTATGAGTGAAGAAAACTCAGAAATTAAGATTATTACTGATGTCGGCGAGCTGGAATTTCATGACTTTTTAATAAAGCATCAGTCCGAACCTGAAGTTTTGGATGTTAAATTTTCAAATGTTTCACCAACTGAGGGAATTATCGATGCCATAAATAATTCTGATGCAGTAATAATTGGACCTTCTAATCCAATAACCTCTATTTCACCAATATTGTCATTAGATGGTGTAAAAGAAGCTTTAGAAAATGCTTATGTTGTGGCAATTTCACCAATCATCGGTAATGACACTGTCAGTGGTCCGGCCAGCAAATTCATGAAGGCATTGGATATTGAGGTTTCATCATATGGTGTTGCATCATTATATCAGGATTTTTTAGATACTTTTGTAATTGATGATAAAGATATTGATAAAAAAGTTGAGGTAAATCAAATAATTAATAAGGTAATAGTTACAAATACAATAATGAATAATTTAGATGCTAAAAAAAATTTAGCTCAAATAATTATTGATAGTATTCCTTAAGTTAAGGGGCGATAATTCAATGATACAAATGACATTAATACAAATTGACAATTATGGGCCTTGGACAGTTACTCCAAGACCACGTACAGAATCTGACTTACAAATGCTTCAAGCAAGTTTATTTGCTGATTTAAATAATCATTTTGGTAATAAAAAAGGTTTAGTTTTCTTTACTAGATTTGATAATTTGCTTGCAATTTCTAATGGTCTTGATGAAGAGGATCACTTAAGAATTCAAAGGTCTATTAGAAACAGATATCCTATTACTGTTAGTATGGGTGTTGGTGCTGCTGAAACTCCCCATGAAGCTCAAAAATTAGCTACAATTGCACTTCAAAAAGCAGGAAGTGCTCAATCCGGTGAAAGAAAGGAAATTTTAGCTATTGATAGTTTGGTTGATGAAGAAGACAGTTTTGTTCAGGCAGCTCATATCGATATTAATAGTGTAACAGAAACATTGACAGATATTGAATCAGCATTTGACACTAGTTTCATGGTCAATAAGGCTCAACATTATTTAATGACAAAATTAATTAAAAAAGGCGCATTATTGTTTTTCATTGGTGGTGACAACTTCATGTCTCCATGTAACGGTTTATCAGAAAAAGACATTGAAGATATAATGGTAGAAATCGATGAAGAAATTGGTATTAAACTCAAAGCAGGTATCGGTCGTGGAAAGAATGCTGAAGATGCAGCATACATGGCAGATATAGGCCTTGAAGAAATTCGCGCTCATAATAATGAAATGTGGACTTGGGTAATCGAAAAAGAATACTGAGGAATATTATGATTAAGGTAGTTGCACCCATGGCGGGAATAACTAACGCTGATTTTTTAAATAAAGTTATTCCTTATGGTTTCGATGTAGCTACTTTAGGGGGATACAGTTTAGACGCTCCCACAATAGAAGCAAGCAAAAAAATCATTGAAAGGGGAAGAAAGGAATTTGATTTTCCTCTGGATGAGATTTTTTCACATATAGAAAGTGAAGTTGCTTCTATTAAAAAAATTCATGGTGATGTTAAAGTATCAGCCAATGTAAGGGCAACTACTCCGCAACCGATAATTGAAGTGGGTAACATAAAGGATTTGGATATTGTTGAAATAAATTGTCATTGTCGCCAAGACGAAATTTTAGCCATTGGTTGTGGGCAAGAAATGTTAAATAGAGCGGATTTGGGAGATTTCATTTCCCAAGTTGTAAATAATGTTGATTGCGATGTTTCAGTCAAAATCCGCGCTAATGTTGATGGTGTTGATACTTTAAAAATAGCACGTCTAATTGATGATGCGGGTGCAGATTATTTACATGTTGATGCCATGAAAAAAGGAGTTTTCGATGCAGATTATAATCTTTTAAGAGAAATCTGCAATAATGTTCAAATTCAAGTAATTGGAAATAATTCAGTTAACAGCAAACTTAATGCTGAAAAAATGATTGCTACTGGGGTTAATGGATTTTCAATAGCTCGTGGGGTTATTTCTGGTAATTTGGATTTCAAACTATCTGATTTTTAAGATTTTTAAAACAATTGTTATTAGAAAACATTATTAATGGTTTTAAATAAAAATTAGTTCAATAGGTGATTTCATGGATTTTATAACTCTTAAGAATATTACAAAAACTTTTGATGGTGTTGATGTTCTTAAAGATATTAACTTAAAGATTAATGAGGGAGAAACTTTAGGAATTTTAGGACGTAGTGGTAGTGGAAAATCAGTTTTAATAAATATGCTCAGAGGTACATTAGATTATAAACCTGATGGTGGTCAAATAATAGTAAATGTTGCTGTTTGTCCGGATTGTGGTGTTGTTGACTCTCCATCTCACGTTGGTGAAAAATGTAGTTGTGGAGGAACCTTTGAAGCTAAAGAAGTTGATTTCTTCAATTGTGAAAGAAAATTATTCGCAAGTATTAAAAGAAGAATTTCCATCATGTTGCAACGTAACTTCGCATTATACGATGAAGAAACTGTAATTGAGAATGTTATGAGAGCAATGGGTGATGAAAAAGAATATGAGGAAAAAATTTATTTCGCTTTGGAACTATTGGAAATGGTTCAAATGAACCACAGGATTACTCATATTGCCCGTGATTTAAGTGGTGGAGAAAAACAAAGAGTAGTGCTTGCAAGGCAGCTCGCTAAAAATCCTATGATGTTTTTAGCAGACGAACCGACAGGTACATTAGACCCACAAACTGCGGTAAAACTTCACAATACTTTAAAAGAAGGAGTAAAAGATGAAGGAATCACCATGTTAATCACTTCACATTGGCCTGAAGTAATGATTGAACTTGCAGATAATGTTATCTGGCTGGAAGATGGTCAAATTAAAGAGGAAGGAGAACCTCAAAAAGTTGTAGACAACTTCATGGCAACTGTTCCTATTCCTCAAAAACCGGAAATTCCTGAATTCGGAGAACCTGAAGTAGTTCTTGAAAATGTCAAAAAACATTATTATTCCATTGAAAGAGGAGTAGTTAAAGCTGTTGACGGTGTTGATTTAACTATTAATAAAGAGGAAATCTTTGGTATTGTCGGATTGAGTGGATCCGGTAAAACAACAACTACAAGGATGTTGATGGGATTGACAGAACCAAGTAGCGGTGAAATTAAAATCAAGCTTGGTGATGAATGGATTGACATGACTAAAGTAGGTCCTCTTAACCGTGGACGTATCATGCCGTATATCGGTTTATTGCATCAGGAATATTCATTATATCCTCACAGGACAATTTTAGGTAATTTAACAGATGCTATCAGTTTGAATTTACCTGCAGAATTCGGAAAAATTAAAGCTATTCATGCATTGACTACAGTTGGTTTTACTGAAGATAATGCATCCATGATTCTTGATAAATATCCTGACCAGTTAAGTGTGGGAGAAAAGCATAGGATTGCGCTTGCACAGGTTTTAATTAAGGAACCTAATCTCATTGTGTTGGATGAACCGACAGGTACTATGGATCCTATTACCCGTGTAACAGTAACAGATTCTATTTTAAAAGCCCGTACTGAATTGGAACAAACATTCATTATTGTTTCTCACGATATGGACTTTGTTTTAGATGTTTGTGATAGGGCAGCTTTAATGAGAGGAGGTAAACTACTCAATGTAGGCACTCCTGAAGAAATTGTAGATAAATTAACTGTAGATGAAAAAGAAGACATGCTTAAAAGAGAATAGGTAATTCTTCTTATTCATTTAATCTTTTTTTTATTTCTTTCCAATTCGGACAGTATTTGTCCATTAACATTTTAAATTTTTTTGAATGATTGAATTCTATCAGATGGCATAGCTCATGAATCATTACATATTCAAGACATTCAATGTCTTTTTTTGCAAGATTTAAATTTAAAGTGATTCTTTTGTCATGATATCTGCAGTTTCCCCAGTTTTTCATATTTCTTATTTTTACTTCAGAAGGTGTTTTTCCAACAATTTTTGTGCATTTGTCTAAAACCGGAGGGATAGCTATTTTCATTTGATTGCGGTAAAATTCATCCAGTGTTTTCTTTCTTTTTTCAATCGTGCTTCTTTTTGCAATAGGCAGATAAAGTATGGATTTTTCTTTATCAAGGAGAACATGTTTCACATTATCATTTTTAATCAGCTGCAAAGTGTATTCCTTTCCCCACAGATAATGTTTTTCACCGTTGTCATACTTCAGAGGAGCTTTAATGTTATTTTCCTTGATGTATCTTTGTTTTTTTAAAATCCAATCCTTTTTTAATCTAATAAAATTAACAATTTCTTCATCAGATATGAATGATGGCGCTGACACTTTAACATTTCCATTGGGAGGTAAAACCCGAAGATACATGTTTTTAATGTTTTTCCTCTCCAATGTGAGTGTTATATTTTCTATTGTTAGTGTTTCTTTTGTCATTTTTCAACCTAAATCATGCGATGTTTCAAAACTTTATTTAATAATTTAAACTTAATATATTTTTTCCTATACAAAAGATTATATATTTAAAATTTAAATAAATTATATTATTATTTTATATTTATCGAATGATAGAAATGAATTATATTATTTTGGAGGTTTATCATGACTTGGGAAGATGCGCCGTCTCATATTTGTAGAGGTGGAGACATAAGGGGACTTGCTTTTTGTTGTCCTCCAGTAAAACCATGTCCAGTATTAAATGCTTTACAGCAGGTTAATTTAACTCCACAGGAGTTTGTGGATATTAAAATTCAATTTGGAAAAGAAACTAGGTTAGGTGAAGGGGCCGGAACTTGCTTCGGGTCACTAGTTTGGTGTTGCAAACCATCAAAACCATGTCCATTAAGGGATATGACTTTAAGAAATATGGGCATGAGTCATGAGGAATATTTGGACTTGAAAAAAGAATTGTCTGAAAGATTGGTTGGAGTTCAAAAACCTGACCCGGATGAGAGAGCTGAAGCTTTGGCTGAAACATTCCATATATCAAAACTCGAAGCAATGAATGTTTTAACCGACTGTAATAATGATTTAAGAGCTGCTGTAAAAGTGTTGCATGCAAGATCTCTTGAAAATTCTGATTAAAATGGATTGGACTTCACTTTATTTTAAAACTTCCGATTTAAACGTCTTTATATTGGGCACAGGTGAAGTTGCAACCAGAAGAGCAAATAAATTTTTAGACCATGGGGCCAATGTAAAATTGGCCGGAACTAATTTATCTAAAGAGTTGGAAGATAAGGGGGCTGTTTTATGTTCCACTCACCAAATAGATGAATTGGTCCAATGGAGCGATTTAGTCGTTGTTGCAAGTGGGGATAGGGAGATGTCCGATTATGTTTCCAGAATTGCAGGCGACAAGTTAATAAATCGTGCTGATTTTCCAAATAATGGGAATATTATTGTTCCTACAAGCTTTAATATTGGAGAAATTGAGATATCTATTTTTACTAATGGAAAAAGTCCATTAATGGCTCGTCAACTGAGGAAAAAAATTCAGTCAATCATTTCTGAAGAGGATATTTTAGAAATTGAACTTCAGGATTATGCGCGTTCCATTTTAAAGAAATCGGTTAAAGATCAAAAGGATAGGAAAAAATGCCTTTATGAGATTTTTGAAGATGAAAAAATTAAGGAGTTAATTAAAAACAACCAGATTGACGAAGCAAAAGATTATATTGATAATTTGATAAGGGGATTAGAGTGATACTTAATTTAAGAGTTGACCATAAAATTGCAGACATACAGTCAATGGAAAACATTTCAAAGGACATTGATGAATTATTTTGGAAACTGCAGGAGAAATACTCAATTGGAGAATATGTTGAAATTTCTACTTGTAACCGGAAAGAGTATTATATTCATAATGATTATATTTTAGAGGATGAGGAACTGCTGTCTCATGAAAATCAGAGTATTGTAATTGAACATGGCCAGTCAGCTGTTATGCACTTGTTGCGTATGACTTCAGGTTTGGAATCAATGATTGTTGGTGAAGACCAGATTTTGGGTCAGGTTAAGGATGCAAAACACAAGGCTTCAAAAAATCATCACTGTGGCCGTGTTCTTGATGCCGTTTTTACAAAGGCGGTTCATGTTGGTCAGGTTGTAAGAAATAAGACTAACATTAACAAGGGTTCTGTCTCCATAGGTTCGGCTGCTATTGACCTTGCTGAAAAGCACATGGGAAGTTTGGATGACAAATCCGTTTTGGTCATTGGTGCCGGAAAAATGGGCAGGCTTGTTGCAAAGGCGCTTGCAGAGAAAGATTTAAATGCTATTTTTGTTGCAAACCGTACTTATTACGTTGCTGTTGAACTTGCTAAAGATTTGGGCGGGGAAGCAATCCTTTTCAATGACCTTGAAAGATATTTGGCCGAAGCTGATTTGGTGATTAGTGCTACCAGCGCTCCTCACAGTATAATCAACAAGGAACGCTTATTGGGCATTGACATGACTTATGATGAGTTAATGATGGTTGATATTGCAAATCCTCGTGATATTTCAGAGGATGTTGTTGATTTGGGTGTTAAATTATTCAACATTGATGATTTGAGGGAAATTGCAGACATCAATACCAAACTCAGAATTAAGGAATTTGGCGAAGCTGAAAATATCATTGATGATGAGTTCATTTTACTTAAAGAATCGTTTAAAATAATGGAAGTTGATGATATTCTTGGTAGTTTAAGAGCATCTATGGAAGAGATAAGACAACGTGAAACTCAAAAAGCTGCAGTTAAGTTGGCTAATGTAGATGGTAGTGTAAAAATTTTAGATAATTTAACAAATTCCATTGTCAATAAGATATTTTTTGATATTTCCAAAAAAGTAAAGAAAGCAGCAAAAGAGGAAGATGTGGAAATAATCGAGGCTGCAGAATATATTTTCAAATAAGATTAGAAGGATGTTTGCTATTCAAACATTCCTTTAACATCACTGTTTTTAATTTTGCTGATTTTAATGGCATAATCAATATTTTTCATTGTGATTATGTCGCTGTCGTTAGCTATTGCATTGTGAAGAGCGGTTTTAAGGATTTTTTCTTTAATGTCCCTGCCGGATAATCCTTTTGTAAGCTTGACAATCCTATTCAAATCCAAATCATATTCCATAGGCATGGTTTTTAGATTATTTTCCAAAATGGCTAATCTCTCTTCATCATCAGGCAATTTGAATTCAATTTCTTCTTCAAATCTGCTTCTGACAGCATAATCTAAACTGGTCGGATTGTTTGTAGCACCTATTGTTATCACGGATTCATGTTCGGAAATTCCATCCATTTCAGTTAAAAGTGAGTTTACAATTTCAGAAACGTCTCCTCTTAAGGATTGAAATGATCTGTGAAGTGCAATTGCATCAATTTCATCTATGAATATTATTGATGGTGAATTTTCCCCGGCTTTTTTAAACAGGTCATGAATTTTGGATGCGCCATCTCCAACATGATCTCCAATCAGTGAAGTTGCCTTAATCAGATACAATGGAACTTCAAGTTCGTTGGCAAGAGCTTTGACAAGCATGGTTTTACCGGTACCCGGAAGTCCGTAAAACAAAATATTTTTAGGAGCCCAAGGTCCGAAACTTTCGGGATCTTCCAGATATTTTGTTATGACCTTGACTTTATTTTTTGCATTTTCTTGCCCAATAATATCCTTGAGGTGATAATTTGATTTGATTAATGTATTATCCTTTTTTGCATTAATCTCATCAGTAATTAGCTTAATTTTTGTTTTTTCAGTTATGATTGAGTTGTTCGGTTTTGCACTTACAATTTTAAAACCGTAATCTGGCATGATTTTCTGGTCAAATAAATGTGAATTTTCGCGCACGACTAAGCCCAACCATTGCTCGCGGGCATATTCTTCAAACAATTCATGGTTTTTAATTTCAAAATCATCTTCCATTAAACCAAATTCAAATGGATAACCGGCAGGGCATAACATGACACATTCGGCATACTCCCTATTTTCATTTTCAATTAATGCCGGTTTTTGATTGTTTGTTTTAATTTCAGGCTTTTTATTGTCACTTTTCAAAAATTCACCTCCACTATTTTTAGTTATACACTAACATTTGTTTTAATTATTTAAATACTTGATGCGATATACTATTTCTAGAGGTACATTCATGAGTTTTAGAAGCAGGCGAGTAATAATAAGCACTCCATTTTATATGGGGTTTCTGTTTTTCTTGCTGAAATATATCTTTTTATTAATTGGGGATGTTAATGAGGCATATCTGATTATACTGGCTATTTTAATTGGCTCATTTCATTTAATTCCAATGTTTTTTGAAGCCAAAAAATCAACAGTTTTTTGGAGGATGGTGTCAACAATTGACGGTGTTTGCATGTGGGCATCGTTAATGTTTGTTATAGATTTGGCAATAATCTATTTGCTTCGCATGTTTATTCACATTCCTGATATTCTAATTTATATTTTGTTGGCTGCTGTTCCGATTTTGGGCATTTATAATTATTATAAAGCTCATAAGTTAACAGTCAATGAAAGGATTCTGGAATTTGATAATCTGACTCAGGACATTAATATTGTCCATCTCTCTGATGTTCATTTTGGTTCAGTGCGCCACCGCGAGATTATTCATAAAATTTCATCCATGCTTAAGGAACTTGAAGATGACTGTGACATTGCAATAATTTCCGGTGATTTGGCTGACGGTTCATCAATTATCGAGGAAGACGATTTCATGGAACTAAAAGATGTTGGCATGCCGATTGTTTTCACTCCCGGAAATCATGATTTCTATATGGGAATTGATAATGTGGTTCGGGCCTGCAAAAATGCGGGTGTGATTGTTCTGGATAATGACTGTTTGGAATTCAAGAATTTAAATATATATGGTTTGACTTATAGCTTTGATGAGATTGAAATGCCAACCGCCGATGAATTGAAATCCAAAATCAGTCAGAATCTTGTAAATATTCTAGTTTATCATGTTCCATATAATTGGGAGGAATTCAGCAGTTTGGGTTTTGATGTTCAGTTGTCAGGGCATACTCACGGAGGTCAATTTTATCCGGTTGTGAATTTTTCATGGATATTGTTTAAATATAATATGGGATTGTTTAAAAACGATTTGGGTAAATACCTGCATGTAACAACAGGTGTGGGTTCAATGGACACTCCAATGAGATGGGGAACTGATTCTGAACTTGTGATTTTAAAATTAAGAAAAAAATGATTCACTCAAAAAGGATAGGGTTTATTAAATAAAATGTTTAAATAATAAATTATGGTAATTGAAGATGATCACAATCATTTTTGTATTTATTGTGGGGCCAGAATAGATTTTGACCAGAATTTCTGTTCTGAATGTGGAAAACCAATTTACAGACAGAAGCCTAAAGTAACCAGGGCTCCATCCGAATATGAAAATAAAATCGCCGAATTGGAAGATGAATATAATATTAAGCAATCCAAAGCCCAGGAGCTGGTCGAAAAACAATTCGATCCCAACCATATGGCTTATGAGAGATTCACCTCTTCAATTACAAAATCAAATAACTTATTTTCTACACAGGTCAGCATTGCAAAAAAGATGGCCGAAATGGATATCAATGAAAGTCCCTTCGTTGAAAAGGAACTTGAAAATAAATTAGTAACCTTGCAGACATTCATTGATAAAATGGAAGATTTAATAAATGAACTGATTATTCATATGAGTTCAAATAGAGAGGATACTGAAGATATAAACGCTTTATTTGATGATATGGATGATCTGATTGATTCTGTAAAAGATTATTGATTAGATGCTTAAAGCATGTTTTCGTAGGTTTCCTTCATTATTAAAGCATCCAGGTCTCTTTGCGGAGTTTCACAGATAATGTTTGCATTCCATCCGTTGTCGATTAGGTTGGCTAGCAGGTCCTTGATGTCGGGGCCGTATTCATCACTTTCATCCAGTGTGTGATGTTTCACTTCGCCGCCATTGCCATATTCTATTGTTGTAAAGTGACAATGGAGCATGTCAATATCCAAATTATCTTCAATTGTTGAAAAGATACAATTGTAATCTTCTTTTTTTGTTAAAAATCCTCTTCCTCTTGCATGGACATGGGCAAAATCAATTGTAGGTTCAAAATGGTCAAATGAAGCGCATAGCTCCACCACTTCAGAAACATTACCTAATTGTGTTCTTTTACCTGTTGTTTCAGGAGCAAAGGTAAATTCCTCGATGCCTTCGGCTTCAAGTTCTTCAAATAATCTGTTAATTGTATTTTTTGATATTTCCATTGCCTTTTCGGGTTTTCTATTCAGGTAGGCTCCTGGGTGGAATACCAATCTGTAAGCTCCCATCCATTCGCCTGCACGTGCGGTGGAAATTAAATGGCCAATGCTTTTTTCAAGTTTTTCATCATCTTTTGCACATAAGTTGATATAGTAAGGACCGTGCATGGATATTAAAATATCGTGCTTTTCAGATTCTTCCTTAAGTGTTGTTGCAGCTTTTTCACCAATTCTTACTCCATATGGGGATTGATATTCATAAGAGTTCAATCCTTCCTCAGAAATAAATTTTGGAGCTTTATATGCTGCACCTTTGTAATTAACGGGACTTCCTGCAGGTCCAAAAAGTACCTTGTTTTTCATTTAAATCAGTAAAAAAATAGTAAAAAGGGGAATTTAGTATATTCCCATAGCTTTGTTGGTTTTTGCAATTGATTTTTCGTTGTCACTTTCCATTTCTAAAAGTGCACGAATTGCATCGATGTTTTCCGGAATCACGTCAGATTCCTGATGCACTGCCTGCATGTAGAACAGTTCATTGTCCACGACATTAATGGATTCTCTCCAGACTGGAATTTCGTATAAATCGTTTCTACTTCTTCCAAGTTCTTTAGCATATTCCATTAACTCTGCTGTAGAACCTAATCCTTCTTCTGCAGAAACAACAAGGACTCTGGAACGTTTTTCTAAAGCTTCAACAATGTCTGCAGTTTCAACGTCATTGTTGATTTCAACCATAATGTTGTGTTGGTGCATCAATGTGGTTGGCACGAGCAATGCCATTGTAGTAACGTCAATGCCTTTCATTACGGTTTTTACATCAGGGCCATGGTGAGAAGGCACTTTTGGAGGGTTTGGTACAATTGCATTAATTGGACCTTTTTTAATTTCAGATGGGTCTGATCCCCTTCTGACCATTACTGCCCTTACCTTTTTAATGTCGGCAATAGCATCAATTGTAAATAATGTACGGGTTAATCCTGTAGTGTTACATGAAACGACTCTGGTATAATCTGCACCAAAGGAGTCATCGTAATTTGAAATAGCATTAAATGAAAGACCGGTCAGGTCGTGGTCTTCTCCACCTTGATAAATGGCTTTCACACCTGCTTTTTTATACATTTCAAGGTTTTGCGGTCCGATACTTCCAGGGGTACAGTCAACTACAACATCTGCTTCCTGAATCATGTCTTCAACAGTACCGGCTATTTCAATTCCAGCATCTTTAAATAATTGTTCCCTTTCTGGAATTCCAATGTATAACGGATAGCCTTTTTCTTCAACCGCAGTTCTTGCTTCGTAGTTTGGTCTAGTTTTACTTACACCAATTACTTTCATGTCATCTTGAGCGGCTACTGCATCAGCCACTCTTTTACCGATGGTTCCATAACCATTAATAGCAACAGTTTTCATTTCAATCCCTTTTTTAATTTATATAATTAAAATTATATGGTATTGAATTTGTTTTTTAACTTATTTAAAAGTTGATATAATTTTTTGATTATCCTATTTCAAAGTCAAATTGGTTTGTTGTATTTTTGATGGTGTTGTTGATTGGTGGTGTCGGTTTTACATTAACGTTAGAGGTTCTGGTTTTTGAAGGTGTTTTTTGGTGGGGCTATGTGAACTTATTTTTAAAATTTGATTTCAAACGAATAATAAAAAAGCAAAAATAAAGATAATTTAGAATGCTACTGGAGCAACTCCATTATCTTTATTGAATTGTGTTAATTTGGACATTAAGTTTGTGTTGTTAATGTTACTCATGTCTTTGGCCCAGAATATGACTGTGTATTGTTGGCCTCCGAAGTTTACGACTTCTATGACTCCGTGTTCTGCATCATCGTAGTCGGTGAATGAAGCTGTGTTGTCTGCATTTTTGGAAATTTGCATATTATCGCGTATTCCGTTGTTAACGGTGCCGCCGTTTTGAACAACGTAATAATCGTCGTCATAGCCATCATCATCGTAATCGTAGTATCCGTCATCGTCGTCATAGTAGTAGTATCCGTCGTCATCATAACCATCGTCATCGTAGTCGTGGTAATATACTGCTTCTGTGTTTTTGTAAATGGAAACTCCTGAATCTCCATTGTTGTTCACATATGCTGAGCTATAGTCAGATCCATATGAGTTGTTATATCCGTCTACTTTGAATTCATTCATGTTTACGGCATATGCACTGCCAATCAGTAGTGTCGTAACGATTAATGCAAAGAATATTTTTTTCATGCTCATTGTTGTCACCTCATTATATTTTTAAATTTTTTATTTTTTTAAACCCAAGAAACGAATTTGTTTTTCGTAATTCGCTTCTGTAAGAGAATTAATTATATGAAAGTCCAGTATATAAAGTTTTTTGAATGTAAGTACTCATTTACATCGTTTTAGACTAATTAAGCTGATTTAAATTAGTTATATTAAAAATTAAACTTAAATGTCTCATATATTTTAAACTGTCGGTTGCGGATTAAATCCCATTAAGATTCTTGATGTTGCTGTCAATTAAGTCAAAAGCATCACAATAACAACCAATTTCGGAAGTCCTGTTTTACATTAACGGCAACGTTTATTCAATTCGAACCAATTTCAAACTCAGGATATATATCAAAGACTTTTGGAGTTCAAATTTCGGTTTTGGAATGTTAATCGTTAATGTTATTTTCAATGACATGTAAAAAGAATATCATGAATTACAAAGTTGAAGGAAACGGTGAGCCGCTGCTTTTCATTCATTGTCTTTCAGATAGCTTGCTATATTGGGAATTTTTAGCAGCTAACCTTAAGGGGGATTATCAAATTATTAGGGTTGATTTAAGGGGCCATGGAGAATCTGAACTGGGCAGTGATGAAATAACTATTGATTTATATGCAGACGATTTGATTGATCTTTTAAATGAATTAAATATCGATAAGGTTAATCTCATAGGCTTTTCATTGGGTGGAACAGTGGCACTTGATTTTGCAATCAGATTTCCTGAAAAAGTGTATTCCCTTGTGTTAATGTCAACCTTTCCCAAAGCCGATGGTTATTTAACAGAAGTCATTAATCAGTTTAAAAGCACATTAAATAATGGTTTTGAGGATTTTTATGACTATTTGGTGCCGAAAGTATTGTGTCCGGATGTCATTGAAGATAATAAGAAAGAGCTTGAATTGTTAAAGGAAAGGTTATCTTTGAATGCCAATGTCGAAGCTTTTATTGGGGCTGCTGATGCCGGTTTGAACTTTGATGTTGAGGATAAACTATCTGATATAACCGTTCCCACATTAATTTTGGCAGGTAAATATGATGAAATAACTCTGATGGATGTTCAAAAAAGAATGCATGAAAAAATTAAAAGATCTGAGATGATAATTTTTGATAATGCGAAGCATAATCTGCTTGTTGGAAAAAATAATGAGGAAATATTAAATATATTAAAAAATTTCTATAAAAAAATAAAAGATGAGTAGGATTCTATTCTACTTTGAATCCTGCTTCTTCAACGGCTTCGTTAATGTCTGCATCACTTACGTCACCAGACATTGTAATTGTGGTTATTCCAGTATCTAAATCTGCTTTAGCTTCTTCAATACCGTCAACATCTGATAGGCATAGTTCAACAGCTTTAACACATGATGGGCAGTGCATGCCCACTACTTTAATTTCTTTTTCTGCCATAATAAATCACCTTATTATCGATAGTTAATATTATGTCATCTGTTTATTTATAGTTTTAGTTATGCCTAATTTTTTGGATTTTCTGTAGTCTTTTTTGGAATTTTTAAAGTTGGCCAGCGTTGATGCATATATTATTACAATAACTGACCCGATATTGTGAATCAAAGCCCCTTCAATCGGATTTATGATTCCTAAAATAGCCAATGCCATTGCTATGATGTTCAATGTTAATGCAAAAGCGATGCCGACATTAATGACAAGTATTGTCTTTCTTGCTATGCTAATTAAATGAGGTAAATCTTCTATATTGCCATTAATTAAAGCGATATTTGCCGCTTCAACACTAACGTCACTGCCGATATCGCCCATTGCGATTCCAACGTTGGCTTGTCTAAGTGAAGGTGCATCATTTATTCCATCACCAATCATCGCAACTTTATGGCCAAGTGTCTGTTCATTTTTGATGTATTCAGTTTTATCTTCAGGCAAACAGTCGGATTTAACATTTCTGATTTTTGCCTGCTCTGCAATGAATTTTGCTGTTTTTTCATTATCTCCGGTAAGTAATGTTGTTTTAATTCTTAGACGTTTCAGATTGGATACGGTTTCTTTGGAGGTTTCACGCATTGTATCTGCAAGATGCACCTGTCCGATAATTTCTCCATTTTTTGTTACATATATTGCAATTTCACCGTTTTGGGGTTCTATACTGTTTTTTAGAGTTATGTTTTCTTCATCTAGGAGTTTTTTAGTGCCGGCAATTATTTTCGAATCGCCGATTTTTCCGCTAACTCCTTTTCCGATATGCATTTTAAACTCATTAACATCTGCCAAATCGTTACTGTTGTAATATTTCACGATTGCCTTTGCCAGGGGATGTTCTGATTTTGATTCAAGGGATGCAAGAAGATACATCATTTCCTTTGGGTCATCTGAAATGACCTCAACAACTTTTGGGGTTCCGTATGTTAATGTTCCGGTTTTATCGAATACCATTTCACTGATGCGGCCCATCTCTTCAAGTGATTCTCCGTCTTTTACTAAAATTCCGCTTCGGGTCAAATTTCCAATTGATGCCATAATTGAGGTGGGTGTTGCCAGAACTAATGCGCATGGGCAGAACACTACTAGAATTGTAACTGATCGAGTAATTTCAAAGGTAAATAAATAGGTCAATACTGCTGCTGTAAAAGCGATTACAACTATTAGCGTTGCCCATGCATCTGCAGTTCTAACTATTTTTGAATTTTCAGGTTTTGAGGATTCCACCAATTTTATCAGCTTTTGAAGAGAACTGTCTTGGCTGATTTTTGTTGTTCTCATCATAAATGATCCATAAAGATTTATTGTTCCGCTGTATACATCATCATTGACTGTTTTGTCAATCGGCAGGGATTCTCCTGTAATTGTGGACTGGTCTATTGAAGTTTCACCATTAATGATTATTCCGTCTGTAGGTATGCTTTCTCCCGGAAGCACTTTCAGGATGTCTCCTACTTGCACATTTTCGACAGATATTTTTTCTTCAATGTTATTTTTAATTCTTGTTGCAAACTGAGGAGTCATTTTTATAAGTTTTCCAATTCTTCCCTGGGTTTTTGACACGGTGTATTCTTCTAAAAATCCTCCGATGGCCATTATTGTTGCAATTTCACCTGCTGCAAATACTTCGCCGATAATGACTGATGCAATTATGGCAATTGAAACAAGCAAATCTGCTTTGATATCAAATTTGGTTATCAGTCCCTCTGTACATTCCTTTAAGATTGGTATTCCGCACAACAGGACTGCAATCCATGAAATGTAATCGAGAGATAGGCTGAAACTTGCAATTAAACTTATTGCAGATATTATTATAAGTAGGATGTCTGTTATTTGGTTTCTTTTAAGATGCATAATATCAACCCCTAGGTATAGGTATACCCCATAGGGTATGTAAAGTTATTTTAAAAAAAATTAAAGTCTGGAGTAATATTCCAAAATTGATGAAATATCGCTTATCGCTTCGTCAGCATCTTTTTCTGTTATTGCCTGTTTTACACAGTGTTCGAGATGTCCTTCAACAATAATGTGTCCAACTTTATGTAGTGCTGATTTTGATGCATTTACTTGCATTAATATCTGTTCACATGGAATATCTTCATCAATCATACGGTCTATTGCGTTTATCTGACCTATAATTTTTTTTAATCTTCTATGTAAATTTTCACTGTCCATACATTCTTTCACAATAACATCTCCTATACCTATGGGGGTATATATTAAAATTAGTATATAAATGTTTTGTTTAAGTTCAAAAAAAAAATAAAAAAAGAAGGAGGAAAAGTTCAAGTCTATGCTTGATTTTCCATTTCCTCAAATTTAGCTGGGAAATACTCATCTACTACGTATTCAAGCCCATATTTTGAGAAAGATTGCTGTTCTGCTTTTTTACCGATTTTAAGCATCTTTTTAATTTCAGTTTGCCAGAAATCAGTTTTATACCTTGGGTCTTTGGAAAGCTCTTTTAATCTCATGACGTCAACATCTTTGAGTTTATCGGTAGGTAAATCGTAATTGATAATGTCGGATGCTGTAACTCCAATGAATTTTGCATCTGGAGTTGCAAGTTTATCATTAACGTGAGCTAATTTCGCACTTCCGGAAATAATTACCTGTGCAATGTGGAATCCCCAAGGGTCTCCGTCGTTACAGATATATACTGGTAAATCAAGTTCTGTGTTAACTCTTTTAAGGAATCTTCTTGTAGCACGTGCTGCCTGTCCTTTAAGTCCAACGATCAATGTATTGAACCTTTTGTGTGCATTTTCCTGCACTAACCTGTGGAACATTCCCATGGTTTCCACTGCCAGTACTTTATCCACGTTATGGTCTAAAAACTCAACCTGGTCAATAGTTGGTGAGATTGTATAACCTGATTTTCCTACATTTGCAGCATTAAGTTCAACTTCGTCTAAAAGGGTTATATCACCATAAACTGATGCTCCGTCTTCTTCAGGCATTAATCCTAAATCTTCACGGGTAACTCCTAATTTAACTTCCAAATCTTCTCCAACAATGTTGGATTCCTGTTGTGTTTTAAAACTTATTCCCCAACCTTCGGAAACATAATACATTTCCCTGATGGTAGCGGTTTTTTCTCTTGCAACTAAATCTTTACAGAAGTTACCGACATAAACCATTTGACCTAATTTTCTGATTTGTTTAACATTACCTAAAGATCTTCTACCGTATCTGTCACCTAATACGTAGTATCTTTTAGCGTCATCGTAAACAATGTTTCCAGTACCTCTGGATGGAATTTTAAGACTAGGTACTTTACTGTTCTCAATATCTTCGATAATTTCCTGACCTAATCCTTTAAGTTTATTATAGGTGTATTCTTTCATTTCTTCCTTATGGGTTTTTCCACTTTTTGGTTTGTCCGCCATCTAAATCACCTAATCCTCAAAACCGTCTTCTACATCATCGTCAATGAAGTTATCTAATGTTGAATCGCTGTCTTCAACGGTGCGTCCAAATTCATCAACTTCTTCCATGATGATTGCATCGTATTCTTCTTCCTCTTCTTCTTCCACTTTCTCACCAAGTAGCTCGGCAAGAGCCCTTTTGGTTACTTTCACTAAAATGTCCTGATATTCAGGAACTCCGGTTTCACCAAGTTTTGCAGCTTCTTCGATAATCACTGGCACATATTCTTCAAATACTTTTGAACGTTTTTCTTTTTCTTTAGCTGCCCTTTTAGCTCTAAGGTGTTTTTGCAATTTACGAGCTAATTTCATGGTTGATTGTCTTATTTCGTGAACAATTTCAGGTTCAGGTGAAACACTTTGTTTACCTGTTGAAAGGTAAGGTACTTGTGTTGAGATAATATTTACAAATAAAGTTAATGGAGTATTGTCCATGTCCCTGAGGCCGTAACGTTTCCAGTCAATACTTTTAAGTGCTTCTGTTATTGCACAGCTTCCTGCATCAAATGTCAATGGAACTCTGTTAGCAAATCTCATGATTTCTGATTTTCTTTGCTCTTTTACAACTCTTCCTGCATCTCCACCGTAAGCAAGTCCTGCTTCAATAATGAATGAAACACCCCCTGCATATGTGACAGGCTTTCTTGTAATTGTAGCTACAAATTCAGGTTTAAGGATTTGTTTCATACCTTTTTCAATCTGTTCAGAACCGATAGGTATGAGTCCGTCTGTTGGAGGAGCCATGAATTTCATTTTCTTAAAGCACTGTACAATTGCCTCTGCTTCAGGGAAAGTCATGTCTTTCGGACGTTTGTTCATGTCAATTCCGGTAAGCTGGGCAATTTCATCCACCCTTTTGTTGGACATCCTTGACATTGATGAGGTCATCATACTTTTATATCTTCTACTGTCTGTATTTTTAGCCATGGTCATTAAGTCGTCAGCACTCACACCTTTAGGGTGAGGCAATACTTCTTTTGGCTGTACCGGAACGATATCTGCAGCTCTTTTAAAGATGTATTTGTGTCCTGTAGGGTCTCTGAATGTAATTTTTGCATGCGGGTTTCCAATCATGGTTCTTCTGATGTATTCGAATGCACCCTGTTCGGCAAGGGAATATGAAACATCTTTAAATTGCAATTCAATACAAACTCCAGTTTGTTCTGCAGGATAATCTTCTCTTTCCATTAAAATTCCACGGTTGTTTTCCACATCCATTTGGAATTTCATTTTGACTCCCTTAATTTCATCATCTTCTTTATAGCATGAAATTACGCGGGCTGGTTTACCTGTGGTCATCTGTGATAAGAGCACACAACCACTACAACCTAAACCCTGTTGTCCTCTTGATTGGATGTTTCTGAATTTTGATCCTGCAAACATCATACAGTATACTTGCATTACATAATCTTCAGGAATACCTGGTCCATTATCCTTATGTCTTAAGATATAATGTTCTTTATCGACACGTTTCAATTCAATATCAATATCTGGCAAGATTCCAGCTTCTTCACATGCATCAAAACTGTTTGTAATCAGTTCGTGAAAAACAATAGTTAAAGAACGAATCTTACCTGTAAATCCAAGCATTTGCTTGTTCTTTCTAAAGAACTGTGACGGGGTTAATCTTTGAAAATCCTCTTCCCAGTCAAGTCCTATCTGTTGTTCGTCTTGTGCCAAAATTTTTCCTCCTTATAATAAGTATGTTTAATTTTATTATCCTGACTATATTTAAATTAAATGAGAGAGCATTTGATGAGTAATATTTATACCCTACCCTAACTACCTTGTTTAAATATATGGTAAAATAATAATTAAAAAACATGTAGAAAATATAGTATTTATACTATGTTATCTATATATGTGGGTTAAAGTATATAAGGTTTTACTCTATTTGTCATAATTTTTATAGCTATCTTTCATTAAAATTGATTTTAAGATGTAATATTTATTTGATTATGATTTTGGGATTGGAAATGCCATATTTTTCAATTTAAATAAAAAGTTGTCTGGCATTAAAAAATTGTTTTCAGAATGTAAAATTGTTCTTTTTTGAAACTGTGCTGTATAAATAATTTGAATAACATATTGATTATTCATGGTTTTGAAAAATAGTATTAACAATATTATACACAAACTTCACCTCGACAGTTTTATCAAATCCCATAAGGAATTGTTAAGAGATAATCGAGGAGGATTTTTGATTCCGGTGAGCGTTAAAGTAACTGATGTTGAATATGGGAGATATAGGCATCTTCCTATTAATTGGTCTATTCCTCCAATTACAAAAGAAGATTTACCTGAAGAATTTTCCAAAAAAGCGGTTAGGACTGTTGATATGTTTCGAAGAAAAACATTTGATTTGGATTGTGAATGCCTGATTTTCTTTGACATCAATACTGGCAATATTGTTTCTTGCAATTTTGCTGATGAAGGTGAGTGGAATAAAGTTACTGGAGAGATATATCCAAATTCCTTGAAAGGAATGAATATTGCTTCTCTTCATAATCATCCAAAACAGTTCTGTTCTCCTCCTTCTGGTAAAAATTTTGAGATGTTAGGTCTTGAATTTGAAGAATATGAATTAATTTTATCAAAAAATGAATTATGGATTTTAGAATCAAAAGGAATAATTTTTGATGATGAAATTAAAGAAATTCGAGAAGATGCAGAGGCATATTTGGATTCTGTCTTTGAAGAGGCAAATTTGGAATTTGATGAAGGATATTTGGTGTTAGATAATGTTAACCAGATATATGGGGATTTGTTGTTAATTAATTTAAATAATAAATTGAATAATATTAAATTAACAAGGAGATTTTTAAATGAATAGTTTTTCATATGATGAAGAACCAGTTAAGGTTACACGTGATTCAGGTTATAGTAAACTAAAATTAATTTCGCCTGAAAATAGAAAAAAAGCTCGTAAAAATGCACATAATCCGAATATTGTAACTGGAAAGTATAGGCTTAAGGATTTATTTGCTAAAAGAGGTATTGTTGTCATCCCTGAAAAAATGACATTATGGTATCAGTTTACAGAATAATTTAAAAAATAGTGTTTAGGAGTTTTTCACTCCTAATAATTTTTTTCATCGAAGTCGATTCCATCTTTAAATTCGATTTTGTCATCTTCGATTCCGACTAGGTCTTTGAATTCCTTCATTTTCAGGTCTTCTTTTTTATGTTCCAGGAAGCCGTAGACGGATTTGTGTCTTGATCCGTTTATAATCATTTCAATAGCTTCTTTTGCAATCATGATGTTTTCCATCTCACCAATCAATGAAACAGTTTTTCCATAAACTGCCATGTCCACCTCAGCCATTTCCATGATTATTTCACGGGTTTTACCATCTTTTCCGATAATTCTTCCTTTATGTCTTGCAAGGGCCTTTTTTGATTTTCCGATGTATAATGGTAAGCTGATTACTTCCAGATAAATGTCATCACTAACTAATTTTAAAGCAACTTCCGGGTTGAATCCTCTTGCTACTGCCTTTACAATATGATTTGCATTCCATACACCTAACGGATCTTCCATATCTTCTCTAGGTGTGATATAAACTGTACCATCATCACTGTCAATGTCCAGGATGGTTCCAGTTGCATTTTCAATGGATTTTTTAACTTTTCCATTGCTTCCAATTAATGCCCCTACTCTATTTTGCGGTATTTTTAAATAATCTGTTTCCGGCATAATTTTCACCTTATTTAATTAGAATCAATAATATTTATTTAGTTTCAAATCTTTAAATGTTTTTATAAAAATTGATATTTAAAGTTTAAGTTTATCATTATTTTTCAAAGAAAATATTTCAGTTAAAGATTTTTCATTTTTTCATTAAATATGTAAACAATTATAATGTATAAACTAAAAATATATTATCATGGATTTGGAGTTAGATAGCACTAGTGAAAAAATTGTATCTGCAACATTTAAACTTCTTCAAAAAGACGGCTCTGAAAAGGCAACAACCAAAAAAATAGCCGCTGAAGCAGGTGTAAATGAGGTAACCATTTTCAGAAAGTTCGAAAACAAGAAAAATCTAATTGAAATTACAAAGCAATATTATCTGCAGGTATTGATTAATACTTTGGAAGAGATATTTGTTTTTGATGAGGGCCAAACAATTGAGGAATATCTTAAGATTAGCTTTTATGGCATATTGAATCTTTCAGATGAAGATTTCAGCATACTTAAAGTTGCTATGGAAGAAGTAAGAGGAGTTTCTGAGAAAAAAAATTTAATTTCAGAGGTCACTGATGTAATTCTCAATAAATTGGAGGAATTCTTCAAATTTCAAATTGATAAGGGCACAGTAAGGGAAGATATCAATCCCAAATCTTTAGCAATAATGTGTTTCAGTGTGCTGTTCCAGTCAGTTATACTGTGGAAAATATACGATAAGGATCTTGGCTTTGAAACTATTCCTTATGCTGATGACATTATGAACATATTGTTTGAGGGCATAAATCCTTAAACATTTTATTTTGTTTTTTGAATTTCATTTAGTAATACTCATAATGTTTGCATAATAATTAAATAAAATAAAAGACACTATTTATTATTGATGGCAAATAATAATTTTATTAATGTGGTAAGTGATAGGCATTCTGCGATTACAGATGGTGTTTTTGCAATTGCCATGACAATTCTTGTTTTAGAAATTGCGGTTCCGACAATAGCTGACATATCATCAGGTGTTGCCTTAAACGAATATTTCATAAATTATTTGGCGCCGTCCATTTTAATATATTTCATAAGTTTTTACTTGGTATATAATTTTTGGGAAAACACTATTATTCTTTTCAATTTCAAAAAAATCAGTTACGGCATTTTGCTGCTGAATATGTTTTCAATGGCTGCCGTCTGTTTAATCCCATTTGCAACAGGATTTCTTTTCAAATTCTACAAATATACTAATGTAAATCTATTCTTTTCATCATTGATATTGATAATCAGTTTATTATACATAATAATTTTTATATTGCTGATCAGACATAATTTTAAAGATTATTTCGACAATAAAGAGCAAATCAAAACTGCCGTGAAGGATTCCTACAGTGAAGGTATTGAATTGCCTAATTTAAAATTATACCTTAAAGGGGTTACATTAACATTATTCTATATACTGCTGGCACCGCTCATCAGTTCAGTGATATCCATTGTACTTGCTTTCATATCACCTATTGCAAGTGTGTTGTCCTTTTTATTAATTTTAATTTTGGTATTTGTAATTCGCATGAGACGTTCCAGGAAGGACGATTATGATGGTGTTGATTTGACCGATGATGAAATGGAATTTCTTGACAATATTAAAAAAAGCATTTATGGCGAATAAGTTAATAATTAACCTTATTTCTATTTAATTTTTTCTAAAATCGGGAGCATATGTCGTAAAAATAGTTCACGATAATGTTAATATATTGAAATTAACATATTTCCATATATGTCTGACAATGAAAATAAATTTCCTGATTATGTTACTTTTCCAAGAACATTTGAAAAATATAAGTGGTATAAGCCATTAATTACAATCGTTCTTGTGGCAGTTTTGTATTTTGCATTTCTAAATATTTTGAATTTTGTTTTCAGTGCAATATATGGGGCCGATACTGTTAATGGAATACTCAATGGAGGATATGAAACTTTGAATACCTCTGATGCTTCAGTTTATTTTTCATATCTGTCCATAGCAATATTCATCCCTATACTTTATATTGCTTCTAAAGTAGTTCGTGATAGGCCGTTTTCTTCTTATTCCTCTTCCCGCGGAGGTTGGAATTGGAAAATATATTTAAAATGCCTTGTCATTCCTTTTGCAATATATTTGGCTTTTAACGTGATATCCATTTTTTTAGGTAATGAATCTGGTGGCAGCAGTCAGGTTTCTCTAATGGCAATGATTTTGTCTTTGATTCTGATACCTGCCCAATGCATTGCTGAAGAACATATGTTCCGTGGTCTTTTAATGCAGACTTTGGGGTCTTGGTTTAAAATTCCAGTTTTAGCTATTATTATTCAGGCTGTAATTTTTGCTGTGGTTCATTCATATAATAATATTGGAGTAATATCCGTGTTTGTTTCAGGGCTTGTTTATGGATGGTTGTCCTGGCGCACTAACGGTCTGGAAGCGGTATCTGCAATGCATTCAATTAACAATCTCATGGCATTTTATGTTGTTGCTCTAGGAATAAGTTCAATTTCATCAAACGTGTCTTATTGGAATTTGGCCATAATTTTGATAATAGACCTGATTTCAGCAGTTGCAGTATATTATATTGGTGATAAAAAAGGATGGTTTGACGAAAAAACACCCGAATTGATTTAAGAATTAATTTTCTTTTAATTTTTATAATTGGTTTTAAAATTTGGGATTCAGATATTTCCGTAGGAAAGATGTTTTACTTACAGATTTCAGGTAACATTTTTGTAATAAATTTTGGACTATATACTTAATATAATTTTCAGGCTAATTTTTAAAATAAGGGTTTGATTATTACTAATTTCAATATTTTAAAAGATTTAAGGGTTAACTTTATATATTATGGTTTTTTCACTGCAATTTTATGAAATGGGGTCAATTTTGAACCTAAAACTTTAAATAAGTTAATTATTATAAAGTATTTTCATGTACGATTACAAATTCGAGTCAGTTGATTTTGAAGAGCAGTATGCTTTTGAACTAACTCACTGGAAAAAATTCACTTCAAAAGAATTGGATGAAATGGTCATAAAGGCAATTAAAACATATATTGAAGAAGATTATGATACCTATCTAAATTTTCCATGTCATTTGGATATTGGTGATTTGTTTTTTGATGAAATCCTTCAGGATACTTTAGTTAAACTGTTTGGATTTAAGAAAATAGATTTTGAAAGTAGTGTGGAATATGGTGGTGAATCATTGTTCAGTGATGATTTTCGCCATAGGGATAGGAAAAATTTTAAAGAAATCTTAAAAGATGTTAAAGTCCCTGAATGTGAAAGCTGTAATGAAGTGAATTGTTTAATTGAAAACGAAAGGTTTTAAATTGAAATCAATTAATGGGGGTAATGGTTATGGGTTTAACGCCTCAACAAGCATTATTACATTTGGAGAAATACATATATTACGAAGTTTTTTACAACGATAAAAGATATGGTTTTTGCAGTGAATATGATAAAAAGGAATTTGAAGAAAAATATCCGAATAAATTTGTTTTTAAAGAATTTAACTTTAATTATGATGAGTTATTATTTGCTGCACGATTAGAAAAATTAATGAAACTATTGGAATCCAATCCGGAAATTGATGAAGAATTAAAAACTAAAAATATAAGTGATATGCTTTAACTAGGACAAAATTATTTATTTAAATCTATGTAATTGCTAATAACAAACTAAGATGATAAGTATGGATATAGAATATATTAAAGAGAATTATATTTTTGAAAAATTAAATGAAAACCATAACTTAGATGATTTTGAGTGTGAAATTGAGGATTTGGCAAAATTTTTAAAAGAAGATGCATTGAATCAGCAAAATATGAATTTAAGCTTAACGCACGTAGTAATTTGTGATGGAATTGTTGTTGGATATGTATCAATTCTAACAGATGCAATGAAATTAAGAATCCTTGAGGATAAAGAAACTAAAGATAAAATACGTACCAAGCTAAACATTAGTGAAAACAATGTGATACCTGCAATCAAAATCGGAAGATTTGCAATAGATAAAAAATATGCTCATAATGGATTAGGTAAACATGTTTTTAGAAATGTCTTGTTAAGTATTTTAGATATATCTGAAAACATTGTTGGGTTAAGATTCATAACTGTAGACGCATATGCAAGTGCATTTGGTTTCTATGTTAAAAAACATAAATTCAAATATTTGAAAAAAGATCAGGAAGATGTTAATGGTCTGAATAGGATTATAAAAGTAGATCCTGAAAGAAGTTTCAGTCTTTACAAAGATATAAAAAGTATATAAAAATAGAGTTTGCAAAAAATATTATTTTGAGAATAAAACAATCCTCTGATTTCTGATTTCTTTTGCAAACTCTTTATCTTCCTGTGTAGGTGCTTCTTGCATTTCCTTTAAAACAGCAATTGCATCTTCACCTTCAAAAACAGGAGTTTTTGCGATAGGTTTTGCCATATGAAATCACCTCAAAAATATTTAATTTATATTTTTACTATTATTATTAATCATTTAAATAATTTTGTATAGTAACTCATATCTTTAGAACATAATTATCTATATAATTTTATATTTCAATAAAATTCATTGAATTTAATTTTTAGCGATATTGAAATGAATGAAGATGTTTTTAGATATTATGAGTTTAAAAATATTAAAACAGAAGATTTTTATATCAATTTCACGTATTGGAGTAACATGTCTAAAACTTAGGGTCAACATATTCCCAGATTTCTTTAAAGTTAGTTTCAACACCAAGTTTAGTATATTCCCTAACTAGAGTGTTGATGTCTCTTTCTAGAAGTTCCTTTGAAATAGGATTGTCCAGCACAACGGACTGTGAAACGTCAATAATGATTGGTTCTTCATCTAAGTTTAAAATGTTGTAGTTGGATAAATCCCCATGAACCAGTTTCGCTTCCCTTACAAACAGCTTAAGCTGAACCAGCAGTTTATTGAAAAATTCGTCAGGATTTTCAGGTGGCTGGTTTCTGACAGGTTGAGCGGGATTTCCGTTTTCATCTCCAATAAATTCAATTATCAAAACGTTGTTGGAGCTTGTATGAGGTTTTGGAACATTAACTCCTGCATCATACAGTCTTGTCAGGTTTTTGAACTCCTTTGTAACCCATGAATAGATTATTTTTCTTTTGTTTTTGGTTTTCACGTTAAATCTCGGATCGCCTTTAAGGTAATAATCCATTTTTTTAAAATCAGATGTTGCTATTCTGTAAATCTTAACTGCAACATAATTCTCTTCATCGGTAATGCCTGTAAGCACATTGGCTTCCTTGCCGGTACTTATGGCGCCGTTTAAAACGTCAATGTATCCCTGATTAGCTAATTTATATAATGTTTCCAGAGTCAGCTTATCGAAAATTTCATTCCCGACTTTTCTCTCGGAACTGTCCTTTTTTCTTTTTCTGGAATGTAGTTTTTCGTGAGCCTTATCTGCTTTAGCTATTTTGGAATCCATTAAAATCAAAAAAAATAAGTAGTGAGACTACATTTTTAAGTAGCCTTTTCTTTCAAGCCAATTTGATTCGGTTTTTGTGTATCTCCAAATTACATCAGCTTTTTCATCGGATTGGAAATCCCATGGTTTTACAAGAATAACGTCTCCTTCACGAATCCATATACGTTTTTTCATTTTTCCTGGGATTCTGGTCATTCTTATATTTCCATCAGCACAACGGACTTTTAATTTTCCGTGTCCCATAATTTGTTCAACTACTCCAGGTATTTCACCCTTTTTAGGGGTTCTTACTCTTCTGTACTCTTGTTGTTGATTGTTATTAGGTCTTGACAAATACTCTCCTCCAAAAATATAATACAGTTCTCTCCATAAGATTAAATTATTTATATATTTATCAATATACTATATATTAATTTATTGGATTTTATACAAAGTGGTGATTATGGGAACTGAATTTTTAAAAATCAAAGAATGTGATGAAGCTATCGATATTATTCAAGACTTATTTAATGAAAATCTAAAACCACAAAGTGAAGAAATTGATGTAACCGAGTCTTATGGAAGAATTCTATTTGATGACGTTTATTCCAGAATGGATTTCCCGCCTTTTGATAAGGCATTAAAGGACGGCTTTGCAATACTTGCAGAAGACAGTTTCGGTGCTTCTGAAGAGTCTCCAAATACTCTGGAGGTCATTGACTTTTTGGAGGCTGGTTCAACAACCGATAAAAAAGTCGAAAAGGGAAAATGCATTGAAATCAGCACTGGCGCAGCAATGCCTGAAGGCGCTGAGGCTGTTGTGATGGTTGAATATGCCGAAAAAGAGGATGGTAAAGTCAATCTGCTTACTACTGCCACACCTTCACAGGATGTTGCCAAAAAAGGGTCTGATATTGAAGAGGGTAACTTAATTCTTAAGAAAGGGGACTTTTTGAATCCTGGAAAAATCGGTGTTCTGCTTTCTCAGGGTTTTGAAACCATCGAAGTTTATAAAAAACCGACAGTTGGTATACTTTCATCAGGTAATGAAATCACTCTTCAGGGTGAAGACTTGCCATTTGGAAAAATCTATGATGTAAATGGTGGAATGATTAAAAACGATGCAGTTTCCTGTGGTGCAGATGCAAAATTCTTAGGGGTTATGAGAGACAACTACGACGAAGTGAAGGAAAAAATTACAGAATCCCTAAAAGAAGTCGATATCCTTCTCTGCTCAGGCGGAACATCAGCAGGTCTTGGGGATGTTCTTAAACATGTTCTGGATGAATTGGGTGAAGTCTATATTCACGGAATTTCAGTCCAGCCGGGCAAGCCTACAATTGTCGGAGTCATTGACGGCAAGATTGTCATAGGACTTCCTGGAAACCCAGTGTCTGCACTGATGATATTCAATGCATTTGTGGCAGAACCTTTAACAAAATTGGCCGGAATCGATAAAGACTTTGAACTTGAGACTGTTAAAGGAAAAATAACTAAAAGAATCCACTCACAGGTTGGAAGGATGCAATATCAGCTTGTTAAAGTCGATGGTGAAAATGTCCAACCGATATTTAAGGATTCGGGAGCGATTTTCTCACTTTCCACAGCAGATGGTTATGTTAAAATTCCAAAATTAATCGAGTTGGTCGATGAAGGCGAGGAAGTAGAAGTTTATTTATTTAATTAATGGCATAATTTTAAGTAAGGTGTAATTATGGATTATGAAGTTAAAGTAATTCCGGAACAGAAATTAGGAGTTATTAACTGTAAAACCCCTATTGAGGATTTGGAAATATTTCTCTCTATCCTGATGGGTTGGGTTGATGCTGAAGAGATTGAAACTGAAGGCGAACCGTTCATTGTTTATTTCTCACCAAGGCATGAGGTTAATGAGGGCGATGTAGTCTATGATGTAAGCATTGCCATTAAAGGGGATGCTGAAGAAACCGACAGGATTCGTGTTGTTGACATGATAGAAAACAAGGTTCTGGCAGGAAAGCATTTCGGTTCAACCGACAATATTTTAGACACTTATTCAGAGCTGGTTGATGTCGCCCAAAAGAATAATTATCATATCATAGGATCTCCTAAGGAAGTTTTAATTAAAGGCATTCACAACTGTGATGATGAAAATGAATTTGTAACTGAAATTCAATTGCCTATCATTGAAATGTAGGTGTTAACATGTCTAAAAAGGAAATTGATTTTGATGAAGAACTTGAAAAGATTGCCCGCAAATCTAATGTGAACATTAGAAAATCAGAATACGCTTTTGAAAATCAATTGAAAAAACTGGATAGGGATATTGATAATCTCACAAATAAGAAAATAAAAGAGTTTGATAAAAATAAGGAATTGACTCTTGAGTATCTGTCCACAGATTACAGACAGGATTCCATTGCCAGATATAGGGAAAAATTAAAAAATATTTAATTTTTCTTATCTTTTTTTTAAAATCATTGGCCTACAACTCTTAAATCATGCACTAACAATTTAGGAATGATGAATGAGCCATATTGTTTAATTTCTGAGTTTAAACCTTCTACCTTTTTCATGATTTCAAAGATATTTCCGGAAATCATGGCTTTTTCAACAGGGTCGGTTAACTCACCATTTTCTATTTTAAATGCGTTGCTTGCTTCAACTGAGAAATCTCCTGAAATAGGATTTGCAGTATGGGCGCCTAAAACGCTGGTTGTCAGAACGCCTTTGTCAACCTCAGATAAGTCTTTCATTTCACTGAATTTAAACTCCAGATTGCTTGGACTGATCATAGGGGTTGTGATATATGACCCTCTAAATCCGTTGGATGTTGTTTCAACGTTTTGCTTATTTGCAGTGTAGATGTCGTAAATGAATGAGTTTAAAACACCTTCCTTAATCAAATCGGTTTTTTGAGAAACGCTTCCTTCTCCGTCACATTTTGTAGAATACATTCCCTTTTCCAAAAGAGGATTGTCAATGATTGAAAGGGTTGGGTTGGCTATTTCCATGCCTATTTTATCCTTTAAAATGGATCTTCCACGTCTTACATTTTCACCGTCAAACGCTCCGATGAATGTTTGCAGGAGTCCTGTTGCAGCATAATAATCTAAAACTACATCATAATCATTTGTTTCAATCGGTTTGGTTTCCAATGAGTTTTTAGCCAAATCACAAACTTCATTCGCTAACTTTTCACCGTCAATGTCAAAGAATCTTGATGACTGTGAATTGTATGCTGTTGCAATTTTGCCGTCTTTTTGAATGGTGACTGACAATCCTATTCCGAATCCTGTTCCTTCATTTTCAATTGAAACGTCATTGGAATTGATGATTAATGATCTGCCTTCACTTGCACTGAAGCCGGAACCGGTCACGTCACATCCGCTATCTGTTGCAGTTGAAATTACTGTTTTTAAAACTTCAACAGATTCATCAAGGTTCAGGTCGTTGAATTTTTTGTCATAGACTTTTTTGACATCTCTGACTTTTTCAGTTTCTGAAAAAGCATAATTTTCATCGGTTTTATTCAGTTTTGTATTTTCAACCGCCTGATTTGCAGTTTCGACTATCTTTTTCAGGTTTGATGTAAATGCAAACCCGATCTTATTGTCTTTAATGACTCTAATTCCAAGACCCAAATCTATTTCTTCCTTTGCGAAATTCAATTCGTCCTGTTTTGAGTCCAGTTCTATGAGTTTTGTTTCATCAATGTATATTTCGTAAGCATCACAATTATTTTCAATAGCCTTTTGGCCTTTTTCGGCTAGTTCGTATATCATATTATCACTATAGTGCAAATTTTTCAATGGCTTCTGCCACTCCATCACCATACATTTTTTCACAGGTGTATGTGCTTATCTGCTTTAATTTGTCTTCCGCATTTCCGACGGCTATTTTGTAACCGGCCTCTTTGAGGAAGTCCTCATCATTTTCGCTGTCTCCGATTGCCATTACATTTTCCATATTTATTCCGTTTCTCTCACATAAATATCTGAGTGAAGTTCCCTTATTCACTCTTTTATCAGTTACATGAAGTGCAAAACCGCTGTCATAAATTTCAAGTTCGTCAAGGTATTTAAAGTCTTTAAGGGCTTCTTCCAAATCTTTTCTTGCAAGAGTTTTATAGAATACTGTTTCAGTCAGCCTGTACATATTGTCATGGGAAGCATGAACGTCAAATTTCTTGCCTAATTTTTCCTTGAGGTGGGCTTCAGCAGATGTTACAAAGTCCCGTTCAACCAATGTTTCAACGGCATTGTTGTTTTCTCCTTCCTTAAAGACAACACCTCCATTTTCACAAACGATTCCTCCGCTGCATCCGATAAGAACTTCTGCAGCATATGCGTAGTTTACAACATTTCCTGTAACGATTATTGTAGGTATTCCCGCATCTTCCGCTTTTCTCAAAGCTTCAATTGCAGATATGCAAATTTTTCTTGTATCGTCCGTAATTGTTCCGTCTATATCCACTGCTATTGCTTCTATTGTCATGTTATCCTCTTGAATATCTGTGTGCAATGTTGCATGTTCCTTCTTTACTTACCATACATGCTCCTATTGGGTGCAGCGGATTGCATGCTTTTCTGAATAGCTTGCAGTCTTCAGGTCTTGCAAGGCCTCTTAAAATCGGTCCGCAGATACATCCTTTAGGTGCTTCATTAACGTCCTTGACTTCAATGTCATATTTTTCACGAGCGTTAAAGTCTGCAAATTCGTCCTTTATTTCTAAAATTGAATTTGGTATTTTAGGAAATCCTCTCCATTCCCTTGAAGTCACATCAAACACCTGTTCTATCATATCTTGTGCAATGACGTTTCCCTCTTCCTTAACAGCTCTTTTGTATTCATTTTCAATTTTCGGTGTTTCATTGTGAATCTGTCTTAAAATCATATAAACTGACATCAGTATGTCCAGCGGGTTAAATCCAGCTACTGCCTGAGGTATTCCAAAGTCTGTTGAGAAATATTCGAAAGGTTTGGTTCCGATAATTGTACAGACATGTCCGGGCTGAATCAATGCATTCAGACTGGTTTCTCCGGAGTTAATTAAAAAATCGATTGCCGGAGGTATTAATCTGTGACATGAAAGGACTGAAAAGTTCTCAGGAGGGGTCGAAAGAAGTTCTGCAGCAGTTGTAGGGGCTGTGGTTTCAAAACCTGCTGATATGAATGCGACATCATTGTCCTCTTTTTCAGCTATTTCAATTGCTCTGTTGATGCCGTAAACTACTCTGACATCTCCTCCCTCTGCTTTGGCATCTGCAAGGGATCTTTCAGAACCCGGAACTCTCAGCATGTCACCGAAGGTTGTGATTGTAACTCCTCTGTCAATCAGTTCCAATGCTTCATCGATTTCACGTGATGGCACAACACAAACCGGGCACCCCGGTCCTGCAATGATTTCTACTTCGTCAGGAAGCAGACTTCGTATTCCATTTTCCATTATTGTATGTTCGTGAGAACCGCATACGTGCATTATCTTAACGGGTGTGGATAATTCATTTATTTTCTCTAATAACTTTTCTGACATATTTCTCATATTCATATAAACACCGAAGATTTAATATTGTATTATAGATATATTTAGTATAAGATTAATTATATTTTATTGTATTTTTAAGGGATAAATATGTTTAATAATAATATGATTCTGGTTGTTATTCCTGCAAGAGGGGGTTCAAAAGGGATTCCCCGCAAAAATTTAAGGCTTTTGGATAACAAACCTTTGATTTCTTATTCAATTGGGGTTGCCAAGGCATCCCAGTATGTTGATGATGTTGTTGTAACTACTGATGATTCTAAAATTGCATTGATAGCTGAAAAATTTGGAGCAAGTGTCATCAGACGTTCTGAAGGATTGTCCGGTGATGATATTCTATTGGACCCTGTGATCCATGATGCAATGATTCAGAAGGAAAAATTGGCTTTGGATGAATACGATATTGTAATTACTCTGCAGCCCACATCTCCATTAATTAAAACCGCAACTTTGGATCAGGCTATTGAAAAATTTGAAGATTTTGGTATTGACAGTGTCATTTCCGTTGTTGATGACAGGCACTTAAGCTGGGGATATGATGAGAACAATCAAAGATATTTCCCGAATTATATAGAAAGGCTTAATCGCGATGACCTGCCGAAATCATATAGGGAAACCGGTGCTATTTTAGCAACAAGACGATCTTTTGTTAAGGAAAATTCACGTTTGGGTTCCAATATAGATATTATTGAAATATCCCGTGAAGAAAGCGTAAATATTCAAACTTACGAAGATTGGTGGCGCGCTGAAAATTATTTAAAAAAGAAAAGAATAGCCATTGTAGTAAATGCATATGACGAGATTGGAACTGCGCATATTGACAGATGTCTGGCAATTGCCTCCAAGCTGGTATTCCATGAAGTGCTGTTTTTAATCGATGAACATTACCCGCTGGGTGTTGATATTGTAAAGGGATGCAATTATTCTTATAGGATTTATGAGGATTTGGGAGATTTATTCAGAATTTTAAAAGAATATAATACTCATATTGTTATAAATGATATTCTTGACACTTCCGAAGAATATATTTCCAGTTTAAAACAGGAAGGTTATTTTGTTGTCAATTTTGAAGATTTGGGCGTGGGCAGCAATTTGGCCGATGTTGTCTTCGATGATTTGTATGAGCATGATTTGGCCGAAAGAAATGTCTTCACAGGCCATAAATATTTTATTTTGGAAGATGAATTTTATTATCAGCCTGCAAAAATCATCACGAATGAAGTAAAAAGGGTTTTAATTACTTTCGGAGAAAATGATCCATATAATTTCACAGAAAAAGTAATTGAAGCAATTTTAGCTACAAATTATGATGGCAGAATTGATGTTGTTGTAGGCTTGGGTTATGACCACCTGGAGGAGCTTATTTCCAGATATGAACCAAATCCATTAATTCAAATCTATCAGAATGTTTCAAACATAAGTGAATTCATGTTTAAAGCAGACATTATTTTCACCTCTTCAAGCAAGTCAATTTATGAAATCTGTTCAATAGGCATTCCAACGGTATGTCTGTGTAAGGATAGCAGGGAGGAATCCCACGTATTTGTAAACCGCAACAACGGATTCATCAATATGGGTCTTGGAGAGTTTATAGAAAAGCAGGAACTGATTGACATTTTCATAAACCTTGTCAACGACATTGAATTAAGAAGGGATATGCATGAAAAAATGAAAGCCATCGATTTGAGATTCGGTTTTGAGAATATGGTGGCTGTTGTTGAAGAGGAATACAGGAAGTTCGAATTTAAAAAAAATATTGATAATCATGTTGGTCTTCAATAAAAAACCTTTTTTAATAGCAGACATTAGTATTAATGTATTTGAATTTGCAGACAGGGAAAAAATTTCCTATATTGATTCTGCAAAATTTTTAATCGATGAAGCCAAATCCTGCGGAATTGATGCTGTAATGTTTCAGTCATATACTGCGGAAAATATTGTTTCAAGAGACGATTCGGCTTTTGAAAATTTGCCTGTCGATTCTCCTAATGCTTATTTTGATTCCATAAAAAAATATGATAAATTTGGTGTTGGTGATTATAAGACGCTGGCAGAGTACTGTGATGATATAGGCATGGTTTTTTTATCAACTCCTCATGATATGGAAGCTGCTGATTATTTGGATGAATTTATGAGTATCTTTCAGATTTCATCTTCTGATTTAACAAATATTCCGTTTATCAAACATGTGGCAAGTAAAAATAAACCTATATTGCTTTCAACTGGCGGAGCAACATTGCTTGAAATCAAAAATGCCATTAAAACTATAGAGGATGTTTCCACATGCGATATTGTGATAATGCATTCGATTCTGTCATTTCCAACTGAATACGATGATGCAAATCTGCTGATGATTAAAGACTTGGTGCAGAATTTTCCCGATTATGAAATCGGATATTCCGACCATACAAGACCGGACAGGAACATGATGGTTTTAACAACTGCCTTTAATTATGGGGCAACTGTTCTTGAAAAACATTTCACTTTTGACAAGGAATTGGACGGTTTGGATTCCAGTTATGCAATGGATGCTGACGATGTCATTGCTTTTAAGAGAAATGTTCTGTTTTTATCTAAAATCAGCGGTCGCAAAAACAAACAGCCACTGATTTGTGAATCATTAACAATAAGAGAAACCAGAAAATCAGTTGTGGCCAAAAATTATATTGCAAAAGGCGATGTCATCGATGAATCTGATATTACATTTAAACGACCCGGTACTGGAATTTCTCCATCCAGGGCTGAAGAAATAATTGGAAAAACAGCCGTAATGGATATCTCTAAAGATTCATTAATTACTTTTGAAATGCTAAAAAATTAAAAAAAGAAATTAAATTTCTGAAGAGCAATCTGCAGAGTAGTTGTTAATTAAAACAGCACATTTGTCGATTGTTTCAGAATCTAATTTTATTGTACTTGTTTGGATTTTATTCAATAATTCTTCAATAAATAGGTCTTCATCTGTCAAAGGCATATTTATTACAACAACTTCGTTGTTAATGAATCCAACTAAAGGTTCAACAAAGCAATTTTTAATGTTGTTGTCATTGAGGAAATTAATCAGATCTTCTCCTAAACTTAAAGCTTTTTGTTTGACTTTATTGTCCTGAGAAAATTTGGCCTGTTTGGTAGTGTATCTAAATCTGCTTACATTTCCATCTGATGCTGGAACTTCTTCAAGTTTATCTTCGTCCAGTTCGCTGGATCCAATCAGATTTAAATTTTCATTTTCAGACTCCAATCTAAGTTTAGGACTGTATTTCTGTGAGATGAGTGCATAAATTCCAGTTGGACCTACAACCAAGTGATTGATGCTTGACTTTGATGTAGGAGTTTTCACATTGTAGAACACATAAAATTCTTCAGGTAAACTTAACAAGTGTTCTCTGATAATTCTTGTTCTTATTTCAGTCTCTTTTATGTCTCTGGATTTATACAATCCATAACCTATGATAATTACTCCTATAAATAAAGCAACAATTCCAACACCACTATTGATTAGCAATATTTCAATGATGCTTAGAATGAAAATAACTGCTCCGACAAGAAGGATGGTGGTATTTGAATCCATATCTGTTATGTCGAAGTCATCTTTACCTACATATCCCACTCCAGGTTCAGGTTCGGGAACACTAAGCTTTTCAATGAAACTTCCAAATGATCTTTCAGTAGGCTTGTTTTGGACATTATTTGGATAATATTCGTTCATTCCTTTGAAAAATTCATCTTTAAGATAATCTTTCAAAATATTATAATCATTGGTTTTTGGTATGGCGAATTCTCTTCCAAATTTTGTTAAAACGGCTTGAGGAATTGTTGTTCTAGCAGTTCTAGAATTTTTTTCTTCTTCTTCCTTAAGCTCTTGCTCTTTTTTTTCATCTTCTGCAATTTCGAGCATGTGTTCTTCGGAGAAGAAGTTTTCTAATCTGTTAGTTATTGACTTGAAGGAGCGGGCATTATCATCTGTTAGTTCTTCTTCAGATGTTGGCTCTTGGGATGTTGGCTCTCTCTGGAAGCTTTTAACCTCTTTACGTCTTTCTTCAAGATAATTGTCCAATTCTTTATTCAAATCATCGTCTAAATATCTTAAAGAACCTCCGCAACTATCACATTCATAATCAAGTATACTGTCGCTGCTTTTGATTTTAAATTTCAATCCGCAGTCTTCACATTGAACAATGTGGGAGTTATTATACTTAAATGAACTAATAAATGAGGAACTGGAGCTATTTTCTTCATCAGAATATTCTTCCAAGTATTCCAAGTCACCTGCACATGAAGAACACTCGAATGTAGTGATGTCGTCATCATCATCGAGCTGGTATTTTGCACCACAGTTCTTACAGCATACAACTTTCATATTATCCTCTTTAAATTTCACTTATGTTATTACTTTTTTATTTTTTTTATTATATATGTTTCTAATTAATCACATTTTGGGCATGTGAATCAATTTATTTCACATGCGATTTTCAATCAGGATTGTCTTTTTTCATTATTTAGTTTTATTTACTTTCCTTTATCGTAATAATACAAGTGCACTTCTCCATTTTGATATAGGTGGGTGTATGGTTCACCAATTGTTTTATTGTCTTTTGTAATGAAATATGAAACATTATGCTTCACCATCTTGTCCGTAAAATTGGAGTCTTCCGATTCCTTTTCACATGACGTGATTCGTTTTTTCAATAGGAATGTCATGTCTCCTCCCCGGTCTGCCCAGATTGTCTTGTTCATGTAATCGGGGTCGTGTTCGGTCAGCCATGCTCCAACGGCTTTTTCTTCACTGGCTGCAGTAAAGAAATTTGGGTGCATCTGATTGTCGAAAGTGTGGGGTTCGTTTGAAAGTGAAAAGACGCCTAAACATAATAGGATTATGCAGACCAGTCCGATCGGCGCTATTATTTTGATTTTTTCAAAGTGTACATTTTCCGGTAATCTATCAAGAATCAATTCAATTGATAAAATCATGAAATATGCTGCGGCAGGCAGAATCGGCATGAAATATCTGTCTACCTTGACATGGTAATATGTAATGAAGAGGAAGTTAACAACCATCCAGTAAAACATTATGGAATCCAAATTGAAATCATCCATTTCAGCTTTATTCAACAGTTTGTAAAGCGCCAATAGGGATATTGAGATGATAATTATTGAGGTAACTATTGATACGTTGAGATATGTTACGCGAAATGCTATCAGTGCGATGATGAATATTGCAAGTTTCAGTATTTTGTTTTCTTTTTTAAATATTTCCCTGTTTTTGCGGCTGAATAATTTTATAAGGTATAATATAATTCCAATTATTAAAATTGCTATTAAAATGTTGGATATTATTGAAGGACGCCCTCCGATCCATCTTATTGGGGTGTTTAAAAATGTCCCAGGTTTCAGGGAGTATGGGATGAAACTCTTTGTTCCAAGATATATTGGAATATTGTTGATGTAGTATAATACGTTGTTTGGTGTGACAAGGGCGTTATATGTCGAATTCGTAATGTCGCTTCCTTGTGACACGAAAAACAGTCCGATGTTCAAATAGCTATAAATTCCAACAAATGCTGCAAATACCAATGCTCCCGCACCAACCCCTACGATTATGTCTTTTATATTTGTTTTGATGTAATCTATAGGGTTGTCAACCATTAGGAACTGGATTAACATTACCGGAACCATTAATAAAACGGTATATCTTGTGAAAAATCCAAGCATGATTAACGGGAAGGCAACGTAAAGGAACTTTGTGTTTTTTCTAAATGACAGTATCGTGAAATAGATTGCCCAGATTGACATGCACATTCCCGGAATGTCCAGCATTCCTTTTGTAACCCATACGATGACTAACGGAAATGTCACAAGAATCATCGAACCTGAAAAGCTTAAAACTTCATTAAATCTTAATCTCAAAAGGAAATACATTCCTAGCGCTGCAAATATGTAGAAGGAACTGCTTATGGCAATAATTGTAAAATCTGATATGAATCCCATTCTGAAAAATATCGAAGTTATCATCGGAATCAGCGGAGACAGCCCCTGGGTACTTGTAAGGCCGATATCGTAGCCTGCATAAAATAGGGCGTTATTCAAATAGAAAAATACATCTCTTACATAATAAACTCCGGCTTTCCCGTCTGTATTGAGCAATATAAATGTAATTGCAATAACTATGGCCAACAGGGAGGATATTGCAATCAAATCTTTTTTATGTTCTTTAAAATTCATGTCTATCTCCTAAAATGATCCAAATATGAATGAAACAAATGCTACCAGCATTCCTATTTTCAGATACTTTGAAGCTTTTCCGGCTGTTTGTCTGTCCTGATTTCTAATAATCAATATTGCAGAGTATAGGAATAGAATTACTGCAATTGCAATAACGATTAAATAATAGAAGCCAAATATGTGATTGTAGTATAATAGTGGGCATAATGCACAGTCGATTATTATTAGAATGACTGCCAGTATTGCTGTTGGCTTTTCACCGTATAAGATAGGCAATGTCTTTGCACCTTCTGATTTGTCCCCTTCCATGTCTTCAATGTCTTTTATGAGTTCACGTGCTGTTGTCATTACAAATGCGAAAAATCCCAGATATATTGATGTTAATATTATTGTTGGATTGTTTATTGCAAATCCTCCGAACACAAAGCCGAATCCGGTCATGAATCCCACAGTCAGATTTCCAATCAGGGGTGTTGATTTTAATTTGCATGCATACAAATAAAGAACAACGTCCGCAATTAAAACGATGGCAAACGGAATCCAATTGCTGGTTAAAAAACTTATCAGGAATCCGCATATGGTTCCAAGTAAAAAAAGCAGATATCCGTAGTTTCGCCCTGCCTTAAGTGAAATCCTTCCGGAGGGAATTGGTCTTTCAGGCTTATTGATCAAATCAATATTATAATCAAAATAGTCATTTATCACATTTCCTGCAGCAGTTTCAAAAAATACTGCAAGCATTGCAAGTATTATGGGTAGCGTAAAGCTTCTGTCAATTATAGCCACTAAAACTATGGCTATTGCCCCCATTAATGCATTTCCTGGTCTCAATATCTCAATATATGGATTCATTTTTTTCTCCTAACAACTAATCTTTTAAACTATATACAATAATTTTTAGTAATTTTATTAATTATAGTTTGGCAATATCCGGAAAATTAAGATAATTTTATTAAGTATTATAAGCATAAATTAAATTATTAATGAATTTTATTTATTTAATTAATTAGCTGGTGTTAAATTTGGATAAGATTAAAATAGCTATAGTGGGAATAGGTAACTGTGCAAGTTCACTTATTCAAGGAATACATTATTATGATGGTAAAAACCCTGAAGATGCGATAGGACTTATGCATTGGGAAATTGGAGGATATAAGCCTAGTGACATAGATGTCGTTGCAGCTTTTGATGTTGATGAGAGGAAAGTTGGAAAGACAATTGACGAGGCAATCTTTGCAAAGCCTAACTGTACAACTGTTTTCCAGAAGGACATTCCAAAATATGATGTTAAAGTAAGTATGGGTCACGTTTTGGATGGTGTTGCTGAGCACATGTCAAATTATGATGATGAATATACTTTTGTAGTTAGTGATGAGGAACCTGTGGATGTTGTTTCTGTTTTAAAGGAAAGCGGCGCCGAAATATTGGTGAACTATTTGCCTGTGGGTTCTGAAGAGGCCGCAAGATATTACGCCCAGTGTGCTCTTGATGCCGGAATTGCATATGTAAATTGTATGCCTGTATTTATTGTAAGTGATGATGAATGGGATGCAAAATTCAGAGAGAAAGGAATTCCTATTGTTGGAGACGATATTAAAGCTCAAATTGGAGCTACTATTACTCATAGAACACTAGCTAGTTTATTTATGGATAGAGGAGTAAAATTAGATAAAACTTATCAAATCAATACTGGTGGAAATACAGACTTTTTAAATATGCTTAATCGTGAAAGACTTGATTCTAAAAAAGAATCCAAAACAGAAGCTGTTCAATCCGTTTTGGATGAAAGAATGAATGACAGAGACATTCACATTGGACCAAGTGATTATGTCCCATGGCAAAACGATAACAAGCTATGCTTCCTCAGAATGGAAGGCCGCACATTCGGTGATGTTCCTATGAACATTGAACTCAGATTGAGTGTGGAAGACTCTCCGAATTCTGCAGGTTGTGTTATTGATGCAGTGAGATGCTGTAAAATTGGTTTGGAAAGAGGCATTGGCGGTCAGTTAACCTCCATATCTTCCTACACAATGAAACACCCTCCTGTTCAGTATACTGATGATGAAGCTTATGAAAATGTTGAAAAATTCATTTCTGGCGAACTGGAAAGATAACCTTTCAATTTTTTCATTTTAACTTTTTTTTTAAATATTTTTTCAGCCTCTTTTTTTTCTCGTTAAAGTTTTTTATATTATCAATTTATATAATACAAAAAACATATATTATAGTTGGATATTTTAAGATTATTTATAATTAAAAATTAAAAGAGGTGTAATAGAATGGCAAAAGTGAGATTTACAGAAACAGCACTTCGTGATGCTCACCAATCTTTGCTTGCAACTAGAATGAGAACCAGAGACATGATTCCTATTGCCGAGGAGATGGATAATGTAGGATATTTCTCTGTTGAAGCTTGGGGTGGAGCTACTTTTGATACTTGTATTAGATATTTAAACGAAGATCCATGGGAAAGATTAAGACAGTTAAAATCTGAATTTAACAAAACTCCTATTCAAATGCTTTTGAGGGGACAGAATTTAGTAGGTTACAAACACTATCCTGATGATGTGGTAACCAAATTCGTTGAAAAGTCTTATGAAAACGGTGTTGACATTTTTAGAATTTTTGATGCGTTAAATGATGTAAGAAACATGGAAAAAGCAATTAAAGTAGCTAAAGACCAGGGGGCACATGTGCAGGGAACTATTAGTTACACTATAAGTCCTGTGCATACATTGGATGATTTCGTAAATCTTGCAAAAGACCTTGAAGCACTTGATTGTGATTCCGTTGCCATTAAGGACATGGCGGGATTGATAACTCCTGCAGCTGCTTATGACCTGGTTTCTGCATTAAAAGAAGAAACTGATTTGCTTGTCGATTTGCACTGTCACTGTACAAGTGGTATGACTCCAATAAGCTATTATGCCGCATGTCAGGCAGGTGTTGATATTCTGGATACTGCAATTTCACCTCTCGCTTGGGGAACAAGTCAACCGCCTACCGAAAGTATTGTTGCAGCTCTTCAAGGAACCGAGTTTGATACAGGTCTTGACTTAAACTTATTGACTCACATTAAAAAATACTTTGAAGATATTAAAGATAAATATCACTGTATTTTGGATCCGATTTCTGAAAGTGTTGATACTGATGTATTGTTATACCAAATCCCTGGCGGAATGCTTTCAAACCTTATTTCACAGCTAAAAGAACAAGGCGCTATTGACAGGTACAATGATGTTTTGGATGAAATGCCTAGGGTCAGAAAAGACATGGGATATCCTCCTCTTGTAACTCCAACAAGTCAGATTGTAGGTATTCAATCTGTAATGAATGTATTGGGTGGAGAAAGATATAAGACAGTGTCAAATGAAGTAAAAGAATACATGAAAGGAATGTACGGCAAATCACCTGCTCCAGTGGACCCTAAAATATCCGAAGAAATCATTGGAGATGAAGAGGTAATTACCTGCAGGCCTGCAGATTTGATTGAACCGGAATTTGACAAATTCAAGAGTGAAGGTGAAGAAAAAGGTTTTGTCAAATCTGATGAAGACGCGTTAACTTATGCGTTATATCCTCAAATTGCTCCAAGATTCCTTAAAGGAGAAACTGAAGAGGAAAAAATGTGTGTCCATATCGACGATGATGATGACGACATTAATGTCGAAGAGGTCATTCCAACAGAATACACAGTTGATGTTGATGGAGACATTTTCGAAGTGACAATATTGCCTACCGGAGTAGTCGAAGACGATGATGACGACGATGTTGAATATGATCCGGATACAGTATTTTCCGCAATGCAGGGTATGGTAATCAAACTCTCAGTGGAAGTTGGCGATACTGTTGCTGTAGGCGACCCGATTTGTGTCATGGAAGCCATGAAAATGGAAAACAACATTGAAGCGGAAAAAGCAGGTGTTGTCACAGAAATTCTCGTAGAGCCTGGTGACGCAGTTGCCGTCGGTGAAGGATTGATGGTTATCAAACCTCAATAATCCTTTTTACTTCTTTTTTTTTTAACTATTTTTTTTAAGTGATATTATGAAAGATATTTTTGATGAATGCCAGTTCGCCAATTTCAAACTCAAAAGCAGAATTGTCAGAACAGGCACCTGGGAAACAGAAACCGAAGAAGGCGGATTTTTAACTTCCGACATTTTTGACAGATATGAAAAAATCGCATCAAGCGGCACAGGTTTGATAGTCTCTGAAATATTCGCCCTTGACCGCAAAGACAGATTTTTCCCATATTCAACAAACATGAACTACAGGGGATTCATGAAAGATTATCAGACAGTCACAGGTATTGTTCATGAATATGGTGTTCCAATATTGGGTCAGCTGGCGTTTTTCTATTATGATGACGGTGAAAATCAAAAGGTGGAAGCTAATGACATCTCCCAGGAGGGCATCAGAAAACTCCAGGCCGAGGTCATCATGGCCGCTAAAAAATTATCATTTGCCGGTTTTGACGGAATCCAGATTAATATGGGAAATAATTTTTACCTTGCCCGCTTTATGAACCCTTATTTCAATCAGCGGGATGATAAATATGGTGGAAATACAGAAAACCGTGTAAGAATTTCATCAGAAATCATTAAAGTCATAAAAAAGACAATGGATATGCATGTAAGCTGCAGAATCAATCCGTGGGATGTAAGAAAAGGAGGAATGACTACAGATGAAAGCATAGCTATTGCCAAAGAACTTGAAAAGGCAGGTGCAGACAGCATTCAATTGACTGCACGTACAATATCTCAAATCTATGATAAGGGTGTAAAGCATCCGTTTTTAGTTTATGCCGATGATTTGATTGATGCGGTTGACATTCCTGTGGTTTTAGGAGGGTCATTACGTGAAATGGCTAAAATCAATGATGTGCTGAACAATTCCAATGTTGAATTCGTGTCCATGTCCAAACCGTTTGTGGCTCAGGCCGACTTTTTGGCCGACTGGAAAGCCAATGGTGAAGGTGTGGCAATATGTCAAAGCTGCAACAACTGCTATTCCAAAAAGACCAGTACCTGCTTTAAGTATTAATCCATTAATTTTACTTTTCCCCATAGTTGTCGCAACTGTTATATTATAGTTGAATATAATATCTATCTGTTGAATAAAAATCTGGTGTAGGATATATGAATTTTAAGAAAACTTTCCTGGCTATATGCTTGATTGTCTGTCTGTTTGTGATGGCAGGCATATGTGCAAGTGCTGTAAATCAAGCGGATTTTGATTCAGATTTTAATAAATCTAATTCCAAATGTGCTTCTTTCATTATTCAGGAAGAAAATGGGACTGTTTTTGCTTTTAGACAGGATGCTCCAGCCGATGAAGATGGGGTGGTTATTCACAATGATACATTGGGCGATTTGGAAGTGATTGTGCAGGAGATTAATGCTCCCGACTCTCATTTCATTCATTCGATTATCACTCAGGACGGATGGGTTTTCAGCCATGGCGGGGATTCATCAAATGATAGTGATGTTCAGACTATAGAAAGTATTGCCGGTGAAATGCTTGTCTCCAAGAAAATTTCATCAAATTCCCTAGGCCAGATTCAAAAAATCTTCCAAAAATATAATTATAGTCATTTTCTAATCAAGGCTCCTGATGGAAGGTATGGTGTTGTTTTTAGTGAAAATTACACATTGGGGAATTTAAATCAGGGAGAATATTTGGTTGTTCCAAATGAATATGCCGGTTTTCGCAATGGGAATTTAAGCAATTATTCAAAAGACCCTGTTGATGCAATTATTGATATTTGTTCTTATGAAGATTCCGGTTGGAACAGGCGTAATGTTTATACTTATGATTATAATGTACATGATGACTCTAATGGGCAAAAATCGGAGGTTGATGTTTATGTTACTAATGATAATGGTCATAATGTAGGTTTAAACACTTCAGAAATCGTAACCTATTGCTATTTTAACGATAAGTTCTATCCGGCATCTGCAATTCCTGAAAATCCAGACAAATTGCACATCGGAAATTACACTTTTGAAAATCAATCCTTTAATCCTTTCTTGGAAGTTTTCAGGAATCTGAATAATGCATTGGTCAACATCAATTCACCATATGCTATGAACTGAACTGTAACTTCGTATTTTTTTTAATGTTTTTTACGTTTTTTCTTTGGAGCTGGAAGCTCTTCATACATAGCTTCAAACAAATCTCTTAAAAATTCCTTGTCTTCCACATTGTCAACAAGCACCATTTCCTTTGCGCCTTCATACGGCAATTCCATATTCGCTTCAGGCATCATTTCCATTGCTGATTTCACTGGTTTTACAAGAAAGCGGTCGTCGTAGATGCCGCCCACAATCTTTCCGCGATAGTAGATTATGTACTCCCCCATCATGGCACGCTGGGTTATGTCATCCAGATTTGATAGCTGTTCTAAGATGTATTCGAGATATTCCTTACTTGATGTCATCGAATCACTCCATAATCAGTTATCTGTTGTAATATGTTAATAATATTTCCTTTAATCTGGTGTCGTCAGGTTTTTGTTGGTTAACTTGGGAGTTGTATTTCGCTTCAAGATAATTATATTCGCTGTCTTTGTTTAACTGGTCTTTTTTCAGCTCCTTGTATATATCGACTGATTTGTCCAGTGCACCATAAAATGCATCATCGTCTATTTTGCTTTTAGGTGTATTTTTAATTAGCTTTTCAATATCTCTGTCAATTTGCGAGCCCGTCCAACTTATTTCGTAGACTGACTCTCCGGATGCGAAATATGCATGTGAGTGATTCTCGTTTACGTATTGATTATACTGGCAGTAATGTCTGACGGGATGGCCGGCAATGTTTGAATCCTCACTAAAATCCTTTTCAGCTGCCCAAAGTCCGATAGCATTGATTGGATTGTCGTCAATGCATCTGATTGAGAAGACATTGTCCAATTCATATCCTCTGTTTTTCTCTTCGCCTCCCTGATATTTTTCGGGAAGTTCAAAGTCAATGCCGTTAATGTTCACATGGGAGTTGCTTGCATATGCACAGCCCATAATCAGTAGGCCAACTGTTAAAATGATGAATATTTTTTTCATATTTTTCCTCACTTAAACATTGGTTATACACAAACTTAAATATATTGTTAATAACATATTACTAAATATGGCAAAAGATGATAGGAGCAGTATTAATCCATTCACGGGAAAGTCTCATTTTGATATTGTAAATGATGACAAATTCCTTGAAGAGTCATACAACGAGTATTATAATATGGTCAGCAGAGCACAACTTCTAGACAATACTCCTAATGGTCAAATCGTTAGAAATGTCGCCATTAGACTGATTCAGGCGGTAGAGCAGTATCTGGCTGAAATTGGTCGAAGCGATTATACTGCGGATTATTATGATTGGGATTTTCATCTGGTTGCTGATGATACGATTAACGCTTTTTGTATGCCTGGTGGTAAGATTGTGATGTTTTCAGGTATTCTTTCTGTTGCAAATACTGAAGAGAAAGTGGCATTTATTTTAGGCCATGAAATGGCTCATGCCCTTCTTGACCATTCAAGAACACGCATGAGTGCCCAAAATGCTCAAAATGCAATCACTTCGGCTGCATGGATTGGAAGTTTTGCACTTGACCTTTTCGGGATGGGTGAAATCGGAGGGCTTGCAAGAGCCGCCACCAATGCGGCCAGCATAGGTTCCCAGTATTTTTTATTGAATCCATGGGGAAGGGATCAGGAACTTGAAGCGGATAAGCTGGGTATGATGATAATTCATTGGGCCGGTTATGACATTTCTTCAATTCCTGCGTTTTGGCAGTCAATGGCCGGAGGAAATCCTAATAGTCATGATTTTTTCTCAACTCATCCTGCGGATTCAAAAAGAATAGCTGTCATGAACGAACTGATTCATGAAATAGAAAATCAGAAAGATTTCCATTCATCGCCGGTTTTAAGCGATGTACCCAAACCGAAGGAAGAATTTGAGACTTCTCATTTGAATGGGATGAATAGTAAATATTGTCAAAGCTGTGGCGCCAGGATGGAGAGTGACGCTAAATTCTGCACTAATTGCGGTGCCAAATTTGATGTGGAACTTAAATGTCCAAAGTGCGGCGCTTCAGTTGCTGAAGGAGATAAATTCTGTACAAATTGCGGATATAAACTTTAATGGAGGATAATATGGCTGATAAGGAAAATAAAACTGAAGAAGATGAAGTTATGGAATATGATGACCTTGTTAAATTTATCAATAAGTCATCTTATAGGGTAAATGTATTAAAGGATTTGTCTGACGGGGATGTTAAGATGCCGAGGGATATTGCTGTTGACTGCAATATTCTGCCGAATCACATTTCAAATGTTTTAACCCAACTGAGGGAACTGGACCTTTTGGAATGCATCAATCCCGAATACAGGAAAGGCCGCCTTTATCGCCTTACCGATGACGGTAAAAACATTATTAAAGACCTGAAATAAATTTTCATCTTTTTCATTTTCCGAAACCTTTATATAACATCAATGTTAATATAATGTGTGTAAGTTAATAACATTTTATTAACAAAGCCACTTTTAAACTATAAAAAAATTTCGGGAAGTGAAAAACCATGACTGATTTACCACCAGCTGATGAAAATTTGGATTTGATATTTTTAATTGATAGAAGCGGATCAATGTACGGCTCCGAAGACGACACTATCGGAGGATTCAATTCATTCATTGAAAAGGAAAAAGCAAAAGAAGAAAATACCACAGTAACAACAATCCTTTTTGACCATGAATATGAGCTGCTCTACAAAAGAAAACCTATTGACGATGTGGATAATCTGACAAGGGAAACATATTACGTTAGGGGATCTACTGCCCTTCTTGATGCAATCGGAAAAACAATAACAACTCTTGACAGGCAAATAAACAACAAGGTATTGTTTGTCATAATGACTGACGGTATGGAAAACTCCTCAGTTGAATTCTCAAAATCTCAAATCAGGAACATGATTGAAAATCACAAATGGGAATTCATATTCATCGGTGCAGATATCGATTCATATTCCGAAGCAAGCCGCATTGGTATCAGAGGCACACATACTGCCAACTATAAAAAATCAAGAAGGGGCCTTGAAGACGCATACACATCTGTTGAGAAGGCTTCCTATTGTTTAAGAAATAATGTGTCCCTGGATGATGCAAACTGGAAGGAAGACTTGGAAAAATATGATTAACTTTCATATTCAGTCAAATCATCTACTCTAAATTGTTTGAAGGCTCTTTTACGCCTCATGCAACTTTCACAAACGCCACAATGTTTGTTTCCACCTTTATAACAAGAATAACTTAATTCCATTGGGGCACCAACTTCAATTCCTAATTTCACTATTTCTTCTTTGGTCAAATCGATAGCTGGTGCTTCAATTTTAATATTGTCCGGAGAGCCGACATCAATCAGCTCATTAAATTTATTTAAAAACTCTTTTGAATTGTCTGGAAATGTTGCAGCCTCTTCCTTGTCCCATCCGACAATTATTGCCTCGGCACCAATGCTTTCAGCATATGAAACCGCAATTGAAGTAAATACCATATTTCTCGCAGGAACCCAAACGCTGCTTGCGCTTTCGCCGGATTTTTCCAAATCATCAAGATCCTCAACATTAACGTCGGGGATTTCCTCATCGGTATTCAGACTGGAGGTGCTGATTTTGGAAAGCCACGGCAGGTCAATCACTTCATGTGTCCAATTCATTTTAGCACATATCTCTTTTGCGGCTTTCAATTCCCTTTCGAATGCTTTTTGCCCGTAATTGAACGTTATTGCATGGATTTGACAGTCTTTAGCAAATGCGCTTGTTGCAACGCAGCAGTCAAGACCTCCTGAGAAAACGGAAATCGCCTTTTTCATATTATCATCTCCTTGACTTTTCTTAAAGGCAGTCCGCTGTCTTCAGCTATTCTTTTCAAATCATCGTATTCCGGTCTTTCGGAGATTATCTCGCCGTTAATGTATGCTATTTTAAATGTAACCTCATAATCCTTGCCGTTAATGTTAAATGTTTTTTTGACAAATTCCCTTTTTGCTATTCCTCGGTGCAGGTTTGGCGTAATCCTGATGCCCAGCGTTCCGACTTCCTTGAATATCACGTCAATCAGATGTTCTCTGTTTTTGCGGGCAGAAATTACCTTTAAAAGACTTCCCTGGCGGTTTTTCTTCATTATTATTGGTGTAATCGACAAGTCGCTTGCTCCTTCATCCATGAGCCTGTCAAACAGATATCCAATTTCCTCTCCTGTTAAATGGTCGATGTTTGTTTCTATAACGTCAATTTCATCGCTTTCAGCCATGTCGGAACTTTTTATTATTCTTAAGACGTTCGGATGGTCAAAGTCTTTCCTTCCTGCTCCGTAAGCTGCCTTTTCAGGTTTGATGAGCGGGATGAACTCTTTAATCTCATCACAGATTTCCGCATAAATTGCACTTCCGGTAGGTGTTGCAAGTTCTGATTCAACAGGACCTCCAACCATTTTGGCATCCTTCAGGATTTCCACAACTGCAGGCGCCGGAACAGGTATTGTCCCGTGGGCAGTATTTACTCTTCCTCCTCCGACGGCTATAGGCAATCCTATGATTTTCTGTTTGTCGAGATTGAGTGAGTAGTATGCATATATTGACCCGATTACATCAGCTACCGCATCACTTGCTCCGACTTCATGAAAGTGTATCTCATCCAAGCTTTTGCCGTGGACCTTCGCTTCGGCCTCTCCGATTCTTTCAAATACTTTCAGTGAAGTTTCCTTAACCTTCTCATCCAAGTCAAGACTTTCAATTTTTGCGATAAATTCGGGATATGGAATTGCCGGTTTGTTTTCAATCATTTCCACATGGCAAAAAGTCGAATCGATGCCGTGCTTAACCACTTTTTCGAATGTAACTTCGACTTTTCCAAATTCTTCAGCTGATTTTTCCATTATTTCTTTTAAATTGTTAGGATTGGCGCCCAAATCTACTAATGCGCCAATTATCATATTTCCAGCTATTCCACTGGATTGCGGGTCAATAATAATTGTCATAATATAATTCCATTTAGCATTTGTTAATATAAATTTAAATTAAATGATTAATATAGTATATGTATTAATCGTCTCGGGTCATAATATGGAAAGTAAGATAAGTGTCATCAAAAAAGATTATGGAATTTGCATTAACAATCCGGATTATTTTTTAGCTTTCAGCGACTTTACGGTAAGTGACGGCATTGACATTGTTGAAAATGTCAATATCCTGAATGCAAAGGATGAGTTTGAATCCACTGCCAAAAGGGCCGAAGCCTTCAATCAGCTTCAGGGTTCCTATATTGCACAGGCGTCCGATTCTTTGGATTATTTTGTAAATACCTATGCTGATTTGACCATTTTTACTTTTCTCTCAAATGATGTTGTAATTGAAGATTTCACAGACGAACTGAAAGTTGCCAACTCTCCAAAAGGATTCAGGGATGCAAGAATTAACATAAATCATATTATTTTCATTGACAAGGCAATAGCTCCTCGTGACCTGCTTAAGATATTCAAAATCGCCACGGATGCCCGAGCAAAAGTTCTGGCCAACATGGCAATACCTTTACATATTCAAAATATCTTAAACAAGAATGACTTTTTAGCAATTCTTTCAAATGTCAACGGTGACGGAAAGGTTTTAGACATAAACAACGCATTATATGACAGGATTGACATTGGCGATTTAAAAACAAGAATCGAAGATGCAATCGAGATAAGCATTGAGGACGCATTTGAAAAAATGGATTTGACTTTCGGAATCCTGGATTACTTCGTATCGGAAGGAATACTCATCGGGGATTTGGTGGAAGCCGGACTTGAACTGGCCGATGACGTTGAAATAACCGAAGATTTGAAAGCCAAACTTGAAGCGCAGATTCTAAAATCATTGACAGACATCAATGTCATTGCACTTTTGGTGGCCGCAATGAGAACAGAACAGGATTTGACCGGAAAACACATAAGGGAAGTTGACGTAGCAGACGACCCGGATTATTTCCACACAGATGAGGTTTTGGGTTTTGCCATTGCAAACCAGATTGCAGGAACCAAGGGAGCATTTAACTTTAAAAGATACAGACATGAAAAACCTGGCATCATTTACGGATTGCCTCCGATGCTTGATGATATTTTCGCAGGTCTTATTGCCGGATGCATGTCAAAAATATTTGAGGAATAAAAATGGAAAATGATGATTACTTTGAAGATGAAGAGTTCTCCCCTATCAGGTCACTATTAGGGCTTTTGACATTCTCAACAATACTTCCAATCAATGTGTTCACGTCAATTGAGTATATGACCAAGCTTACATGGTGCTGGCCGTTTTTACATATTTTTATTGGGATTCTGGCAGCGGCATGCGGGTATGTTTCAATCGAGTTTTTACATTTGAATTCATTTTTCACAGCAGCTATCGTTTATGCGTTTTTAATGATCATTACCGGTTACAACCATCTTGACGGTGTAATGGACATGGCGGATGGAGTCATGGTTCACGGGCCTCCGGAAAAGAAAATAAGAATCATGAAAGACCCGTCAGTCGGAGCTGGAGGGGTTGCAACATTATTTTTGGTGGCGAGCCTGACAATTGCAGGTTTGTATAGCATCCTTGATTACAACTTTATTTTCGGCATCATAATTTGTGAGATGACTGCAAAAACATCTCTGCTTACAACTGCACTGTTGTCCAAGCCTCTGACTCCTGGAATTGGCAGTTATTTCATGAAAGAAACTACTGTGTCAAACTATCTTGTATCAACATTGATAATTGCAGTAATCGCATTGCTTTTGGGCAATTTTGTCGGTTTGATGGGTGTTATCGGTGCCATCGTCAGCGGTTTGCTGATTGCAGTAATCGCAAGGCGCAATTTTGTTTTGGCCAACGGTGATGTATTGGGAATGAGTAATGAGGTCGGTAGGTTATTCTCTTTATTGTTCATGTCAGTTGTCTTATTTTACTTATAACTTATTTTTACAACTTAAAATCAATATTGAAGTTTAATTTGCGATTATTTTATATATTTGGTAGTTTATAATTAGTATTGGTGAGATTGGCCATGAGCCCCCCTTTTCAATACATGTTTTTTTACCACAAAATTTTCTTGAAATTAATTTCTATTACCTCCCTAAAAATTTTTTGAATGTGGCCATCTCGCCCTATTTTTAGTAATTTTTAAATATTTTTACAATTTAATCTAATAATTGATAGTATGAATGTTAATGTTTTAAGATTGGATCACAGATTGAAAAGGGATACTCGTATTACAACTCACGTGTGCTTAACTGCCCGTGCATTTGGAGCCAGTAAAATATATCTTGCAGGAGAACGTGACAACAGGCTCATGGAGAATGTTAAAGACACCGCTTCCAGATTTGGAGGAAATTTCGAAATAGAATATACGGAAAGTGCAATGGGTGTCATAAACAGATGGAAAGCTGACGGTGGAAAAGTGGTTCACCTGACAATGTACGGTTCGCAGGCTCATGAAATTGCACCTGAAGTGAGAGAAGATGGTTCCGACATTTTAATTGTTGTCGGCGGTGCCAAGGTTCCCGGAAAAGTATATAAGGCGGCTGACTGGAATGTTTCAGTGACTACACAGCCCCACTCTGAAGTATCCTCACTGGCTGTATTTCAGCACTTGCTGATGGACGGTAAGGAATTTGAGTTGGAATTTGAAAATCCGGTTCTTGAAGTCATTCCTACAGCCCACGGCAAAACAGTTAATGTTCATGATGAAAACCGTTAGGAGATGAAATCATCCAATCTCTTAATGGCCTTTAATTTCTCTTCTTTTTTTATGCGTGCCTGGTCAAGGGCATCTCTTATGGTTTCGATTGAATTGTCATAGACTTCACGGTCAACAGGATATGGAAAACCGTCCTTTCCTCCGTGTGTAAAGCTGTATTTTACAGGATCCTTCCAGCTTGCAGGCTCGCCGTAGACCAGATCTGATATTAATGCCAATGCCCTTATCTTTTTAGGTCCGATTCCCTGAAGCAATATCAGTTCCTCATAGTTTTCAGGCTGAATCTCCCACGCCTTGGTCAGGATTTCAAATTCCTTGTCTGAAATGTCCATGTCCAAAACGGGATGGTGGGCAGGCATGGTGAAGTCTTCTAGAAGCAGTTGATTGTCTTTTCTTTTGAAATATTGCCTTAAATGGTTTGGATTATCATTAATTAAATCTACACTTATTTTTTGAGCTTCCTTGCTGTCTTCTGATGGCATATTCAGTGTCTGAGGTGTCATCTGGTCACATGAAATTCCGCTGTGGGGGTCATTGAGCAAATCATCAACTTCGCTGCCGAGCCAGTGATACCTTCTTGCATATTTGTTTTGGGTGTTGAGGCCCTGCTGGACAACTGCCCAGTCTCCCTTTTCAGTAATGAAGAAATTGTGCTGGTATAATGTGTATCCGTCCTGAATGCATGAGTTGTCGATTTTAGCCGATAGTTTACTTGTCTCAACCAGCTTTTCGGTTGTTTTGGTTTTCAGGTTAAACACTTCTCCTGCGTGTTCAATTCCTTGTGGTGTTTTTCTGGATTTGGCACCTTTGCCTCCGGTTAAATAGATTCCATGCTCTTCAGGGTCAAGTGATGCCTTAAGGGCACCTAAAGTCGTTGTTGTTGTTCCTGAGGAGTGCCAGTCAAAGCCCAAAACGCAGGAGAACGCCTGAAACCAGTATGGATTTGAGATACGATTCAGAAATTCGTTTATGCTGTACTCTTCAATGATGACGCTGGCCAAAGCTCCGGATAGGTCGACCATTCTAGTAAAAAGCCAGCTAGGCGGATGACCTCCATGTAGCGGCAGATTGACTGCACCTCTTCTTTGCATGGGTTATTATATATTTTTTATAAATAATAGTGTTTTGCCGAGAGCAGATGATGAGTATTTTCATCTGTTTCAATATAAATCATTCAGTATTTTCCAATAAAAGTAAAAAATATGTTCTAATTTATTTTAAAGAGTAAATTAAATAATTTAATTTCTACTTAACTATAAATATTGTATAAAATAAAATTATTTTTATAGTATTTTATAGGAGGAAATAAATTTGCTAAAGAAAAAATTCATTCTGATGGCTATTCTTGTAAGTCTGCTTGCAATCTCAGCCGTTAACGCAAGTGAAGATGTCAGCAATAGCACTATAGCATCAGATATTGATGATTCGGTTTTAGAATTAAATGCAATCTCCGATTCCACTATTGAATCAGCGGACAACGAAATAAATTTTGATGGGAACGAGGAAAATAACACGTTACAATCAACTGATGATGACATTTATTCATTCGTCGATGATGACGCATGGTTTAATGACAAGATTATATGGTATGATGGGGATTGGGATAATGTTAAATTCTCATCTTTTGAGTATGTAGATGATCTTGAAAATCCTGAAAACATTACTTTGTTATTGATATGTGAAGATAATCCCGTTGCAAATGTTGATTTGGCTTTTTTAAACGATTATGACAATAAGATTACTAAATTAACTACAGATTCTGATGGGATTGCAGTATATAATATTCCATTCAATGTTAAGCAATTTTCATTTTGCGTAAGTTTTTGGCATGATGAAAATCATATGATCAGTTGTGTGGATGTTGGTCCAAATATGATTTATTCATTTGATTTGCAAACCTGGAACAATACCAACTGGAATGAAACAGAGCATAATAATCAATCTTCTGTTGTTAATGACACTTACACTAATGGTACTTTCACTGAATTGCAGAATTTGGTTGATAGTGTCCCTGCAGGTTCTATAATATATTTAGAAAATGATTATAACATTGAAAAAGAGTTTTATGAGGGTTATGGTCGTCATTTTGATGGAATAATCATATCAAAAAGTTTAACTATTGACGGTAGGGGGCATACAATAAATGGTCATGGAGGAGTAACTGTTAACATATTTACTATTCCTGTTGATGTGCAGGTTACATTAAAAAACATGATATTGGAAAATGGCTCTCGTGCGATTACTTCTGTTTCAAATTTAAACGTTATTAATTGTACATTCGCTCATAATGCAAAACTTGATGGAGAAGGTGGTGCAATATATTGTGAAGGAAAATTAACAGTTGAAAATTCAAATTTCACGGATAATACTGCAGTTTATATTGGTACAGATTATCGTTTCAGAGGAGGTGCAATAATCTGTGGAAAAGAATCAACCATTTTCAATTCTACTTTTGAGAATAATACTGCAGATTTGGGAAGTGCAGTTTCGGGATTTCATTCGGGGGATGTAACTTTAACTGACTGTACATTCTATAAAAATTATGGTTGGGATAATGGTCGATTGCTGATTGATAACTATCTAATAACTAATGGTAATGCAATAAATTGCAGATTCATGGATTACAAATCTTCAGATGATATTGTAGTTGGAAATATTCAGAATTGCACATTTGCAGGAGATTCTATTTTGTCCACAAATGATGTTACTAAGTTCTATGGCAGTTCTGATAAATTACATATTAATTTGGTTGACAGTCTCGGAAATGGGATAGGAAACGTTGATGTTGATGTGAATATAGGTGGCAAAACTTCAACTGTTAAAACAGATTCTGAAGGTCATGCCAGTGTTGATTTGGATTTAGGGGTTGGAAGTTATGATGTGGTTTTAAGTTATCAGGACATTTCAACAACTTCTAAAGTCACTGTAAAATCAACAATAATGGCCAATGATGTGGCGGGCACTTATTCAAACGCTAAAGCTACTGCCACATTTTTGGGGACTGATGGAAAGGCTTTGGCTTCTAATAAGGTCACCTTTAAAATCAACGGTAAGGATTACGCTGCAAATACCAACTCCAACGGTGTTGCAACTGCAAATATTCCTTTGGGTGCAGATACTTACACTGTAACTGCAGTAAATCTGGTTAATAATGAAGAAAAACAGTTCAGATTGTTGATTTCAAAAACCAGTTCTAAAATTGTCTTGTCTTCCTCTCAAAACAATGGTGTTGTCACTTTAACTGCTGCATTAACACCTTCAAGTGCTACAGGCAATGTTGCTTTCAATATTAATGGTCAAAATAAGTATGTTGCAGTTAAGAGTGGTGTGGCTACATTAACACTCACGGATTTGGAGCCTGCAAACTATGAAGTCATCGCAAATTACAATGGGGACAGTAACTTAAACGCATCCTCATCAAACGCTGTGACTTTTCCTGTTGAGGATGTTTACCTTATTTTAACTGCAAATGACCTTACCAAAACATACGGTACAGGTAACAAGTTGGTGGTTAACCTGGTTGACAATAAAGGAAATGCAATAGCTGATGCTGATGTTAATGTGCTCATAAGCGAGGTATCAAAAACAATAAGGACTGATGCTAACGGTCAGGCAACCCTGGCTATCAGTAACGCTCCTGGAACTTACAATGCAGTAATAACATATGCAAATGTACAAAAAACTGCTAAAATCACTGTCAAAAAGGCAACTCCAAAGATTACTGCAAAAGCAAAAACAATAAAACTCAAAGACAAAAACAAAAAATACACAGTAACTCTTAAAAACAACAAAAAGCTCATAAACAGTGCAACCGTTAAGATTACTGTAAACAAGAAAACCTACACTGCCAAAACCAAAAATGGTGTTGCTACCTTTAAACTTAAAAAATTAACCAAGAAAGGCAAGTATACTGCAACGGTCAAGTATACTGGCAACAAATACTATAAGGCGGCAAAATCAGTGAAAGTTAAAATTACTGTTAAGTAGATGCCAATTGCATCTGCTCTTTTATTATTTAAAGAAAAATAAGATTATTTAGTTAAAAATGGGGGAATTAATTTGCTAAAGAAAAAATTCATTCTGATGGCTATTCTTGTAAGCCTGCTTGCAATTTCAGCAGTCAGCGCAAATGACTTTAACACAACAGATGAGGTCATTGGCGAGAAAATAGCTATTGACGATACAAATCAAATAGAATTGGCCTCTGATGAGGCAAATGAAGTTTTAGGCATGGAACCTATTCCGGAACTGCAAAATCTCATTGACAATTCCAAAAATGGCGATGTCATTAAATTGACAAGGGATTATAATGTTGATTACGGATATGTTGCTGTTAACAAATCAGTTACTCTTGATGGAAACAATCATAAGATCAATGCCAATAATAATCATATATTTCTGAATGTTTTGAGCGATTCTGTCACATTGAAGAATATCCAGTTTGTAAACTGGGGAGATTATAATAATAATGAACCAGTTGCATATTTGGGAGTGTTCGCTTCTGGAGTAACAATATCTGACTGTAAATTCATAAACTGTTCATCTGATGTAAAATCCATTATCTGTTCTGAAGGAAATGATTTGACAATTGATTCTTGCCAATTCAATGGATGTAATGTATTAAATAATGCTGTAGTATATTCTAAAGGTTCAAATTTTAAAATTACCAACACAGAGTTTAACAACAACAATAATTATTATGGCATCCGTGAACATCGTGAAAGTGATTATGACTCAAACATTTATGATTCAATTTCCGATGCAGGAGCACTTTATATTGATGGTGATGATGCATTTGTAGGCAACTGTAAATTTATGTATAATACAGGATATGTCGCTGGGGCCATTATAGTTGCAGGCGACAGAGGTTATGTGAAGGATTGCAGTTTTTCCAATAACAAGGCAAGGCATATGGAGTTTTATGATTATGTGCAGCGTGACAATGCAGGCAAAGTTGTCAAAGAGGTCCGATATGTCTATACTGCCGGTGCAATAAAATGGGATGGGGATGATGGTATTTTTGAAAATCCTATTTTGATGCTAAACAATCAGGGATATTCTCAGGTTAATGTTTTTGGTAAAAATTATAAGCTGGTTCAACCGGTAAAATTGGAAGCTCATGATGTTGCCAAATACAATGGGGGATCTGAGAAATACACAGTCACATTAACAAATAATGAGGTGGCACTTGCCAATGTAAATGTTAAAGTCAGCATAGATGGTAAATCTCAGACAGTAACTACTGATTCCAAAGGGCAGGCTTCTGTTAATTTGAATCTTGGCGTTGGAACTCATGATGTCGTTGCTGAATATGATAATGCTAAAGTCACATCTAAAGTCACTGTAAAATCAACAATTACGGCTAATGACGCTTCTGGTACCTATTCAAACTCCAAAGTCACTGCCACATTTTTAAATACTGATGGTAAGGCATTGGCTTCCAAACAGGTTACTTTCAAAATAAACGGCAAGGATTATACTGCAAATACTAACGCCAATGGTGTTGCAACGGCAAGTATTCCTTTAGCTGCAGACACTTATACAGTCACTGCGGTCAATCCTGTTAATAATGAGCAAAAGCAGTTTAAATTGACTATCTCCAAGGCAGATTCCAAAATTGCTTTAGTTTCCAGCCAAAATAATGGTTTTGTCACTTTAACTGCCACATTAACACCTGCAGCTGCTACAGGTAATGTTGTTTTCAACATAAACGGTAAAGATATGAATGCTGCAGTCAAAAACGGCAAAGCCACATTCACACTTTTTGATCTTGAACCTGGAATTTATTCTGCAACAGCAACCTATAATGGCGACTCTAACTTAAAGTCATCCACATCAGGCCCTGTGATTTTCCCTGTTGAGGATGTTTACCTTATTTTAACTGCAAATGACCTTACCAAAACATACGGTACAGGTAACAAGTTGGTGGTTAATCTGGTTGACAATAAAGGAAATGCAATAGCTGACGCTGTCGTTAATGTTAACATTAACAGTAAGATAACTCCGATTACAACAGATTCCAATGGTGAGGCAACAATGCCAATCAACCTAAAACCTGGAACATACACAGCAGCAGCAACATATGCTGATGTGCAGGATACTGCAAAAGTTGTAGTTAAAAAGGCAACTCCAAAGATTACTGCTGCCAAAAAGACTTATAAGGTCAGTGTAAAAACCAAAAAATACACAATAACACTAAAAGCTAATGGCAAAGCATTGAAAAGCAAAAAAGTCTATTTAAAAATCAATAAAAAAACTTTCACTGCCAAGACTGGTGCTAATGGTAAGGCAACCTTTAAAATCACTAATCTGAAGAAAAAAGGAACATTCTCTGCAACAATATCCTTCAATGCCAATAGCTACTACAACAAGGCAACAAAAACAGTAAAAATAACAGCTAAAAAGTAAAGGTATCATTTGCCTTTACGATTTCTTTTTTTTAAATCGATTTCCCGTTGATTCTAATCCATAGTTTTACACATTTCTTCATTCATATGCAAAGACTTTCACATTAACGTCAGCCATTCTGATTTTAAAGTTTGATTTTTAATGGGGATATATATCATACCAATTCAACAGGGCTGATTATTCAAATGCAAAACGTTAATGTTAACTGAATATTAGCATAAAAAATGTGACAAAAAGTTTATATTTACTCTTTAAAATAATATTAACATTAAGGAGGCAACAAGTTTTGGTAAAAAGAATATTATTTTCAATATTTGTTATTTTCATAGTCATGTTTTCAATCGGTGCGATTCAGGCAGGTGATGCCAATGCAACTGCTGTGGATGCTGCAGACTCGGTTGATGATGCACCAGTCAATCCTGAAGATAGCATTAAATTGAATGACATTAACGATGATTCATTGCTGGGCAATACCAAAAATCAGACTCAAATGATTCCGCAAAAGACAGACATCTATTATAAGGGGTCATATGAAGTTGTCTTAAGCGAGTTAAGTTCAAACACCACAATACCCAACAAAAACGTTAATGTTGTCATAGGCAATGTAAAGTATGTCAATGCGACAGATGACAAAGGCATCGCAGTTATCAATTTGAATTTAAACCCCGGAACATACACAGCCACTGCAGCTTTCGAGGGCGATGATTCATATGGTCCATCCAATGTGACTTCACAAATCACAGTTCTGCCTTCAGTCAAGGCCTCAAAAATTACTAAATATTACAAAGGCAGCCAAAAATACACTGCAACATTCTTTGACGCTCAAGGCAATGTTTTAAAAAGCAAAAAGGTTACAATAGCTGTAAACGGAAAAACATACACTAAAAAAACAGACAGCAAAGGAATTGCCAGTTGGTCATTGGGATTCAAGCCGGGCAATTATCAAATCACTGCAACAAATCCCGTCACAGGATATGCTCTGACAACAGGTTTAAAGGTTTTATCAACAGTTTCCGCATCCGACCTTAGGAAAGTAAAGGGAGACGGCAGAAAATTCACCGCCAAGTTTTTAAAAAGCAATGGGAAGGCTTTAGCCTATCAGAAAGTTAAAATCAAAATCAACTCCAAGACATATGAATATAAAACAAATGCAAAAGGCAAAGTGAAGCTATCTTTCAACAGCTTTAAAAAAGGCACATACAAGGTAATCTGTTATAACAGGGATGGATTGTCAAAGACCAATACAGTTAAGGTATATAATATTGCAAGCACAAAATTAGCCGTTAATGTTCCTAATACTTATACCATACTTCCAAATGGCAACAAGAATGTCAAAATCAAGTTTTCAACAAAACTGGGTGGAGATTCAAATGTTGGAAAGTCCATCAAAATCAAAATCAATGATCAGACATATTACAGAAACACTGATAAAAACGGTTTAATTGACTTTAACTTGCCTGTTAGTGAAGGCATTTTCACAATTGAATACAGCCATGCGGGCGATAAGTTTTTCAGGCCGTCCACGGTGACAACTCATGTTGCTGTGCTTAAAACCAATGACACTAATATTAATGTCAAGGGTTTGAAGTCTTTCGGTTATGGTGCAGGCAGTTTATTCAAGGTTATTTTCAAGGCAGGCAATGTTCCTTTAGCTAAAAAGACAGTCACTTTTTCCCTTGCGAATAATACTTACCATGCAACAACAGACAATGGAGGAATTGCTTCAATTCCTATTAATTTAAATGTCGGCAATTATACCGTTAACTATACTGCCTCTGCAGACTCCATGGTGAAGGCAGCTTCAGGGTCATGCGGTATTGATGTTTTCAAGAGAAGTCCGTCCAAAATTACATGGGAATGCGGCAGCACATATGCTGATGATTTACAATCTTTTGCAGTTCTATTGACCAATTCCAACGGAAAACCTGTTTCCAGCGCGAAATTGAAATGGACAATAGATGGCAAAACCTACACTGTCAAAACTGCGTCAAACGGATATGCAACCCTAAAAACTTCTGTGCCTTTGGGAAAATATAAAGTTTCAGTCAAATATGCCGGAAGCAATGATTACCTTCCGGTTTCAATATCCAAAAATATCAATGTCAAAACTTCCAAATTCGGAGCAGGACTCAACGTGAATGATGAAGGATATTATTCAAGCGATTATCTTCGCTCATCAAGTCACTGCCAGGTTAACAGTCCTAAAATCAAATCATTGGTAAAATCATTGACCAGCGGTCTGACAGATAATATTGACAAGGCAAAGGCAATATTCAACTATGTAAGAGACAATATTGCATATGATTATTATTATGACACCAAACATGGTGCGGCAGGCACATTGAATGCTAAAAGAGGCAATTGCGTTGACCAGGCGCACCTGCTGATTTCAATGTATCGAACAGCCGGTTTAAAGGCAAGGTATGTTCACGGAACATGCTTCTTTGGCGTGCACTGGTACGGTCATGTATGGACTCAGGTTTTGATTGGAAATACCTGGATTGTCGGTGATCCGATAGACTATGTAAACTCATTGGGCAAAATAAAAAACTGGAATCCGAATACCTACAAATTGCACAGCAGGTATGTAAGTCTTCCATTCTAATTTTATTTTTTTTAAAATACATCTATTTTTTACATTAACATTGCCCGTAAACAAAACTTTAATAAATGATGGTTACTATATTTATTAATGTTATATTTATTAACAAATTATTTAATCAAAATTATAAAGGAGCTAATATTATGGCTATAGATAACGGAGATTTTGTTAGAGTAAACTTTACTGGTAAAGTAAAAGAAACTGATGAAGTATTTGATACTACTTATGATGAAATTGCACAGGAAGCAGGAATTTTTGATGAAAACAAAACCTACAAAGCAATTCCTATTGTCGTTGGTGGAAACCACTTATTGCCTGCAATCGAAGAAGCAATTATTGGATTAAAAGAAGGCGACACCAAACATGTTGAAGTTGATTCAGCAAATGCGTTTGGACAAAGAGACCCTAAATTGGTTCAATTAGTGCCTATGAAAGAATTCAAAAAACAAGGCATGACTCCTTTCCCAGGTATGAGAATCCAATCCGAAGGTACTGCAGGTAAAGTCTTAACTGTAAACGGTGGAAGAGTAAAAGTTGACTTCAACCACGAATTAGCAGGTAAAGACTTAATCTACGATGTTGAAGTAACCGAAATCATCGATGATGAAGAAGAAAAAATCAAAAGTATGATTGAATTACACTACTCCAACCCTAATGTCGACATCGATAAAACCGAAATCGACATTGTTGATGGTGTTGCAAACATCAAATTGGATGAAATGGCTAAATTCGATCAAAAATCCTACATGGACATTACCTTTGCAAGATTCAGAATAGCTAAAGACATCTGGGACAACATCGAAGACATTACCAAAGTCAACTTTGTAGATGAATTCGAGAAAAAAGAAGAATCTGAAGAAGAAGACGCAGAAGAAGAATAGTTAATTTTTTAACTTTTCTTTTTAACTTTTTTTAGAGTTATTTCATTAACTCAATACTTTTTTTAAACAATTAAATCTTAAAAATTATATTGTATGTTCAACATATATTCTATCATGAAATTTTGGAGGGAATAATGTTGGGCAAATTGAAGAATATAAGTCTCAGTAATTGGATATTAATTGGGATGGTATTAGGTTTACTCACAGGATTAATATTGAATTTCTTCGTACCTGACTCATTTTTAAAAAATACTCTACTTGTGGACAATGTTTTTTACCTGGGCGGAAGCTTATTCATTAAACTGATGAAAATGCTGGTTGTGCCACTTGTTTTCTGTTCCATTGTTGTTGGGGCAGCATCAATTTCAGATATCAGAAAGATAGGTTCAATTGGTGGGCGAACAATAGGAATTTATCTTATAACGACCGCACTGGCTGTTACTCTTGCTTTGGCTATCGGCATGTTGATCAAACCTGGTGTTGGCTTGAATATGGCCGCCGCCGCACAGTCATCAAATGTCACTATCAACCAGACTATGACAGGCACAATTCTAAACATGGTTCCTGACAATCCGCTCAATGCCCTGGCAAATGGGGACATGATTCCAGTAATCATATTTGGTCTGCTCATCGGGATAATATTGGCCAAACTGAAGGAAGAGACTCAACTAGTCAGCGACCTTTTCTCTCAGGGAAACAGAATCATGATGGAAATGACTTCAATTGTAATGAAATTTGCTCCAATAGGTATTTTCTGTTTGATGGCAAGGACCTTTGCAGGCCTTGGCTTTGAAGGTTTGCTTCCGTTAGGCAAATATGTCCTCTGTGTATTGATAGGTCTGGCTATTCAGGCATTTGTCGTTTATCCGTTACTGCTTGTATTATTTACAAGGTTAAATCCTGTTAGATTCTTCAGAAAGTTCTTTTCTGTTATGTTTTTCGCATTTTCCTCATCAACATCAAATGCTACAATTCCTCTGAACTTGGAGAAACTGTCAGAATTGGGAGTTTCAAAGGATGTTTCTTCATTTACAATTCCTCTGGGAGCTACCATTAACATGGACGGTACCTCAATTATGCAGGGTGTTGCAGTAATGTTTGCAGCTCAGGCATATGGTATAGATTTGGGAACAACTGCTCTTTTAACAGTAATATTCACAGCGGTAATGGCTTCAATCGGTACTGCAGGTGTTCCGTCAGTAGGTCTTATCACATTGACAATGGTGTTCAATTCTGTAGGTCTGCCGGTTCAGGCGATCGGTATGATTTTCGGAATAGACCATATCCTTGACATGTTCAGAACAGCCGTAAATGTTACTGGAGATGCAATCTGTACTCTGATTGTTTCATTTAAGAACAAGTCTCTGGATGTTGATGTATTCAATGGTAATAAAGAAAGAGATCCGTCGAATACTGTTTTGTTGGACGATTTGGATATAATTTAAACAGTTATATCCTTATTTTATTTTTTTTCCGTTATGGATTGCAACGATTCCTGGAATCTTTTCCACTTCCAGCTTAAACATCGCTTCCATGCCCTCATTTTCAAACAGAATGCATTCCTTTTTCACAACCTTGTTTGTAAGAAGTGCTGCAACTGGGGGTGTTATGACAAATATGGAGCCGTTTTCATTTAGTTTTTCAGCTGTCTCATCACTCAGCATTCCTTTTCCGATATGGACTTTGACGCCAGCTTCGCTTAATTTAGGTATTGTGGATTCGATTTCAACTTTGCTGCTTGTTGTCGGAGCTATTCCCGCATCGCTGAAAGCAGTATGCATTATTGCAGCTCCATTCAAATCAAATGGAACATTGTTTTCCTCAATAAGTCTGACCAGTTGCGGCAAAGCGGCATCCCGGCCGGTATAGATTGTTCCTGAAATTGAAATCTGGTCTCCAACATTGACACTGGCCAAATCTTCATCGGTTATGGGTGTTGTCAGGTGTTTCATAATATAAGTTGGTTTCATTTTTTATTAATAATTTTAGTGGTAGATGTTAGGATTTGTTGCCAATCCGTGAAGGCCGGTTGAAGTTCCGGAAATCCATGCTATCGATGTAAAAATGATATTTGCCAGAATGACCTTAACTATATGTGATTGATTAAAATATCCCCATCGCCTGGCATAAATCAGGTAAATCTGGGTCATGACAATTGCTATTGCCAGTTCAATGCAGATTACATCATTCATCATCATGCCATATTGAATTCTAAAAAATAATGTTTTGATTGCGCTTGCGAAAAATGTCACAATCAGCAGTCCGATATATCTTATTGCGAGTGTTGCTTCATCCATAATATTGTGTAATGTTTGTCAGATATTTAAATCGAATAAAGTTTTTTGTTTAACTTTAATATTTTTTTTTTATTTTCATTAAACTTCTTTTAATTTTCACGATTTTTCATAAGATATTTAAAGGTACATTAACATAAATATATAACATTCTATATTTATTTATCATAGAATTTTTAGGAGATTTTAAAATTGATAATTATTGATGAAAATTTGTGTAAAGGATGTCATCTTTGCCTATTCATGTGTTATAAAAATGTATATGCAATATCTCCTGAGCTCAACGATAAAGGAGTGCAATTGCCTTTCGTTAAGTTTGAAGAGAGATGTACCAAATGCGGTACCTGTGAAGTGGCATGTCCGGACCAGGCAATAACTGTTGATTTGCCGGAAAATTGGTGGATGAAAGAGGGCAATGATGTTAACTTCAATCCTAATTTCACAAAGGGGAAAAAGTAGGTGTTAGAATGTCTGAAGAATTATTTATTCAAGGAAATGAAGCATGTGCTAAAGGAGCGATAGCTGCAGGCTGCAGATTTTTTGCAGGTTATCCGATTACTCCATCAACTGAAATTGCAGAAACTTTAGCTCGTGAATTACCAAAAGTCGGAGGTTCTTTTGTTCAAATGGAAGATGAAATTGCTTCCATGGGAGCGATTATTGGCGCTTCATGGGGAGGAACAAAATCAATGACCGCAACTTCCGGGCCTGGTTTATCATTGATGCAGGAAAATATAGGGTATGCATTTATTACTGAAACACCTCTTGTTATTGCTGATGTTCAAAGGGGTTCTCCTTCAACCGCTCAACCGACAATGGGTGCTCAAGGAGACATGATGCAGGCTCGTTGGGGTTCACATGGGGATTATGAACCGATTGCATTGGCTCCTGCAAGCGTTGAGGAATTTTTCTATTTCACAATCAAAGCTTTTAATTTGGCTGAACAATACAGGGTGCCTGTATTTTTAATGGCTGATGAAACTATGGGACATATGAGGGAAAAGATGGTTATCGATGAAGATAAAATCGATATTGTTCCTAGAAAAAGGCCTGAATTGACTGATGATTATTTGCCTTTCAAGCATGTTGAAGACGGAACCACTCCAATGCCTGCATTCGGAGACGGGTTCAAGGTACATATTACAGGATTGACTCACGATGAAAGAGGTTATCCGGACACCAACAATCCTGAAACACACTCTAAGCTTGTTACAAGGTTATGTAATAAAATTTTAAACAACAGAAATGAAATTTCTTCAGTATTCACCCAATTCTGTGATGATGCTGATACTGTTGTAATTTCATATGGATCTCCTATTAGGGCTGTAATTGAAGCAGTGCTTAAAGTAAGAAAAGAAGGTAGAAAAGTAGGTTATATCAAGGTTGATACTCCTTGGCCGTTCCCTAATGAACAGGTGCTTGAACTGACCGAAGGCGCTAAGAATGTTATTGTCGTCGAAATGAACTTGGGTCAGATGTATTATGAAGTTGACAGACTGTTAAAACAGCAGAATAATGTTCATTTATTGGGTAAAATCGGAGGTATGCTACCTACTCCTGATGAGATAATTTCTAAAATCAAAGAAGTGGAGGATAAATAATGGCTGAAGAAAAAACCAACAGATTTCTTCCGTACTTAAGGGAAGACAGATTGCCTCATATTTTTTGTCCGGGCTGTGGAAACGGAGCAGTAATGAACGCTTTTTTAGCAGCTATGGAAAAGGCTGAAATGGATTTTGACAATATGACTTTGGTTTCCGGAATAGGATGTTCTTCAAGAATTCCGGGTTATCTGAAATGTGATTCACTTCACACCACTCACGGACGTGCATTGTCATTTGCTACCGGTTTGAAAATAGCAAATAAGGATTTGGACGTTGTTGTATTCAGTGGTGACGGGGATGCGGCTTCCATTGGAGGAAACCATTTAATTCACGCAGCCAGAAGAAACCTTAACATTACAATGATTTGTATCAACAACAATATCTACGGTATGACTGGAGGTCAGGTAAGTCCTACATCTCCAAAAGGTATTGTTGCAACCACCGCACCTTATGGAAACTATGACACTCCATTCAAATTGGCAGAACTCGTTGCAGGTGCAGGTGCAAGTTACTCAGCCAGATGGACAACCGTTGAAATGGAAAATTTGGTTTTATCCATTAAGACTGCATTAAAAAATCCTGGATTTTCATTTGTTGAAGTTGTTACTTTATGTCCAACTTACTTTGGCCGTAAAAACAAACTTAAAACTCCTACAGCAATGGCTGCAGTGATGAAAGCAAATACTGTTTACAAATCCGCTGCAGATAGGATGAGCGAAAAAGAATTGAAGGACAAAGTTGTTGTTGGTGAATTCGCCAATAAACAAAGGGATGAATTAAGTGAAGTGCTCGATAAGTTCAGCATTGACACTTACGGTAAGAAAACTCTTATCAATTCAGCATATGAAACAGATTTTTAGGTGATCAATATGAGAAAAGAAATTAGAATATGTGGATTTGGAGGTCAAGGAATCATTCTTGCCGGAATCATTTTAGGTAAGGCTGCAAGTTTGTTTGATGAAAATGAAGCTGTTCAAACTCAATCTTATGGTCCTGAAGCTCGTGGGGGGGCTTCAAAATGTGAAGTAGTCATCGACAATAAACTAATCGAATACCCAAAAGTCCTGAGTCCTGATATTTTGGTTGCAATGTCCAATGAGGCATTGCTTAAATACATCGGTGATTTGAAGGACAACGGAACTTTAATTGTCGATCCTGGAACAACCGACATTAACGAAGTCAGGGACTTTATTGACGAACATAATATTGATGTTTATGAAGCTCCGGCTACAATGACTGCAATCAATGATATCGGTCTTAAAATTGTTGCAAACATTGTTATGGTGGGAGCCATTACAAAAATTACTAAAGTGATATCTAAAGAAGCCGCAATGAAGGCTATTGAAGCTAGTGTTCCTAAAGGAACTGAAGAAAAGAACATTAAAGCTTTTGAAGCGGGATATGCTTTAGCGGAATAGGTGTTATAATGAGATTTTTTGAAAACGTAGCAAAGGAAATTTTTAACAAGGAAGGCATTCCAATTCTAGAGGGACACGTTGCAAACTATCCTGAAGAAGCAATGACTATATCTTCAGAGATGGGTGTGCCTGTTGTTGTTAAAGCACAAGTTTTAACCGGTGGAAGAGGCAAGGCCGGTGGTGTAAAATTCGCAAACAACCCTGGTGAAGCACTTAAAGTTTCTGAAGAAATTTTAGGAATGGAAATTAAAGGCGAAAAAGTAAAACACTTGCTGATTGAAGAAAAGGCTGAAATATTAAATGAATTTTTTGTAACTGTATCAGTGGACAGGGGTGCCAGAAGGCCCGTAATTCTTGCAAGTAATGAAGGTGGGGTTGAAATTGAAAACTTAGCTAAGACAAACCCTGAAAAAATCATTAAATATTATCCAAATCCTTTAATTGACTTTTTACCATATGAAGCACGTGAAATTGCACGTAAAATGGGTGTTTCTTCCGAATTGATTTCTCCGATTGGAGATATAATCTGGAAATTATACAATGTATTTAAAAAATATGATGCTGATACAGCTGAAATAAACCCTCTCGTATCGACTCCTAATGGAGTAATAGCTGCAGACGCCAAATTAGTCGTTGAAAATGATTCCCTGTTCAGACATCAGGATCTTGTTGAAAAGCTCCACTATAAACAGAAAGCAGTGGATTTTGTTCAACTCGATGGGGATATTGCAGTAATCGGTAACGGTGCAGGTTTGACCTTAACAGCTATGGACATGATTAAACTCAATGGAGGAGAACCTGCCACTTTCCTGGATATCGGTGGCGGAGCTTCAGAACATATCATTAACCAGGCATTAAGCATAGTATTGAACTATGACAGAGTCAAAGTTGTATTTTTAAATGTTTTAGGTGGAATCACCAAAGCTGATGATGTTGCACGTGGCGTAATCAAGGCTTTGGAAGGTGCTGAACGTAAAGTTCCTATTGTAATCAGACTGACCGGTACCAATGAGGAAGAAGGTCAGAAAATTTTAGATGAAGCCGGAATTCCATTTGAAGTATCAATGGAAAAGGCAGCCAAAAAGGCTGTTGAGCTTTGCGAAGAAATCAAAGCAAAGGGTAAATAAATGAAATTTTTCGCCGTTAACGGTTCCCCAAGACCAAAATGCAATACAGCGCAGCTTCTGGACAAATCTCTTGAAGGCGTAAAATCAGTTTTTTCTGATGCTCACGTTGAAAGGATTAATCTCTATGATTTTCCTTTTCACGGATGCAGAAGTTGCTTTGCATGCAAGAGAGTCAACGGTAAACATTATGGCAGATGCGTTCAGAATGATGATTTAAAACCTATTCTTGATGAACTCGTTCAGGCCGACGGTATTATTTTGGGTTCACCGATTTACCTAAGCGATGTTACCGGAAACATGAGATGCTTTTTGGAGCGTTTTGTCTTCCCGTTTGTTGCATACAGCAAAACGGAAACTGTCGAACACAAAAGGATGCCGCTGGCATACATATACACTATGAATGCTTCCGAAGAAATCTCATATCAAATCGGATATCATGACCTTCATGACCATTTTGAGATGGGATTAGGTAGAACATTTGGTGAAATTGAGCATCTCTATGTCTATGAGACCTATCAGTTCAGGGATTATTCAAAATACGTCAGTGATGCTTTTGATGAAAAAGAGAGAAAGGAAATTCGTAAAAACCAATTTCCAAAAGATTTAGAAAGTGCGTTTGAACTTGGAAGAAAAATTGCTATTCGAGCAGAACAACACGACTGATTTCAGATTCATTTACTATTTCTTTACCGCACTCTTTTCCTATTTTTTTTGCAAATTCTTTAACCTCATCGAATGTCGGCATATTGTCCAAAGTCAGACGTTCACGTGATGAGCCAACGCACATATATGCCTTGACCTCTACATAGTCAGGGTCTGCTTTTCTTATTAATTTTCCATATTCTTCAGCCTGTTCCATGTTTCTTCCGCGAACGCAGGTATTTCTTATACATGTACGTGAGTTAAAACTGGACAGTGTTTCAAGTGATTCGTTTAAATTACTCCAAGCATCATTTATTCTTGGTCTGCACACTTCATCAAATATTTTCTTTGAAGGTGCATCCAAGGAAAGGTACAGTTGGTACGGATCGTTTTCAAGGTTTCGCAATCTGTCGACACACTGGCCGTTGCTCACTACGAATGTTGTGAAATTGCGTCGGTTGAACTCACCTATCAGGGCATCTATTTTCGGATAGAGGGTAGGTTCTCCTGCAAGTGAAATCGCCGCATTGGTTGGATTTTTCACCTCTTCCAGTTTCTTTCGGTTTGCCTTGTCATTTCCAAAAAATCCGCATAGGAGGTTTGCCTGAGCTTTGATGGCATCATCGATAATTGTTTTTGGATCATCATATTCATCATCTTCCCAACTGGTTTGGGTATATGTCAGGTCTCTCCAGCAGAATTCACATTCCTGCTGACAGTTTGGAACTGCAGGAGACATCTGAAGACATCTGTGTGATTTGATTCCGTAGAATTTTTCCTTATAGCAAACTCCCTTGTCTACAATACTTTGTCTTGTCCAATGGCAGACTTTAACGGCTGCGTGTCCATGTGTTCCGACGAATCTGTATCCGCTTTTTTCAAGTTTTTCAATTTGGTTTTTTGTAAATGACATAAAATCACATTTATTTTTGTTTTTGTAGTATATACATTTTTATAAGGGCACTTTTAATTTACAAGTTATGAACAATATTTATTTTTACTTATTAAATCTATTTATATGTTTAGTTATAATAGATATTATTATGAGATTATGGAATAAACAACAAGAAAAATTATTTTTTATTAATTCAAAAAGTTTTGCTTCAAAAGAGCAGCTTTTCTACAGGACCGATGACGGACGATATTTGGCTTACTTTCCAAAAAGGTATAAGGGTGGAAAAACCACTCTTCAGGCCAGAAATTCCCTTATTGGAAATTATACTGAAAAGTGGGTCAGCGATTTGTTCAGCGAACTGATTGAAGATGAAAATCTCCACATAGTCCAGCAGGCCAGAATTCCCTCTGTTGGAATCACATCAAAATCTCCGGCCGACATTGCAATTGCAACAGAGGATAAAAAAATTTTAAAAGCTTCAGAAGTAAAACTAATATGTGAAGTCAAAATGTCTCTTGTGTGGAACTGGCAGTATGAACCAGAATTCGGCAGCCTGAAGGAAGTCGGCGATTTCAGAACCCATCAGGGAAAGCCAAGTTTCACACGTTCGGACTCAATCTTAAAGGCTATAGGCAAATGTGTTGATATAAGAGTTTCAAATTTCGAATCAACAAAAATTCCAATAATCGTTTTGGGCAATGCGCCATTATCAAACGGATTTTCCAAAAAGGCGGATTACCTAAAGCATGCAGGTTTAATTCAGGGATTCTGGTCTTTAAATCCATTCCCTCTCAATCACGGCAATACACGAAAATCCACTCCCAAGAAAGGTTTTTACAGGTTTGACAACACTTCAGAGCTAAAAATGCATTTAAATCAATTGTTCAATCAGGACTTGAACTTCTTTTCAGGAATGGAAAGTCCAAAAACTTTAGGAAAATTGATTGAAATAGCTGACAAAGAGGAAACTTATGAAAATAAGGGATTGAAATTTTTAAATCTCCTAAAGAGGTATTAATGTGGTTAGAAAAACTCAAACATCTTCATTCGGTTCTGTTTTAAGGGAATCCCACAGCTCAAAAAAGTTTTACAGTTCAAAATTATTTGAAGAGTTCAGGATTCCGAAAAATATCGAATATAGGCAGGTGGAAATTCCAAAAGATAACCTGAATAAATTATACTGCAAATCCAGCGAAAATATGGATGAGATTCCAGACGACAGCATTCATCTGATGGTCACATCCCCTCCATATAATGTCGGAAAGGAATATGACAACGACCTGACACTTGATGAGTATCTGGAGCTGCTGACGGCCGTCTTTGCCCAGACATACAAAAAGCTGGTCACCGGAGGCAGAGCATGCATCAACATTGCAAACATCGGAAGAAAACCCTATATTCCTCTCCATGCAATGGTCATCGAAATAATGCTGGATTTGGGATTTCTCATGCGCGGTGAAATAATCTGGGACAAATCGGCCAGTGCCGGTGGATCCTGTGCCTGGGGAAGTTGGATGTCTGCTTCAAATCCTGTCTTAAGGGATTATCACGAATACATTCTTGTATTCTCCAAGGAGTCCTATTCCAAAAACAGGTCTCAGGAAAGAAAGGACACTATCGAAAGGGACGAGTTTATTCAGTGGACAAAAAGCATCTGGACATTTCCCGCAGTAAACGCCAAAAAAATAGGTCATCCAGCTCCGTTCCCGATTGAACTGCCTCACAGGCTGATTAATCTTTACAGCTATGAGGGGGATGTTGTTCTGGACCCGTTCTGCGGAAGCGGAACCACATGCATTGCCGCACTTCAAAATAACAGAAACTATATTGCATATGATATCAATGAGGAATATGTCAAATTATCTCAAAAACGAATAAATAATCATAAATTTATTTAATAATGTTTTCCAAATATTATTATAATAAATATATTTGTGGGATATTATGGATACACCAATAGTGATATTGAATTATAAAACCTATTTAGAATCAAGCGGTATAAAGGCTTTAGAACTTGCACATGATTTGGAAAGTGCTGCTAGCGAATCAGGAATTACCATGGTTGCTGCCCCTCAGGCTGCAGACATTTACAGGATAAGTCAGGAAGCTTCACTTCCAATTTTTGCACAGCACATTGATGCAGTCTCCCCCGGAGGTCACACAGGTTCCAATCTGATAGATACTTTGATTGAAGCGGGCATCAGCGGTTCATTGATAAATCACTCAGAACAAAGGATGAAACTTGCAGACATTGATGAAGTTGTAAAGCTATGTAGGCAAAATGAAATAGAATCCTGCGTATGCTCCAACAATATAGAAACTTCAAAGGCTGTCGCAACTCTTGCTCCTACTGCAGTTGCTGTCGAACCGCCTGAACTGATTGGAACAGGAATACCTGTATCTCAGGCACAACCTGAGGTCGTTGAAGATACTGTCAAGGAAGTAAAAGCCATCAACAAGAAGGTTAAGGTATTGTGCGGTGCCGGAATCACTACCGGTGATGATATGAAAGCGGCAATGGATTTGGGAGCTGATGGGGTATTGCTTGCATCAGGAATCATTAAGGCGGAAAGTCCAAAAGACGCATTACTTGATTTGGTAAGTAAATTATAGCTTAAGAGTGAGGAAAATGGCTGAATTTAATACTATTGATGATTTTGACGTTGAAAATAAAACAGTTCTTGTTAGAGTGGACATAAATGCTCCCGTTGATCCGAGTTCAGGATTCATATTGGACGATACAAGATTGAAATTACATGCAAGAACCCTTAAAGAATTATCAAATAAGGGCGCTAAGGTTGTAATTCTTGCTCATCAAAGCCGTCCGGGCAAAAAGGATTTCACAACTTTATCCCAGCATGCGGATGCACTTTCAGATATTCTAAATATAAGAGTAAAATATATAGATTCACTGTTCTCAAAAGCTGCTAAAGAAGCTATCCATAATCTTAAACCCCATGAAATTTTATTGCTTGAAAATGCACGTTTCTTTTCAGAGGAATCTCTTTCTAGAACTCCTGAAGAACAGTCTAAAACATTGCTTGTAAGGCATCTGTCTCCATATATTGATTATTTTGTAAATGACGCATTTGCAGCTGCTCACAGATCTCAGGCATCTCTTGTCGGTTTTACTGTAAATACTCCTTCTGCTGCAGGCCGCATAATGGAAGAGGAACTGACAGTTATTCAGTCTGCACTGGACAATGTCGAACATCCATGTGTATTTTTGCTTGGCGGAATGAAACCTGAAGATTCTATTGAGGTTATGGAGAATGTATTGGGCAATGGTACTGCAGATTCAATTTTGACAACAGGTATTGTTGGAAATATTGTTTTATGGGCTGCCGGTATTGATATCGGTCAGGTAAATAAGGATTTCATAGTAGGCAGAGGATATAAAGATATGGTTGAAAAGGCCAGAGAACTGATTGAAAGATTTGGCGATAAGGTCAAATATCCTCTTGATGTGGCCTGTGAAATTGACGGCGAGCGGGTTGACATTGACAATGACAAGATTCCGAATGAGGCTATTTTCGATATAGGTGTTAAAACCATTGCATTTTATGCAAAAGAAATCAGGGAAGCCAAATACATATTTGCCAATGGTCCTGCCGGAGTATTTGAAGACCCTAAATTTGCTATAGGTACTGAAGACTTAATTAATGCAATGGCTAAGTCTACTGGTTTTTCATTAATCGGTGGAGGTCATATTGCTGCCGCTACTGCAGGTCTTGGTTTGGAAAATCAGATGAGCCATTTAAGCAGTGGTGGAGGTGCTTGTATCAGCATGCTTGCAGGTAAAAGACTTGCCGCTGTAGAGGCACTCAAAAACTGTAAAAAATAATAATTTTTTACTTTAAATTTCTTTTTTTTTTTAATTTGAGGATGTGACACGAAGTCACATTTTTATAATTTTATTTTGCGTATTTTTCCTTTAATTTTATATACTATGAAGTACAATCTTTTATTATAGATATTAATATTTGTGGTTTTTTTATTCATGGTTTTGAAAGATGATAATATTAATCAGAGCATGTTGGTCCCTATGGACTTGCGAAATTTGATTCCTGAAGACCATCCGTGCTATTTTATTAAAAATGTGGTTGATTTAATTGATTGTTCGAAAGCAAACAATGAGTTTCGTGGAAAGCCTGGTGAATTTGCTTATCTTCGAGAATTATTGCTCAGGCTCATTTTAATGAGCGTATTTGATGGAGGATTATCTTCAAGAGAAATAGAAAGAAAAACAAGAACAGACATCGCATATATGTACCTTGCAGCAATGGAACACCCATCATACAGAACAATAGCACGATTTAAAGTCGATTATTCGGATTTAATCGACGAAGCATTCAAAACAACCATTAAAATTGCAAAAGATAATGATTTAATTAAAATCCATCATTTGAGCATGGATGGTACAAAAATCAAAGCAAAAACATCAATTAACAAATTAACAGATGAAAACCAAATCAAAATCATGAAAGAACACCTCCAAAAAAGTATTGAAAGAGATCAACAAGAAGATGAAGAACTCGGAGATGAATCAGGAAATTCAGTTCCAGAATCATTAACAGACAAAGAAAAATTCAAAGAAACTGTAAAAGAAATTCGAGAATCTTCTAAAAATACTAGAAACAAAGATAAATTACGTTCTTCCAGTTTAAATCTTTTAAAACAAGCAGAAAAAAATCCCGAAAAAGTTTTAAAAAAACTCAATGAACTCGAAGAAAAAGTAAAAGAATCACCAAAAGATGTAATTAGTATTAATGACCCTGATGCTCGCTTAATGATGAATAAAAAAGGCAAATGGGAATGGGATTATAACGCACAAATCATCGTGGACGAATACAAAGGAATAATACTTTCATCATACATTACACAAAATCCAACAGACCATTTCGAACTAATTCCATCAATTGAACAATTAGAAAACAATTTAAGCGAAATATACGAAGAAATGCCTTCAAATTTCCAATTCAGTGCCGATAATGGATATTCAACCGATGAAAACACAACATATCTTGAAGAAAAAGGCCTAGATGGATACATATCCACCA
>ONJC01000014.1 GCA_900318035.1 uncultured Methanobrevibacter sp.
GGAACAACATCTTTGGATTGGTAACGTGAGAGGACATAACCGTGTTCAATGAGATAATGTTCGATTTCAACGATGTTCATATCTTTGGTATGGAAATGTCCTCCATTTGTTGTTCTCCATTCGATGCTGAAGGTTCTTCCGGCTTCACTTATCGGATTGTCATGTATTGTAATCCGCATAGGATAGCAGAACAGTACTCTGGTGTAATCGGCCACTTCATTTCCTTTTTTCCATTCGATTGTCTGTGTAGTGACTTCATTGTTCCTGTAGTCCATAACGATATATTTGTTGGAGCCAGTTTGGAGTTTGTAAATCTTATTGGTATCATATGGTATGATTGCCCTATTTAATTCACGCCCCACTAGAACACTGGTCTTTTTGTCATATTTATCTGAAATGAATCTCTCAATGCCTTTAATCCCACTATTCGGATTTTCATCACCCAAATAAATGTCTTCGAAGAGTTTAATGATTTCATCTAATGTTTTCTCATGAGAAGGAAGTTGGTTGTATAATTCAATAAGAATTTTTTCTACAACTTCTGGGTCTGTACCCTGCAAATAGAAAGCACTGATTATGTTTTTAAAGTATGTAAACTCATAATCTGGTTTATAGACATTACCGATAGCTTTTTTGATTTGTATAGCTGAACTTCCTTCACTCATTTTAATTACCTATACCTGAACGTCCCTCACAATGAAACTGTAGAATGTGTAGGTTCCGGATCTTTCTTTGACTTGAATAGTCATTTCACTTAACCTGTTTACGAATTCACGGTATTCGGAAAGATCAACATTTCTTAAAATATTGGATTTGCCAACTGAACCTGCATTTTCCAATTCAAGAATGCTGGTTAAGAAATCAAATAATACACTTCCTTTCCTGACGTTTTTGTGAATGTCTCCATCATTTTTAAGATTAACATTGATTTCAACATATATTTTGTCTGCATCCTGAAAGATGTATAATTTGAATCTGTTCACTGTTTTTTCTTCGCCATCATCGTCAAAGGTAAATGATGAAACTGAAGCCATTTCAGGTCTGCCTCTGATTAGGGTTCCATCTTCAAAGTCTTTTAATTCTGCTTTTTCATATCCTTCCGGAATTTCTACAATTTCTTCATAATCTAATTGTGTACCTGTAAATATTGTCTGTTTAGTGTTTTCAAAGCTCATTTTAATTCTCTCCTAAAAATATTAAAAGAGGAACTAGCTATTGTCCTCTTTTAGAAATTTTGATTGTCCTGCAATCTTTTCAGCTGACATTTCTTCTGCTGACACTTCTCCTGCTCCAATGAGTTCAGCTATTGCACGGTTTGTAGCACGTGTCTTTGCAGTTGACATTATGGTGTGGTCTGAGACTTTGTCCTTTCCTTTCTCGGACCTTGAGCATAGTGCATCTGATTCAACGCTGCGGCCATTTGGAAGTGATGCTCTAACGCAGTAATATGCTTCTCTGACTCTTCCCATTTTTGTTCGCTCAATTTCACGATCCACTATTTCGGTATCGACATTGAATGCACGGGAGAGTTTCTGCCATGCTGACTTTTTCTTGAAGTGTCTTTTCACTTTAACGTAGTTTCCGTTTTCATCTTTTTCCTTAACAATTATTTCCTGATAGTCATTGTCATTCAATAATCCTTTGCATAGTCTCTGATATGCGTCCCATTGCTCAATTGCAACATCGACATCAGGGACGGTATCAACTTTGACTATTTCACTTTCTGTTGGATTTTCTATTAGTTCGGCTTTTACCATTTTTTCACCTTTTATAATGTTCCAAAGCTTGAGATTGTTATTCCAAACCATCCGATAGCTATGGCGAATATTATACTTCCAATCCAAATCACTTTTGGATTCAACTTCATTTCTTTTTTCGGATATAATCTTGCTGGTTTGCTCATCTGTATGACTTCCTTATGATGCGAATTTCACTGATGAAATTCAGGTTGATTATTTGGATTGTTCCGTTTTTCCTGTGGATTGCTATTGTGTTTTCGTTCAGCAAATGGAATTCATCTGATTTTGAAAGCAAAAAATGAATACCTTCATTTGCATAGTGAAAACCGATGCAGTATCCATCTGTAAGCTTTTTCTGCATTTCATGAATTGTACTTTCCATATCAGTCACTCCTTTTTTTCCTGAATCCGACAATGAAAGCCTCTCCTCTTATGAACTTTATGAATCCGATATCTCCAGCTTTTGCATATTGGATTAGTGCCAATAGCTTGGTATGGATTAGTGTCTGGTATGCCTTTTTGCCGCCGTCCACCAATACGATACCGTCATCATCAATGTAGAGGATTTCCTGTTCAACATCACCTTTGGCAACTTTGATTTCACCGCTGTGGGTAAGGATGCCGTGGTAGTTGTTTTCGAACTGATTATGTTCGATTCCGCAATCGGGCAAATAGCTGTCCATTCTATTCACCTTTATTCAAATGTTCATTGAACATTGCCATTATATCGTCCCATATGTCTTTTGGGACTAAGACATGTGTTTTCCCGTTTACTTCTTGTTCTAACATGATTTTAGACTCCTGTTATAATTTTTAGTTCATCGTCTGGTGTTAATCCAGTTTCATTATCTTGATTCTGTATGACTGGAAGAATTCCCTTTCATTGCGTATGTTTTCAGTTTCCTGAATTTCTGCAATGACTTCTTCAAGTGCCCTGAAGTTATTGAAAATTATTATTTCATTCATCCGGGGTTTTATTACTTCACACATTGTTTTTCTTCTCCTATGTTTTCCCATCATTATGTGGGTGTAAATGATCAACAATCTAAAATTCAATAGGAGTCAGAAGTCTTTGAAAAATAAAAATAGTACGTGGTTAAAAATAGTTTTCAATTCTTTACCGAATATTTAGTACAAGATAAACACTGCTTTTTTTAATTTACAAATGTTTATATATTCCTTAAAATAAACTAGAAACTGGGTTAAGTTTTGAAAAGTATTAATTTTTAACATTGTTTCGCGACGTGTCTAATTATTTTTATTTTTCTTATCTGACCCCTTAGGATTATAATGAAAAATAATATTTATTAGCTCGTTATTCAAATAAAATTATTTTTTTATAATCCTTTTTTTAATGATCTTTTTTTCCTGTTATTTTCTTGATATTTTACCTCCAGATATTGATTTTCAGCCCTCACAAAAGAAAAGTTGTACGAGTGTGAAAAATTGTTCTCACTCATAAAAATTGTCCTCACTTCGTAATGGCTAATCATAGTCTGTTATTTTGTGTATATAAACATTTTGCTTTCTATTTTTGGCTTAATCGTTCATTTATTACAATGTTATACTTGAAGATAAGGCATGTATTTTTCCAAAATTCTCTAAACATTGAATCAAAATTTGAAGTCAGAAAATATCAAATGTATAATATCATAAGTGCAATTTATCTTGAAAATTTGATGATGGTTCCATCCAAATGCACAGATTTAAAATTATTTCTCACAATCACTTTTATATCATAAGCTATTGATAATGTGCTTTATATAATCAAAAATAGTTTTTTACTCTTCAGTTAATAATAAAAATAGCATAATAATGTTTTAATGCTATTTAGAAAAAAATAAGAAAAGATAGTGGAAAGTATAATTTCCACCAAATTCAACAAAGCTATTTTGCTTCCTCCTGGCCCAGACGTTCCATGATGTTAGCTATATTAGCTTCCATTTTTTCAACTTTTTGTTTATATTCATTATTTTCCCTTTCCATCTGCATATATTCCGGAGATTTGATGGACAGTTTTTCAACATCAGTATTTATTGTAATGGCAGGCAGATGCTTGATATATTCATATTTCAAATCTTCAGGATTGATCATGAAGTAAGCCTGGTCGGTCTTGTTTTTGGCCTTGCCCTGCAAATCGTTCACGTTATCCAAACTCATGCCGTCATTGTACAATGCTGAAGCATGGAATTTCCTGAGCATATGGCTTCTGAATCTGCTGTAATGTCCGACTCTGCCGAGACCAAGTTCATCATTGATTCTCTGGAAATATCCAATAAAGTATGTTTCATACATCCTGAACAGTTGGCTTTCCGGAGTTACATTGTCTGTTCTTGTCAGAATATATGCATTGATGGCTTTAACCGCTTCAGGACTGCAGTAAGTAGTGTAATACTTGTTTGTTTTAATTCTCCTGAGGTTAAAGGTAGGTATCACATTGTCATTGTCATTCAGATAATCAATTATCTGATAGATGTTCATTCTTTTGTTCGGCAGATATTCAGATAAGGCATCGATATAGTCCTGAATTGTCAGGCTCAATGTTTCGGCTCTGGCACAACCGCTTGAGCAGGAAAACAATATTATAGCTTTCATTACTGGTGGGGAAATTGCTAAAGCTTCCCTTATGATTTCCTTATCAGGCAAATCTTTATAATAGATTGGTGTTGGTTTTTTCACAGCTTTCATGTTCAATCTTGGTAGAGGATTGATTTCGATGTCATAAAATCTGTAAAATTTTGAGACGACAGACATATGTATTCTAACTGTGTTTATAGAATATTTGTCTAAAAGGAATTGTCTGTATTTAAGCAGTTTATGTTTAACACGGCGGTGTTTCCATTTGACATTGTCTGCTTCATCTTTTTCCGCTTCATCAAGCAGTTCCTGAAGGTTCATACCATAGAATTCACAATACTTCTTCATTACTGACCTATTCACTTTTCGTGTTTCGTGTGAATAGTTGTTTGTTATAAATATATTTTCAAGTAGCTCGTTATCCATACTTAACACTTTTATAATTTGATATTATAAAAGGTAGAGTGAGAGAGCACTTGAAAAGTAATTGATATTTCAGATGGTATCATCATTGTTATCACTTTAAATATCAGTTACTTACTGTTTCTCCATAACTTTTCTATAATATTCTTTTGACTGGGATGCTTAATTAAATTTGTGGATAATGTCTCAAATTCACAAAATTAAAAGTTTGTATACCTCTTTATCAATATCGTCATCGAACATATTAGCACTGATTTTCACTCAATTTCCATTATGCTGTCACCAACAATCACATTATCGCCTTCTTTTACAAAGATTTCTTTTACAACTCCGTTTTCATTCGATGAAACCTCATTTTCCATTTTCATGGCTTCAATAATGTAGATTACATCTCCTTCATTAACTTCATCACCAACATTGACATTAATCTTAACAATCATGCCATACATTGTTGATTTGACATTTCCTTCAGGGTCGGGCATGGGAGCATGTTCGGCACCTTTCATGATTTCATATTCTGAATCTGAGGCATCCTTGAACAAGTTCATGGAGATTTCATGAATAATTTCCAATACCTTCAGTTCAAAATCATCATCCTCATTTATTATGATGGTTTCATCTGCAAACATTGCCAGAGGACTTCTAAAGTCACTGCAAATCGCATAGACCTTAACCCTGCTTTTCAATGCTGTTTTAACCATTGACCGAACATGATTCTCACGGCCACTTCGAGAGATTGCAAGAACCAAATCATCCTCATGCAAATCTTCTTTAAAACTATCTTCCATACCTTTTAAAATTATAGAATATGAAATACCCTGATTTTCCAGTTCATCACCAAGAAAAATGGCTAACTGCTTTGAATCATCATCAGAGACTATATAAAAATTGCTCCACTGATCAATATCCTCAATCAACTCATCAAGAACCTCACTTTCCATTCAAATCACTCATTCCTTTTATTTCAACATCAGCATCGTCATAGCTGTATATGTCATCATGTTCCCAAGCGGAATTTTGCTTGAATTTCGTATTTGAAACCTTCAAATGGCTGGATTTTCTTTTGTCCAAAGGTCGTGTGTGTTCGATTGCACCAGATCTGTTTTTAGCATGATTTCTAATGAACTCGCAATCTGCAACATCAACCTTACCATAATTGAAAATTGCTCCGCCATTGGTTTTTGATTCATTTGAAATGAATCTTGAATTTGTTATCTTCAATTCGCCACTTGTACGATTATTTATTGCTCCACCTTCATCATTTGCCAAATTATCCTCAAATTTAGAATCGGCAATATCCATTTCACTGTAATTGTAGATTACGCCACCATCCACCTCTGCATCATTATCACTGAACTCGACATTTGCCAGTCTTAAACTGCTGTCATGGCCATTATATATGCATCCTGCATTGTTTTTCGTGCTGTTGCTTTTAAATTGAGACTTTTCAACACTGATTTCGCCACTGTTTGTTACACATGATCCCATTGCAGATGAATTGTTGTTGATGAAGCTGACTTCTGACATCTCTAATTTTGAGGAATTGTCTATAAGGGACTTTTTTGATGAAATATTGTTTGAAAAATTTGAATTTTTGATTTTTAATATGTTTTTGTTGTTTATCAGACAGTCATCGCCAATGACACGGCAATTTATGAATCGGCAGCCTTCAATTGTCAAATCGGCAGAATTGTCAATTATGTCTCTGCCGTTTGAATAGCAGTTCTTAAAGATTATGTTCTTGAAGGTAACTTTGATGTCCTTTTTGCGTATCCTGAACAAGGAAGCGGAATTTGCACCATCCAAAAAGTATGTTTCGCCGTCCTGAAGATTGTATTCAATGCTGTGGTTTGCCCCATCGATTACCAAATCTTTTCTGATGTCTAAACGGTATTTCAAATAGAAATCCTTCGAATAATCGAATATTATGTCATGGTCCAGCATAATGACCTCGGAGTTTTCAATCTTATCCATCAGATACGTGAATGATTCCGTATCGTGCCTTTTAAAAACCCTGGAGCTGTCATATATCAAATCATCAAAGCCGGACTCTTCAACAAATCCTGCATTGTAGATGTCCTCAATGAACCGTGAAGTGTTGTCTTCGAGGGATATGTCCTTTTTGATTTTTAGATGCCCTCTGTTGTATATTGCACTGGCGATTCTTGATGAATTGCCTTTGAATTCATCATTTGAAGTCGTTAATGTTTGCCGGTTGTGGATGGCCCCTCCATACATTTCAGCTTTGTTTTTAATGAATTTGCAATCCATAGACTCTATAGTCCCATCATTGGAAATTGCCCCTCCGTTGGAATTTGATCTGTTATTGACAAACATGCAGTTTTCAAGCCTCAGGGAGGCATCCTTCAGCACAACTATTGCCCCTCCGCCAAAAAGATACTTGTCGAAGTCATTGAAAAATGCTCCATTCCTGAATGTAATGTCTTTTAAAACAACATCTTTGGCATTTATGATGAAAATGCGTGATAGGTGAGCTCCATCTATTGTATGGCCCCGTCCATCGATTACAAGGCCGTTCCTTTTGATTTCAATGCCTCCTTCGTAGAATTCGGATTCTACTACATCAAGACGGTAATCCTCATCCAATTCCAGAGAATCATTTTCATTTATCCGTCTGTTTAATGCGTTGAAATCGTTTTTGCTTTTGCTCTTTTTGGAAAAGTCATTGATTATGTGATGGTTATTTATTTTGGATGTTGACATGTTTTTAACATCCATAATGCCCTTGTTCAATATGCTTTTGTGAGGCAGATTGAACTCTACGGCAAACAATACCATATAGCCTTCATTGTAGATGTCTGCGCATGACTGGCGTTTGGAGATATTATTCACGAAAATGACATTGGCCAGACTTGAAACCTCACCGATACAATAGACTACAGACCTTAAAACACGGTTGTCCTTAAATTCACCACCTGCATAACTGAGCATCCCCTCCTCATCACTGAAAACAATATCCTCACAGACATTGTCCCTGAAGATGGAGTTTATAAAAATCATAGATTTTGAATTATATGCCACGTTTCTTGAGTGATGGCTCATGAATTCGCAGCCGATTAGCTTTGCATGTTTACTGTTGTTGAATATGGCTGCACCATTTTTGGATGCATTTTGTGAAAATTTGGAATTGCTGATGAGCATTGATGCCTTTTTTGCACTGTTTATGGCGCCTCCAAACTCGGAAGAGTTATTCATAAATGAAGATTCCTCCAAATTCAAATCTCCCCAATTAAAGATTGCACCGCCATAATAACCACATGAATTGCCTGAAAAATCACATGATTCAATATTTGAAATGCACTCTTCCTGATTGAAAATGGCGCCGCCATGTTCACCAGAAGCATTGTTTTTAAATTTACTGCTTTTCAAATCAATCTTGCCCCAATTGGTCAGTGCCCCACCATTCATTTCAACATCATTGTAGGCAAACGTCGTATTTGAAATATTTAAAGAACCCTTTTTTTGGTTGCTTATTGCTCCTCCATGGTTTTTCGAGGAATTTCTCAAAAACAGCGCATCATCAATGCTTGCTTTTGAAAAATTAACGACAGCACCACCATCCCCGCCGCATTCATTTTCAATGAAACGGGTATGGGAAATGCTTAGACGGCTTTTGGCCTGATTGTTTATCGCCCCTCCATCATCAAAGGTAATGTTATTAATGAATAAAGACTCGAATATTTCACATTTGCCGAAATTGAGTATCGCCCCACCATTGTCGGCAGCATTATTCTTGAAAACGGTATCCCTAATCAATAGCCTGGCCCTTTTGTGATTGATTATGGTTGAAGCATTGAGCTTAACTTGATTGTCATAGAATTCGGAGCCTGATATTTCTACTCGGGCATTGAAATTGTGGATGCATGCGCTTTCACGTGACTGGTTGTTGAAAAATTGGGTGTTAAAAACAGTTGTTTTGGTGTTTAAATTGCAGTATAGGCAAGCCCCTCTCCCATTTGACTTGTTGTCAGTGAATTGGCAGTTTTCAATAATCAATTTACCTCCGTTGAGTTTCACTGCACCGCCATCTTCCATGCTGAAAGCATTTTTGAAAACTATGTTTTTTAAGGTGATTTCTCCTGCATTGATGTTGAAGATGCGAGCTTTGCCGGCAGCATCGATGACATGACCCTTGCCATCTATGACCAGGCTGTCAACATCCACTTCGATTCCATCTGTAAACGCCGAATCCTGCATACCTGCAAAAACAATGTCTGAAGTTAAAGCTATTTCTTCCGCTTTGTTGTGGATTAAATCATTTAAGTCCCCGAAATTCATGGGTTCACCTGTAATATTAACTATGGAAATACTGTTATATTAAGTTACTTGGGGTATGAAATCATTGATGTTAAAATAACATTGTCCATTAGCAAAAAGACCAACATTAACATTTGCAAATCAACATTTACAACCTAAAGTTATCCTTTGATATATATCCTCAAAAGAAATGAGTCGGAAAAGTGAAATTGCCGGCGTTAATGTTACAACCAGATATCTAAAACAGATAAAATAAGAACAAAAATAATTTAATGACAGCAAAATGCGATTAAAAAGCACCAGCACTGACAATAACATTTACAGCATTGACAAAACTATCTCAAAAAATGAACACACGTTATGGTTTGCGATAATATTAATGACTCCACATCAACATTAACAAGCATAATTGGCTATTTGTATCATGAAATCCAATTAAGTTCAAAATCCCAAATCGTCCCATCATCATATTGGGTCGAGTTTCTATGAATTTAAAAAATCAGAGGTTGTTTTGAAATTCACAGAGAGATATTTTCATTTTTTCCTGATTGTGTATTCTCCACCATTCTCTTGTGCGATGTGTCCTGTTAATGTGGATTCAGTTATGGTTAACTCACATTATCGCTATTTAAAAATTTGTCCTTGGAATCTGTATACGTCACAGCTTTCATCCATCCAGCTGTCAGCGCTGATTCCCGCTTTCATACAGGTATTTTCTAAAAACTCTTCAATGCCGAAGGCATTTTCTGTAGCTACCTGCGGAAGCAACAGGCCTCTGGAGTATCCTTTCTGAATAATCAATCCGTCACGGCCAATTTCAATTTCATCAAAGTATTGGTCAGGGTGTGCTACAACAATAAGTTCAGGTTTGCTCAAAACGGTCACTTCCAAATCAAGTATTGGAAATTCGTCTTTGGTAACTGCACTGAATCTAGGGTCTCTGAATGCGGCTGCAATAGCTACTTCGATTGTTGCATTGATTGCACTTTCAATCGGTTCAGCATATCCTATGCAGCCTCTCAGTTCGTTATTCTTGTTTAATGTAACGAACACTCCTAATTTTTCATCTAATTCAATTGGATAATCTTCAGGTATTTCTAATTTCTCTTTGGTTTTTATATAATGTTCAATTGTTTGTTTTGCTATGTCAACTAAGTATTCTCCAGCTTTATCACTTATCATTATCCCATTCCTCCTACTAGTGCATTCATTATTCTTGTGTGTGGACCTCCATCGCCTACAGGGGCAGTCTGACCATCTTTTCCACAAAATCCGACGCTTAATTTAAAGTCGTTTCCGATAGCATCAATGTTTTTAAGAGTTTCAAGGATATTTCCTGATAATGAAACATCTCTTAGAGGTGTTTTCAGCTCTCCGTTTTCAATTAAATATCCTTCAGCAGCATTGAATTGGAAAATTCCTTTGCCTGTGTCCACCTGTCCGCCTCTTGAACCTTTCAGATAAATTCCATTGGGAATGTCTTCAAGCAACTCTTCAAATGTATTGTCTCCTGGCTGCAGGTATGTATTGCTCATTCTGACAATTGGTTTGTCGGCAATAATTGATCTTGCATTTCCTGATGATTTCATGCCCAATTGTGAGGAGGTTTCCCTTGAGTTTAAAAGGGATATTAATTTTCCATCCTTAACCAGTTGGTTCGGTTTTGTTTTGACGCCTTCCACATCATAAGGATAATAACCGAACCCTTCCTTTAGGCTTGCATCATCAAAGATATTTACAATATCGGAGGCTATCATCTCGCCGACCTTGTCCTTCAGAATCGAATCATTCTGCAGTATCAAATCACCTTCAACCGCATGGCCTAATGCTTCATGAATCAGAACACCAGTCAGCTCAGGATCTGCAATTACTGGAAACTGTCCGGATGGTGCAGGTTTTGCATCGAGCAGCCTTACAGCCTTTTCTCCGATATTTCTTCCGAATTCTTCAATATCTTTATTGGCAATTACTTCAAATCCCTTGACTCCGCCAAGACTCCCATGGCCGAATTGAATAATTTCCCCATCGGTTGCAGAGGCATTTAAAGCCATTCTGACTCTTGAGGTTTTAACCTGGATTTCTGATCCCTCACTGTTCATGAACAGTTCATTCACTTCACTGTCACCATAGCTTGCAGTTGTACTGTTCACTTTCTCAATTGAAGCGGCATCGCTTGCTGCCTTCATGATTTCCTTTTTCTCTTCAATTGATATGTCTTTGAAAGGTATTTCAACATCAACGGCAATTTTATCTTTTATGACTTCACTTTCACTTAATTTGACGTCTCCTTTAAGTGATGTTGACAATTTAATTGCAGTTTCAGTTATTTCATTAATTTTTGATAAGTCTGTAGTGTATGCAAAACCCCATGCGCCGTTATTCAAAACTCTAATTCTTGCACCTAAACTCATTCCGGTGTTGATTTCATCAACGGCTCCATCTTTCATTATTATGGAAGTATTTTCGCCAATTCCAGAGCGAATATCTATGTAATCTACTTTTGGGGTTGTTTTTTCAATAACTTTTTCGAATAAATCAATATATTCTTCCATATTATCACTTTAACCAGTTTTGCATGATTGATTTTTCCCAACCTTATCTAAGTTGCGAATTTCATAATTATATACATTAATTCGTTTCGAGCAATCATCTGTCATTGCAGACAACAATCTTTTTTTGTATTGCTCCATAATCAAATGCTATGTATATTATATTTTGTCTTTTTTATATATAAAGCAAGTGAAAGAGCATTTGAAAAGTAATGGTTTGATTTTTTTAGCTAATTCATATTGTGCTTTTCGCTATTCTTAACGTAGACATATAAAAACTTATATGCATCAACAATAAATATTTAATTTGTATACTAGGTTAGGTGATGCCATGATTACGATAGTGGGCGCTGGTGCAGGTGGTGGGCTTCTGGCCCGAGAACTTGCCAAAAATGGTATTAAGGTCACTATATTGGAAAAGGGGCCTTATATAGATTCGAAGGATGCTTTTAATTATTATAATGATTATCCTCCTGATGTTGATTTGCTTGCAACAACATGTGTTGGGGGCTCAACATTAGTTTCAATGGCAAATATGGTAAGGGCACTTGATGAGGAACTTCACCAGTTTGGAATTGATCTGAGTGAGGAATATGAATATGTGGAGGATTTGGTTGGAGTTCATGAACTTGACGATTCCCATATTGGTCGTGGAACACAACTGTTTTTGGATGCTGCTGAAGAACTGGGGCTGAATGTGTCCAAAATGCCAAAAGCAATCCGTGAAGAGGAATGTATTCAATGCGGAAAATGTGCTTTCGGATGTCCTGTCGATGCAAAATGGTCAGCGAAGGACTTCATTGATGAAGCGGTAGAAGCCGGAGCAACTTTAATAACTGATGCTGAAGTGACTGACATCATATTGTGCAACATGGAGGCATGTGGTGTTAAATATGTTGTGAATAACGAGGAAAAACTTTTAAGAACTGATAAGATTATTTTATGTGCAGGTGCTATTGACTCTGCGATAATATTGAAACATATCGGTCTTGCAGGCATCGGCCGTGAACTGTTTTTTGATCCGTTTGTTTCTGTTGGAGGATATTTGAAAGACATAAATTTCAACACCGAAGTCCAGATGGCAGGCCTTGTAGTCGGTAAAAACTTTGTATTGTCTCCTCACTTTTCATCTTTCATCAAGGAAAACATTCCAGACGACAGTGTTGAAGACAAGGACATATTGTCCATCATGGTTAAAACACCTGATGAGGCAAAAGGATATATTCACACTGACGGGTTTGTAAACAAGACAAATACAATCACTGACATCAGATATCTGGCAGAAGGAGTGGCTACTGCAGGTTTCATTCTTGAAAAAGCAGGAGTTGACCCAAAAACAATAGGTTCAACTGTTTATCGGGGCGCACACCCTGGCGGAACTGCAGCTATAGGAAAAGTGGTTGACAGCAATCTGGAAACAGAAATTCCTAATTTGTTTGTCTGTGATGCAAGCGTATTGCCTATATCTCCCGGAAAACCTCCGATATTAACAATACTTGCACTGTCTAAAAGACTTGCAGATTATTTAAAAAATAAGTAAGAAGATTATTCGAATTGTTTTTCGATATCTTCTGTTTTTATTAATTTTTCACAGTAATGGCACCTTACAACAGGAGGGTATTCCTGAATAACATTGAATACTGGTGTTATAGGCTCATTTTCATAATTTGTAATGCATTTTGGATTTGTACATTTAAGAATTGATGTGATTTTTTCAGGAAGCGCACTTTTATATTTTTTGACAGGTTCATAATTCCTGATGATATTAATTGTTGCTTTTGGAGCGATTAAAGCAATCTGATTCAGTTCCTGATAGTCCAATTCTCTGTTTTCGATTTTTAAAATATCTTTTCTTCCAAATTCGCCGGATGAAACATTCATAGCTATTGTAACGTTTTTGACATCATCATCCGGAAGGCCTAAAACTTTTAAGATGTGCAATGATTTGTTTGCAGTAATGTGATCAATTACTGTACCATTTTCAATGGCTTTGATTTTCAATTCGGATTTGTCCTTAATATTCATTTAATCTACCCTTAATACATCCTCAAATCTTTCATTTCAATAATCACTTCAGTATCTTGCTCCAGTTTTTCAGGACTTTTTCCTTTAGTGGAAATGGTAAAGCTTTCAATGACTCTGGCTCCGCGCATTTTAACTTTTTCTTCAAGTCTTTTAATATTTGATTCGCCACGGTTAGCATCCATTGTAGCAAAGAGTATCACATCTTTACCCCTTAAATTGCATCTGTCGATTATTGTAAGTATTGCGGGTGTCGGATTTCCAGACCATGTTGGTGTTCCAAAATAGATTGTATCATAAGGTGTCAAATCAACACTTGCAGGAACTATGTCTGTTTTTGTTTCTCTGTATGCATTAATGGAAGATAATAGTTTATTTTTAAATCCTTCACGATTTTTCAAATCGTGTATTTTCAGCAGGTCTGCTCTTAATTTTTTGGCCAGGGTTCTGGCTACTAGTTCTGTTGTTCCTCCTTGTGAATAAAAAATTATCAATTTTTTCATTGTTTTTCTCCTTTTGATTAAGGATGGAGACCGAAGTGTGTTAAACCTAACTTCTCATCAATGCCAAGAATTATGTTCATGTTTTGTATGGCCTGGCCTGATGCTCCTTTAACAAGATTGTCAATTGCTGAAAGCATAACCAATCTTCCGGTTTCATCTATTTCGAATCCGCCGATGTGTACGAAGTTAGATCCTCTCACTGCACTTAAATGTGGTATTTCTCCATCGTCCATGAGTTTTATGAAGAACTCTTTGCCGTATTCTTTTTCGTAAAGTTTTCTGATTTCTTCAGGTGTGATATCTATATTTTCTTCATTTAAAAAGCTATGGCTTGTAGTTTGAATTCCACGATTGACCGGAACCAGATGAGGTGTGAATGAAACTTTAACTCCTTCAAAGCCTTTCAGTTCCTGTTGGATTTCGGACATGTGCCTGTGTGAGCTTATTTTATATGGATTTATATTGTCTGCAATGTTTGGATAATGTGTAGTTGCAGATGGATTTACTCCTGCGCCGCTGACTCCTGTTTTGGAATCGATAATGATTCTTTCCACAATGTCATTTTTAACTAACGGATATGAAGATAGAATCGCTCCTGTCGGGAAACATCCAGGGTTTGCCACAAGGTCTGCCTTTTTAATTTCATCTCTGTACAGTTCAGGGAGTCCGAATGCTCCTTTATTTTCACTGTCAGTGTGTTCCATTCCATACCATTTTTCATACACTGCAGTGTCTCTGTATCTGTAGTCTCCACTTAAGTCAACTACTTTTGTTCCGGTTTCCAATATTTCCGGAACAATTTTCATTGATGCTCCGTGAGGGGTTGCTGTAAATACAACATCTACATCAAGTTCTGACGGACTTTTGTTTTCAAAAACGAGTCCTGAATCTCTTATGTGTGGGTGGATTTTATGTGCAGGGGTTCCATCGTACTGTCTTGAAGTGATGTTTGTCACTTCAACTTCCGGATGGTTTGAAAGCATTCTTAAAAGTTCTCCACCTGTATAGCCACTTGCTCCTATAATAGCTACTTTAAACATTTCATTGTCTCCTTAGTCTTCACAATTGTCTAATATTTTTCCTTCAAAGTTTGTTCTTCTAGCTTTTTTGATAATTTTACAGCTGCTGTCAAGTTCACAATCGCGATATTTTTCAACGCGTATTGCTTTGGCCTTCAGGCCTCTTTTATCGATAGCTGCCTGTAATCTTGATATGTCGTGGTTTTGGTCCGCACCGACGGTGATGATGTCAGGGTCAATTTCATAAACGATTTTGAATACATCACCATTTGGATCGCCAAGGTATGCTTCATCTACTGGTTTTAACATTTTAATCAGTTCCAAACGCTGATCCTCTCCAACAATTGGAACTCTTTTTCTTCTCTCGACTGTTGAGTCACGCGCTACAACAACATAAAGTTTAGCATTTTCTCCACCAAGTTTCTTTGACTCTTCAAGATAAACGCCATGTCCAGGGTGGAGTATGTCGAATGTTCCGGTTGCCATTACTTTTTTCATTCAATTACCTCTTTTGGTATTTTAAAGCTTCAGTCAAATCAATTTTATTAGTATAAAGTGCAGAACCGATTACAATTCCTTCCACACCACTTTTGTTTAATTTTTTAATGTCATCTATTGTTGTGATTCCGCCTGAATATACAATAGGCAAATCAACAGATTTTTTAAGCTCTTCTACAGGCTCTGTGTAAAAGCCTCCCAGAAGACCTTCCACATCAACATTTGTAAATAAAATACTACCTGCCCCATGGTCCTTAAATTCCTGTGAGATTTCTGTAGGGCTTTTGTCAATCTTTTCCTGCCATCCCTTGATTACAACTTTGTTGTCCTTGCTGTCAAGTGAAATCATGATTCTCTCTGAGCCGTACTCATCGGACAATTCGGTTATGGTTTTTGGATTTTGTATTCCCATGGTTCCGATTATAATCCTTTCAATGTCCAAATCCAATAATTGGCTCGCATATTCTGTGCTTCTTATTCCTCCCCCAAGTTGGATTGGAACGCTGACTTCTTTTAGAATCTTTTTGATAATGTCAAAGCTTGCCACTCCATTTATTGTTCCGTCGAGGTCAATAACATGGATGTTTTTTGCTCCCAAGTCTTCCCAGTGTTTTGCAACAAGCTCGGGATTTTCTATTTCTACCATTTCACTTCCGGGTTCGCCTTGAACAAGTTGAACACATTTTCCATTTTTGATGTCAACAGCAGGCATCACTAACATTTCATCTTTTTTTAATGACATTTACATTTTTCCTGTAATATTTTATTATAATATAACTATTTGTTTTAAAATGTTTTATATGTATTGATTTCAAAAGTAGATATATGAATGAAAATCTCTATGGAATGTTCGACAAGGTTTTGCAATCTGAATTTTCAATAACTGAAGATGGCTTTAAAAAGACAATTGTCTTGGGAGAGAATGCTGAATATGGAAAAATGGAAACTTATTCGCTTTTTGACGGAATCATCATAGCTTTCATTGACATTAACATTGACAATATCGACAATGTATTTTTTGAAGATGAGCTTCCAACTCGTTTGCTTGAAATCAATCATTGTTCTAAAGGCAGATATTCATATGCTGTTGATGATGATAATATTGTTTATTTTGGAAAGGGTGATTTATGCGTCAGCATTTATGATATAACAAAGACAACTTCCGATTTTCCTTTGGGATACTATGAGGGTTTCGAGATTTTCATTGATGTTGACATTGCAAATGAACGCATTAGGGAATATATTCCCGATTTTGATTTGATTGAGATATACGAAAGTCTGCAGCAGTCTAAAGGGTACAGACTGATCAGGTCAAATGAAAAAATAGACCATGTTATCGGAGAGATGTATTGTGTCGATGAAAGAATCATGGAGCCTTATTTCAAATTAAAGTGTTTGGAATTATTGTTGTTTTTCTCAATAACTCATGAGTCTAAAACGGAATCTGTTTCTCTTTCTAAAAAGCAGGTTGATATAGTTGAGATGGTTAAGGATGATCTGATTGGGGATTTGGAAAGTAAAATCACAATCGATGATTTGGCCGGCAAGTATGGCATAAGCAAAACGACTCTGAAGAACTGTTTTAAGGAAGTTTATGGAAAACCCATTTTTAAATGGAGAAAGGAGTACAGGCTTGATTATGCGTGCCGATTGATTGATGATGGTGAGTTAACCATTTCCGAAATTTCTAAAAAAGTTGGTTACTCTTCACCTTCGAAGTTTTCAAAGGCATTCAGGGAATATGTCGGATGCACACCATCGGAATATAAAAATTAACATTTGTCTTTTTGGTTTACTTTTGTCTTTTTAGTTCAAATAACTTTATATACTTTCTTTAAAAATAGTTAATATTGAAAATAAGGTATACCTAATTATTTTTTTATAAAAACTTTAATGATTATTCTTTTTATCATTTTTAAGATATTTTAAAGGATTGTCCTTTTAGGCAATTTTTAAATTTTTAGGCATGCCTAAATTAAATTTTAAGGAGTTTATTATGTCAAATACTCAAAGTAAGAATAAATTTATACGATTATTGAATTATTCGGGTAATTATAAATATCTGTCAATTTTGGGCATGATATTATCTGGTTTAAGTGCAATATGCTTGTTGGTTCCATTCATATATATCTGGAATGTAGTTAATGCTCTTCTGGCTGTCGCTCCAAACTTCACTCAGGCACAAAACTTGGATACCTATGCATTCAATGCTTTTGCCTTTGCGGTTGCAGGTATTGTTTTAAACTTTTTCGGATTGATGGGCACACACCTGTCTGCATTTAAGAACGAAAAAAACATGAAAGATGCTGCTGTAAATCACCTGCTTAAGCTGCCGTTGGGGTATTTTTCAAACCATACCAGTGGCGGACTTAGAAAAGTGATAGATTACAGCACTTCAAAGACTGAAACCTTCCTCGCCCATCAGTTATTTGATTTGACCGGTGCGGTTGTAACTCCGGTAGTATTTTTAATATTGCTGTTCAGCTTTGACTGGATTTTGGGATTGGTCTGTCTTGTTCCGATTATACTGTGTTTCATATTTATGTATCCTATGTTTTCAAGCGAATCACAAAATTTGATGGTTGAATATCAGACATATCTTGAAAAAATGAATGCCGAAGCGGTAGAATATGTTAGGGGAATTCCGGTTACAAAAGCATTCCAGCAAAGTGTTTATTCATTTAAAAACTTCATTGATGCCATTAGAAACTATGGAAAATTCTCGGCAAACTATTCATTGTCTACACAGCTTCCAATGACTGCATTCACAGTCTCAATCAATGGATTTTTTGCATTATTAATTCCTGCGGGAATATTGCTTGCGGGTTCTCTTGTAGATAGAAAATTCCTTGCGGATTTCATGTTCTATGTAATATTTACTCCTGTCTGTGCAGTGATGATGAATAAAATCATGACAGTTTCACAGGATTGGATGTTGGCAAGTCATGCTTTGGAGGGAATTGAAGGTATTTTGGCCGAAAAACCTTTAGTTGAGGCAGTAAATCCTCAAAAACCTAAAAATCATTCAATAGAATTTGAAGGAGTATATTTTGATTATGAAAAAACCGACGGTGATGAGCATATTCTGAACAATATTAATTTCAAAATTAATGAAAATAAAACAGTTGCACTTGTAGGGCCTTCAGGAGGTGGAAAAACTACAATAGCCTCTTTAATTCCAAGATTTTGGGATGTTGATGAAGGTTCAATTAAAGTAGGTGGGGTTGATGTAAGAAACATCTCAACAAGGGACTTGATGGAAAACATTTCATTCGTGTTCCAGAATACAACCTTATTCAAGGATTCAATTTACAATAACGTAGCAATTGGCCGCAAAGGCGCCACAAGAGAGGAAGTTAAAAATGCTCTTAGTCTTGCTCAATGTGATGATATCATTGACGAGCTGCCTGATGGAATTGATACTGTTATTGGAACCGAAGGAACTTATCTTTCAGGGGGACAACAGCAAAGAATAGCTCTTGCAAGAGCAATCCTTAAGGATGCTCCAATCATTATTTTGGATGAGGCAACAGCACTGGCGGATCCTGAAAATGAATATATGATTCAAAAGGCAATTTCTGAAATCACCCGTGACAAAACAGTCATCATGATTGCCCACAGATTGTCCACTGTTAAAAATGTTGATGAAATATATGTTGTTGAAAATGGGAAGATTGTTGAAAATGGTAATCACAATAGTCTTGTTGAAGACGGAGGCCTTTATTCAAGGATGTGGGATGAATTCAATCAGTCCATCCAGTGGAAAGTAAAAAGCGAGGTGGCATAAATGATATCTGAATTTTTTATGAAAAGATTCGGACTTACAAAACAGGGTTCCGACAATTTAATTAAAGGCATAATCTACACAGCACTTCTGAATATCTCATTCATGTTCCCTGTAGGTCTATATGCTCTGCTCATTTATATGTGGGTTGAACCATTGACAGGCGGGGAAATTATCGAACCTAATCTTGGAATGTTTATTGTACTGATACTGATAGTTTTAGGAATCATCTTTGCATTTGCATGGAAACAATATCACTTCGTATTCATTACAACCTACACAGAAAGTGAAAAAAGACGAGTTAATCTTGGTGAAAACCTAAGGAAACTCCCATTATCATTTTTTGAAAACAGGGACCTTGCTGATTTGACTGCAACAATCATGAATGACTGTACAGATTTGGAGCATGTATTCTCACATGCAATTCCTCAGCTGCTTGGTTCAATATGTTCATTGGCACTTGTTTCATTGGGCATGTTTGCTTTTGACTGGAGATTGGCCATTGCACTTTTATGGCCGGTTCCGGTTGCATTTGCAATATTGTGGGCTTCAAAAATTCTTATCTATAATGGTGGGAAAATTGTAATGGAAGATTTGCTTGAATGCGGGGATACCATGCAGGAATGCATAGAATCTGTCAGGGATTTGAAATCCTATAACTATGAAAATGAATATTTCGGAAAAATCAGTAGTTTGACTTCCAAAATTGAAAAATCAAGAATTAAAGCTGAATTGATGGTAGCAGCTGGTGTTATTACCGGAAAGGTTGTCCTAAATCTAGGAATAGTGTCTGTAATCCTTTTAGGCTCATATCTGATAATGAATTCACAGGTGTCCCTATTTACCCTCTTAATATTCCTGATAGCTTCCGCTACAGTTTATGCTCCTGTTGAAAACGGTCTGATGTTTTTATCTGAAATATTGATGATGGACATAAAGATTGACAGAACCAAAGAAATCGAATCATTGGTTGTTGCCGATGGATTGACAGATTATTCTTTGGAGGGTTATGACATTGAATTTAAGGATGTTGATTTTAATTATGATGATTTGAAAAACGTTTTAACCGATATTAGTTTCACCGCAAAGCAGGGAGAAGTTACAGCACTTGTCGGACCGTCAGGTGGAGGCAAATCCACAGTTTCAAAACTTGCAGCAAGATTTTGGGATCCGGTTTCAGGTGAAGTTTCACTGGGAGGACAGGATTTGTCCAAATTGGACTGTGAAAAACTTCTCGAGAACTTTTCAATCGTTTTCCAGGATGTGATTTTATTCAATAATTCCATTTTGGAAAATATTCGTGTTGGCAGAAAAGATGCAACAGATGAAGAGGTCATTGAAGCTGCAAGGCTTGCAGAATGTGATGAATTTGTACAAAAGCTTCCTGAGGGATATGATACTGTCATTGGTGAAAATGGTGAGCTTTTATCAGGAGGTCAAAGGCAAAGAATTTCAATTGCAAGGGCAATGCTCAAGGATGCCAATGTAATTCTTTTGGATGAAGCGACTTCATTTTTGGATGTCGAAAACGAATCCAAAATTCAAAAGGCACTCTCTGAACTAATCAAAAACAAAACTGTCATAATTATTGCCCATAGGATGCGTACAATTGCAAACGCCGATAAGATAGTTGTCCTGGATGATGGCAAAATCTCTGAGCAAGGTTCACCTGATGAATTATTGGCTCAAAATGGACTGTTTAAGAAGATGGTCGATTTACAAAATTTAAGTGGAGAATGGCAAATCTGATTGCCGTTTTCATTCTCATTATTTAATTAAAAAATTAGGAGGAAATATTAATGAGTGAAAGATTGAATGTAAAAGATTTAATCACTGTAGGTATATTTTCAGTGATAATTATTGTATTGATATTTATTTTTGGGATGTTGGGTTACATTCCAATGGTAATGCTGGCACTTCCGATTTTAGCAGCATTGATTTGCGGAATTCCTTATATGCTCTTTTTAACAAGGGTGTCTAAATTTGGAATGGTTACATTATTGGGTGTTATTATTGGTATTGTGATGTTTTTATCCGGCCATACCTGGGTGCCTATTGTAACATTTACAGTTTGTGCATTGATTGCAGACATTATTTTGAAAATGGGGAATTATTCATCAATTAAGAATTCCATAATCAGTCATGGGGTATTTATCTTGGGAATAATGGGAAATATGTTACCATTTTTCATCTTAAGAGATGCATATATGTCTGCTATGCGTGCTTCCATGGGAAATGACTATGTTAATGTTATTGCACCATACTTGCAAACCAATTTTTTAATAGTTTTAATCATATTAACTTTTATTGCAGGTTTAATAAGTGCATATATAGGTAAAATAGTCTTGAAAAAACATTTTGAAAGAGCAGGTATAGCTTAAGGTGATACTGATGGGGTTAAAACTGAATTTTAACTTGGATCCACGAACTAAAATTATCATTCTCGCCGTTTTGAGTTTTATGGTCTTCAATGATGCGTCATTATACGTCAGCAGCATTTTAGTTTTAATTCCATGTATCTGCCTATTTTTTTCCAATCACAAAAAGTCAGCAGCAATCTATGTTGCATGTTATATACTGGCGAAATTAATTCAGATTTATATTCTTCCAAATGCAACAGGGTTTATGGCGATAGTACTAATCACGTTCAGTTATACAGTTTCCAGAATGCTTCCAATACTTATGATGGGATATTATACAATTTCCACTACAAAAGTAAGTGAATTCATTGCGTCAATGGAAAACAGCAGTATTCCAAGAAGTATTGTCATTCCGGTTTCAGTTGTTTTTAGATATATTCCATCACTCATTGAAGAAATTAGGTCACTAACTAATGCCATGAAAATGAGGGGATTTGGATTAAATGTCAAATCCTTAAAGAACCCTTTAAAGCTAATTGAATTTTATATGGTTCCAATGCTGATCAGTGCTGTCAAAACTGCAGATGAACTGTCTGCAGCTTCCCTTACAAGGGGACTAAGTAATCCGGAACCCCGAACTCATTTGATTGAAGTAGAATTAACTAAAATGGATTATACATTTTTAGCCATTACATGCATTGGCTTTGGAATTTATGCATATAACTTTTTAAGAGGTGTTTTAATTGCTTAAGATGGAGGATGTTTCATTTGCATATGAAAATAACGATTCCGGTCGAAATTTGACCGATATAAATTTGAGCGTTGATAAGGGTGAAGTAATTTTGCTTTGCGGGGAGTCAGGATGTGGAAAAACAACTATCACACGTTTTTTAAATGGTCTTATTCCAAATTTCTTCAACGGCAATCGTGAAGGAAATGTTTATTTAAAAAATGAATCCATCAGTGAAATGCCAATATATGAAATTTCAAGGCATATGGGTTCCGTTTTCCAGAATCCAAAAACGCAATTCTTCAATGTCGATACAACATCAGAACTGGTATTCGGGTGTGAAAATCTCTCAATGAGTGTTGATGAAATCAAAAAAAGACTGGATAGTGTAGTGAAGGACTTTAACATCACTCATCTGCTAGATAAAAACATTTTCAAATTGTCCGGAGGCGAAAAGCAAAAAATTGCCTGCGCATCAGTATCTGCAGTTTTTCCTGATATTTTAGTTTTGGATGAACCCTCATCAAACCTGGATTCCCAATCAAGCTGGGATTTTGAGGAAATCATTAAAAAATGGAAGCAACAGGGAAAAACAGTCATCATAGCTGAACATAAGTTATTCTTTTTAAGTGATGTTGTTGACCGTGTAATATTTCTTGAAAATGGCAAAATTGCCAAGGAATGGTCAATTGAAGAATTTAAAAACATAGACCATAGGAGTTTCGGGTTAAGGCAAATTGATCTTGATAATCTGACTTGCAAAAGAAATGAATATTACTCTCAAAATCGTGAATTTTTACAGCTAAGAAATTTCAAATTTCGCTATGGGGATACTCAAGTATTGGACATTGATGATGTCAAAATACCAAAAAATGAAATAATTGCAGTCATTGGAAAAAATGGGGCTGGAAAATCAACTTTTGCAAACTGCTTATGCGGTCTTAAAAAATCATGCAAGGGTGAGCTTATTTGTGATGGTGCGGTGTTGAACAGGAAAGACCGCCTGAAAAAAACTTATATGGTAATGCAGGATGTTAATCATCAGCTGTTTACTGAAAGCGTTCTTGATGAGGTGCTTCTGAGTATGGATGAGGAGGATGTTAATCTGGCTGAAGACATTCTTGAAAATCTAAACCTGATTCATCTAAAGGATGCACATCCTATGGCTTTATCCGGCGGTGAAAAGCAGAGGGTAGCTATTGCATCTGCCATTGCATCTAAAAAGGAGATATTGATTTTTGATGAGCCAACTAGTGGGCTTGATTTAAAAAACATGATGAGGGTTTCTGAAAACTTGAAATATCTTCAGAATTTGGGGATAACTTCATTTATCATAACTCATGACTTTGAGTTGATTTGTGAGTCATGTTCCCATATCATACACTTGGATGATGGTAAGATAATAGATAACTATAATGTTGATGATAAAAAATTAAGGGATTTCTTTTTGAATCAATAACTATTAATGGATATCTTCCATTATATTTTTTTTGCTTTTTGTTTAAAGCGGTTTGACTAATGTCATTGCATTTTGGCAAATCAATTTTAATTTCATAAAATTTAGGTAAACCTAAATTTTAAATAGTTTATTAACTATAATATATAAATAAATAATATATAAAGAAGGCAATATTAATGAGTACAATTATCGAATTTAAAGATGTGAATAAGGAATATAAATCTGGAGATCACATTTTAAAAGCTATGGATAATGTCAATTTTTCAATTGACGAAGGGGAATTTGTTGTAATTTTAGGGCCGTCAGGTGCAGGTAAATCAACACTCCTGAACCTCCTGGGAGGCCTTGATACAGTTACCTCCGGTGAGATTATCGTCAACGGCAATCATGTTGAAAACTTTGATGATAATCAGCTTACTTCTTACCGTGCTGAAAATGTAGGTTTTATTTTCCAGTTTTATAACTTGATTCCAAATTTAACAGCTCTGGAAAATGTTGAGCTAATGAAGGACATTGTAGATGTGGATATCAATGGATTAAATGTTCTTGATTCCGTTGGACTTAAGAATCATGCCAATCAGTTCCCGGCACAATTGTCTGGAGGGGAACAGCAAAGGGTATCCATTGCAAGAGCGGTAGCTAAACAGCCTACAATGCTTTTATGTGATGAGCCGACAGGAGCATTGGACTCAAAAACCGGTGTTTTAATTCTAAATCTGCTTCAGGATATGAGCAATAACAAAAGTACTACTGTTGTTATTGTTACACACAATGCCATTTTGGCCGAAGCTGCCGATAAGGTAATCCGAATTAAAAACGGTCAGATAGAAAGTATTGTCGTCAATGAAAATCCTAAAAGGGTCGCCGATTTAGAATGGTGAGTTATGCTTGCAAAAAAGATGTTGAGAGACATCCGCAGGCACAAAACCCAATTTATATCTATTTTTTTAATGGCATTTCTGGGAGTATTTGTGTTTGCAGGTGTCGGCGGCGAGTCAGTGGGTCTTGAAGTTAATGTAAATAATTTTTATGATGAAACTAACTTGGCTGATGGTTGGATTTATTCAAATTATATCAACGATACATTTTTAGACCAGGTTGACGATTTGGATTCGACAACTCAGATGGAAAGGCAGCTGGTCATAGATTCGGTTGCGGATTTTGACAATGACCCTGATATCACACTTCACTTTGTGGAAAATAATACCATTTCCAAGTTCTATTTAATCGACGGTGAAAAGTTGGATGTCAATGACAGTAATGGAGTATGGTTGGACAAAAGTTTTGCCGATGCCAAGGGCCTTAAAGTTGGAGACAACATCAGCTTTGAATTTGGAAGCTATACAATTGAAAAGGAAATCAAGGGAATAGGATATTCTCCGGAATATGTTTATCATGCGTCCACCTCTTCGGTAATACCTGACTTTAACAAAATAGGCTTTGCATACATGTCATACAAGGCATTTCCACAAAGCAATGTTCCATATAATGTTTTGAACGTTAAATTTGATGGAGCTTCTGAAAATTATGGGGATTCATTGTCCGATCATATGGATGGTCACTACAATTCATTCATCCCCCGCTCAGAGCATACAAGTGTCAGTCAATTTTCAGAAGAAATGGACCAGCATAAAATGATGGGGGATATTTTCCCGGTTGTATTTATCCTGATTGCAATGCTGATTTTGCTTACAACCATGACAAGAATCATTGCACATCAAAGGACTCAAATAGGTATTCTAAAGGCAAGCGGGTTTAAAAATTCATCTATAATTCTGCATTATATATCATATGGGTTCTGGCTGGTTTTGATAGGTTCCATATTAGGTTTGATTTTAGGTCCGATGACATTGCCTCAGCTGTTTTACCCTTCAATGAGTGCAACATACAAGTTGCCTTCATGGAATCCTTCATGGAGCATGAACTTTGTATATGTGGCTGCTTTGATGGTATTAATGTCACTTGTGGTTTCATATTATTCAGTTAAAAGCATTTCCGATGAAAAACCGGCAGATACAATAAGGCCAAAGGCACCAAAAATCTCATCAACAGGGTTCGTGGAAAGATTCGGATTCTGGAAACGTCTGTCATTTAATGTTCGCTGGAACTATCGTGATGCAAAAAGAAACAAATTTCGTGCATTGATGACAATCATTGGCGTTATTGGATGCAGCGCACTGTTGGTTTGTGCATTCGGAATGTATGATGGAATGAATGATTTGAAGGAATGGGAATACAATCAGATTAATCATTATGATTCAAAACTTGTAATAGAGGAAAATGCAACAACCTCACAAGTTGATGATGTGGTTAAGGAGGTAAACGGTGATAAACTGATGGAATCTGCCATTGAAATAGAATCGGGCAATGTCAAAAAGTCAGGTTCGCTGACGGTTTTAAATGACACTGATTTGGTAACTCCAACAGATTATGACCGCAACAGGGTTGACATCAATGATAATGAGGTGTCAATATCGCAGAAAATGGCTGATATGCTTGATGTTAATGTGGGAGACACCGTAAAATGGCATATAATGGGTTCTGATAAATGGGTCAATACAAAAATTGACAAGATTCATGCAGATCCAATATCACAGGGATTAATAATGTCTGCTGATAAACTGGAGGATTTGGATTTGAATTATACTCCGACAAGTGTTGTAACTGCTGAACATGTTAATAAGAGTTATGATGGCGTTAAAGCCGCAAACTCAATGAAAGACATGACTTCCAGCTGGGATGAGCTGACAGAATCCATGTGGCTTTTAATCTACATATTGATATTCTTCGCTTCCCTTTTGGCGATAGTAGTGTTATATAACTTGGGATTATTGTCATTTACAGAAATCGAACGTGAAATAGCTACATTAAAGGTTTTAGGGTTTAAAACAGGGGCTTTAAGAAAACTGCTGTTAACACAAAACCTCTGGTTTACGGCTATAGGTTTCATATTGGGCCTTCCTGCCGGTTATCTTATATTGGATGTGATGTGGAAGTCATCTGGTGATTCATTTTACATATTGCCTTCAATATCCATTACAAACTTCATTTTGACAGCTGTGATAACATTTGCATTATCAATTCTTGTAAATCTGATGTTTTCACGTAAGATTAAAAAATTGGACATGGTGGAATCGCTTAAAAGCGGTGAATAGGATGCCTCTGTTACATTATGGTGTCAATATTTAAAGGAGATGGCTTCAATTGTTTTTTTCTAAAGATAATTGAAGTTTCTTCTTAATTATTTAAGAGTTAATATGCTCTCATTAATCTTTTTTTTTAATTTTAATTCATTTTCAGAGTTTTTGAAACACTTTTTTTTCAATATAAAGAATTTTCTTTCATTGATTTAAATATATCTAAAAATACATTAGTATTTAGATAAATAAAACGTATGTGTAAAGAAATTGCTTTATGTGATTTATATATACTCAAATTAAATCTTATATTAACGAAAAAATCCGATCATGTAAAGTAAAGGATTTGCAAGATTAAATAAAAATTAAAATAAATTATAGAGTAGTGATGTAAATGGTTAGCAAAATTCATGGTGCAATTATGGTAAAAAGACCTGCAGGCGTATGGTCGACAACTCTTTCTTTGCGTTTGGCACATGGCGGTTTGCTATCCTGTTTGCTGTCATGAATGCTGTTTTTAGATTGACCAGATAATGGAATCGATGTTTCATCAGTTCAGATTTGATCTTATGTTGTTAAGTTTCCATTAGCCTATGCTGTAGTTGAATTTTTAAGTATTATTTGGGAGTGTACTCAGTGGTCAAAGAGAACTATAGGGGTTTTTAGATTCAATACTGTCACTTCTATTTTCATTTAGCTGTGTATCCAAGTTGGCAAAGGAAAGGGACTCAAAATCCCTCGCTTAGTGCTTCGGGGGTTCGAATCCCTCCGCAGCTATCAAATGCCATGTTGTCTGAGTGGTCGAAGGAACACGCTTGGAGAGCGTGTGTATCGAGAGATACCAGAGGTTCAAATCCTCTACATGGCGTTTTTATATTTTATAGGCGTGTGCCTGAGTGGTTAAGGGAACGGACTTAAAATCCGTGGGTTAGTCCCTCGTGGGTTCGAATCCCACCATGCCTATTTTATTTCATTTGGTGTGTTTTGAGTCTGGTCGAAGGAATGGATCCAAAATCCTAGCTTAGTGCTTCATAGGTTCAAATCCCATCACATCTATTCATATGTCATGTTGATTGGGTGGCTGAAAGTGCTCGTTTGTTAGGCGAGTGTATCAATAATGCTTTAAGATTAGAATCATTTACATGATATTTCGATGGTGCAGTATCCAAGTTGGTAAGGTGCCCGCCCGGAGAGCGGGTTGCATCAAACGATGTCGAGGGTTCAAATCCCTCCGGTACCGTTTAATTTGTATGCTGTAGTAGTACAATGGATAGTGCGCCTGCCTTGTAAGCAGGAAATGGGGGTTCGATTCCCTCTTACGGCTTTAGAATTCGTATAGGTACGTGCTCCAGTGGCCAAAGAGGGCAGGCTTAAAACCTGCCGGTTAGTCCTTTCGTGGGTTCAAATCCCGCCGTACCTACTTGTATGCTGTGTTGGCTGAGTGGTCTAAAGCGATTGCCCTGAAAGCAATCATCATAGATGGCGGAGGTTCAAATCCTCCACACGGCGTAATTATTATTAATGTGTTGTTAGGTGAGTGACGCAGCCTGGTCAACCGTGACAGACTTAAGATCTGTTGGTTAGTCCTTCGCGGGTTCAAATCCCGCCTCACCTATTTCAATCAGTTTAGGCATGTGTCTGAGTGGTCAAAAGAAACAGGTTAAGATCCTGTGCTTAGTGCTTCGAGGGTTCAAATCCCTTCATGCCTATTTTCATATTTTGTTGGTGTATTACTCAAGTGGACTAAGAGGCTCGCCTTGAGAGCGAGTAGCATCTAAGGATGGCGGAGGTTCGAATCCTCCATGCACCGCTTTTTAATGTCACATAAAACAATTTTTGTGGCAAAATATTAAAATTGAGTTGTTAATGTTTTTTCTCAGGATATTCGTCTCTAAATCAACATTGACGCCAGCTATTCATATTTGTTTGCCGGATTTGATTTGTAGATATATATCATCATTTTCAAGTTGCCTGTTTTTTCCTAATCGTTAATGTTAATGTTATTCTGCTTTCATATTCTTCAATGTTAATGGATTATTGTCTTTTTTGTGGAGTGTTCATCCAATTAAAAATAGGTTTTTTATACAATGGTTTCATATATTAAATTATGTCACTTACTCGAAAAATGCTGAGAGATATAAAAATCAATAAAACGCAATTCATCGCAATATTTCTAATGGCATTTTTAGGTATCTTTGCTTATTGCGGGATATGTAGTGAGTATTATGGGCTTGTTCAAACTTCAGATGAATATTATGACCAGACTAATATGGCTGATGGTTGGATTTATAATACTAGTTTTGATGATGTCTCAGTTGATAAGATAACTAAATTTACAACTGAAACAGACAGGCAGGCTGTTGTTCAATCAGTTTGTGATTTGGAAAATAAACCGGATATAAAACTGCACTTTATTGAGAAGGGAACGATATCAAAATTCTATTTGACTGAAGGTGAAGACTTTAATGCGTCTGATGATGATGGAGTATGGTTGGATTGTCGTTTTGCAGAAAAACGTAATCTTAAAGTGGGGGATAATGTTACTTTTGAATTTTATAATCAAACAATTACAAAAAAGATCAAGGGTTTGGGCTATTCTCCGGAATATATTTATGAATCCTCACCCAATTCTCTAACTCCTGATTTTTCACAGAGGGGATTTGCCTATCTTTCACATAATGCATATCCGAATAGCTTGAATTACACTACATTGCTTGTCAAGTATGACTCATCCGACAGCGATTTTAAAGAGAAACTAGATGATTCAATAAGCTATCTGTCGTTTACTAAAAAGGCAGACCAGCTCAGTGTTTCTAAATTTGCAGACGAAATGGTGCAGCACAAGATGATAGGAGATGTTTTCCCGATAGTGTTTATTTTAGTTACTTTTCTAACTCTCCTGACAGCAATGACAAGAATCGTAACACTTCAGAGGCCTCAAATTGGAATTCTTAAGGCCGTCGGATACAAGGATAAAACAATTATTCTGCATTACATATGTTATGGCTTTTTCCCGGTTTTGGCAGGTGCAGTTCTCGGATTGGTTACCGGACCGGTGATAATTCCAAGGATGTTTTACCCGACAATGACTGCAACATATAGCATGCCCAGCTGGAATCCTGGTTTTGATATGAGTTTTATTTATATTTCCGCATTGATGGTTGCCTCATCAGTTTTTGTAACCTACTGGTCATGTAGAAGAATTTCAAAGGAAAATCCTGCAAACACATTAAGGCCAAAGCCCCCTAATACATCTTCAAATAGTTTTATGGAAAAATCAAAGCTTTGGAAACATTTAAACTTTAATCTACGTTGGAACTGGCGTGATGCAAAAAGAAATAATTTCCGGGCACTGATGACAATAGTTGGTGTGATGGGTTGTGTTGCACTTCTGATTGCAGCATTTGGTATGAATGACTGTATGAACGAGCTTAAAACATGGGAATATGATGACATTTCTCATTATGAATCAAAACTGCTCCTTTCAAATGATGCAAATCCTATGGAACTGTATTATATATTGAATGATACCAACGGCAGCTTTATCATGCAGCAATCTATTGAAATTAAGGCAAATGATGTGGAAGATACGGTAACGCTTCTGGCTTCAAATAACACTGACCTGATATCATACACCAACAGCAATAGGGAACCGATTGAGATTAAGGAAGGAGATGTGTCAATGTCAACCAAACTTGCCCAAAAGTTTAATTTAAGTATTGGTGATAAAATTAGGTGGCATATAGTTGGAAGCGATGATTGGGTAACTTCCAAAATAGGTCAAATTCATGCTGAACCTGTTTCACAGGGTCTGATAATGTCTCCTGATACTTTAGAAGACCAGGGTTTGAATTTCACACCAACAAATATATTGACTCCTGACAAATTCGGTGAAAAATATGAGTCAATCAAATCCGTTTCCAGCATTGATTCGCTTGAAGAGGGTTGGGACCAGATTACAACGTCTGTAATGATGATGGTTTATGTGGTGACGGTGGTGGCAGTTGCACTGGCAGTTCTGGTTTTATATAACCTGGGTATTTTATCATTTACAGAAATGGAAAGGGAAATTGCAACATTGAAGGTTTTAGGCTTTAAAACAAGGATTTTAAGGAAGCTGCTTTTGACTCAGAACCTAATCTTTACAGCTATAGGGTTTGTTTTGGGAATTCCACTTGGATTTTACTTCATGACCCTGATGATGAATGCTGCAGGAGATTCACTTTACTATATTCCGAAATTGACACTGGGAAATATCATTCTTTCCGCTTTGATAACATTCACAATATCCATTGTGGTTAATTTGATGTTTTCAGATAAAATCAATGATTTGAATATGGTTGAAGCATTAAAGGATGTTGAATAGTGTTGTTCTATCTGATAATTAAGCTGAGAATTGATACAAACAATTAAATAATTTTAACACGAAATAACTCATAATAAATGTTGATAATATGAATCTTGAAGAGATAATATACAAAAGACGATCAGTAAGAAAGTATGACGACAATCCATTAGCACAGGAAACATTGGATGAAATAAGGGAATTCATAGGCGATATTCCGGTTTTAAATCCTGATATCAACTGGAGTTATGAAATTGTCGGTCCTGAAAATGTAAAGACATTAATGAGATGGAAGGCTCCTCACTATCTGGTGATATTTTCCGAACCTGTGCAGAACTATTTTCAAAATATAGGATTCATATTTCAGCAGGTTGATTTGTTTTTACAAAGTAAGGGAATTGGAACCTGTTGGATTGGTGCTGGAAGCCCTAAAAATTACGAAAATCCAAATCCGGAACATGAATTTGTTATACTTCTGGCATTTGGCAATCCTTCCGGAGAACTCTACCGAAGTAAAGATCAGTTCAAAAGGAAAGATTTGAGTGAAATTTCTGATAAAACAGATGAAAGGCTGATTCCTGCCCAGTTTGCTCCATCTGCCGCAAACTCACAGACATGGTATTTTAAACATAATGATGATGGCAGTTACGATGTCTACAGGAATAGGCGCAGGTTAAATCTGAATAATCGAATGATTAATTGGAATAAGATAGATATTGGCATTGCGCTAGCGCATCTTTATATCTCAAATACGGATACTTTTGCATCTACATTGGATAAACCGCATAAAGAGCTAAAAGGCAAAGTTTTTGAAATGAGTTTTGTAATATGAATAAGTTATTTTGCAAAATTAGAATTGTCTTAAAATAAGCTATTATTCATTTTAAATTAATAAATAAAAAAAGTTCTTTAAAGAAATAAATTCTTTAAAGACAAGTTATGAAATTTTATCAATTCCTTTAGTAGCAAGTAATTTTGTAAAGGAACCTTGAGGTTGCATTACGATATTTCCTTTGGAATATTCATTTAATGCAGTTTGCACCATTTTGTTCTTCTTATCTGGGTCTTTTGTAAGGTTTGCAATTACTTTTGCAAGCTCCATTACTGCATCTCCTCTGGACATGTTTCCTTGAACATTTTCGTTACCTGGATATCCTTGGTATGCATCGTTTTGACGAACCATGTCTACTGCACTGAGGTTGCTTACTTCTCCATTTATGTATATAGGTCTAACACTATCAAGAATGCTGTCTATACTTTCATCATAAAGAAGAACTACTGCATCGGAATGCATTCCGGTATTTGCTTCGACGATTTCCTGAGCATAGCGCATACCAACGTCAACACCGTCCCAAAGACAGTCGTGCATCATCATACGTCCGCCAAGCCCTCCTGGTGCCGATTGTGTAGGGTGTGACATTCCACCAGGGTATACTGGAGTGTAGTTTACCAATGACCCATTTTCTAAATGAATCATAAATGCCATATCTACTCCACCATTTGACTGTTCGTATTTGTCTGAAGCTAATACAAGAATATCCTTACTTTCGGAGGTCAAATCCGGAGTCATGAATAATGCTCCTGCAATAAGAGTCCATATTCCAATAAGAATAACAAGAAGAATAGCTATAATTAGTTTCTTTGATCTAGTCATTTTTCAATTCCTATACATTTATTTTAATTAATAAAATTATAGTTATATAATTATATTTAATAATTAAATTATATAAAGTTTCTTTAAATTTGCATAATTTAATCAAATTTTAAATATAATGAATTTACATAATTGCATCTAATGAAATGAGTTGAATTTCTAGATATTTTTTAATACTTAAGTGGTGATTAGATGGAAGACGCTTATGAATGGAAAGGTTTGAACGGTCAGTTAGTAACATTTAAAAAGGAAGTAGGGGATGCTCAAAAAATTACTTATATTGGGTCTCCTGGAGTTTGCACTCCATTTGCAGAGTTTTTGGCTTATTCTGTAAGGGATAAGGAAAATCATTTCTTTCCTCTGCTGAATGTCGAAGAGTGTCATGAGTTTGAGTCCAAATCATATGCCATGGTTTTGAAGGATGAAGTTTCTGACCCTCACGGTTCTGATGTCGTGGTATTGCTTGGCGGTTTGTCAATGCCGAAATATGATGTGGATACTGAAGAGCTGAATGCTCTGGTTAATGATATTCTTAAAGAAGACGGTCGGATAATTGGGGTGTGCTTCATGGACATGTTTGCCAAGGCAGGCTGGCTGGATAAGGTTGATTTCGATTGTGTCATTGATGGAACTTTAATAGGGGTTGTTATGAAATAATCTCTTATTATTTTTTTTACATTAACATATCATAATATCATGATATGACAACATTTAAATAGATTAACATATCATAATATGTAAATATATAATATATGTGATGAATATGGAAAATAATAATCTTGAAAACAAAAATGATGATATGTGTGAAATATTCGACTCTCATGAGGATGTTGTCAGTCGTGTAAAGAAACGCATACCTGATGAATCCGAATTTTCTGAGCTATCCGAATTCTTCAAAATATTTGGTAACCCGACAAGATTAAAAATTATTTCCCTGCTTTCAATCGAAGATTTGTGTGTTTGTGATATCTGCGAAGCGCTTGATTTGAACCAGACTACTGTTTCAAATCAGTTAAGAATATTGCGTGCAAACAATATTGTCAAATACAAAAAAGAAGGAAAAATGGCAAGATATTCCCTTACAGATCTTCACATAGAAATGATTTACAAAGTAGGTTTGGAACATATATTAGAATAATTTTTAATTGGTGATACTATGGTAGAAAATAGGTGTTATGATTCGGATTGTTCTGATGAAAATTGCCGCAATCCCGAACATTACAATTACATCTGTTTAGACCCAAATTGTGATGAAATTCACTGTGAAAATCCTGACCATTATGATAAGCAGTTATTAAGAGATTATCAGGCGAAAACTGATTTCAGTGTACATGATCATAGCGAAAAAATAGATTACGATGAAGATGTTGAGTTAAAGCTTTGTGGTTGTCCTGATTGTGCAGACGATGATGACCATGACCACGACCATGCGCATGAGCATCATCATGACCATGAGCATGAAGAGGATGTTTGTACTGATGATGATTGTGGTTGTCATGACCACGATCATGAGCATCATCATCATGAGCATGAGGGGGATGTTTGTACTGATGATGATTGTGGTTGTCATGACCATGACCATGATGGGGATATTAGTCTTTGCGGGTGTCCTGATTGTGCAGATGATGACGATGATGATGGAGAATTATTGGCTGAAGGAAAACCATTGTTATCCAATAGACCAATTCAGATAATCGTTGCCAGCGGCATATTATTTGTTTTAGGACATGTTTTTGAATGGTTGTCATTCAGTCCGACAGTTGTAACCATAACTTATATGGTTGGGGCAGTTATTGCAGGTTATGAAATAGCCATTTCAGCTTATAAATCATTAGTCAAAAGACACACTGTTGGTCCTGCAATGTTATTATCTATTGCGTGTATTGCATCATTTATCATTGGACATCCTGAAGAGGGCGCTGCTGTCACTTTCCTGTATTATATTGCAGAATTTTTAGAAGACTATGCCGAACTCAGGGCTGGACGTTCAATTAAAGCTTTGATTGAAATCGCTCCGGATACTGCAAGAGTCAAAGTCGGTGATAAGGAAGAAGTTAGAAATGTTGACGATGTAAATATCGGCGATATTGTTATTGTAAAACCTGGGGATAAAGTTCCTTTGGATGGTGAAGTTATTTCAGGTTCATCTTCAGTCAATCAGGCTTCTATTACTGGTGAAAGCGTACCTGTCTTAAAACAGGTCGGAGATAATGTATTTTCCGGAACAGTTAATGAAGATGGATATATGGAAATTAGAGTCACAACAGTGGCCAAAGATTCAGTCATTTCAAAAATCGTTACTTTGGTAAAACGCTCACAGCTCAACAGATCTGAAACCGAAACTCTGGTTGAGAGGGTAGCTAAATACTACACTCCGGTAATGATGGTTTGTGCACTTTGCGTTGCATTTATTCCTCCATTGTTGTTTGGTCATAACCTTATCGACTGGGTTTTTAAGGCCCTTTCACTGCTGGTAATTTCATGTCCATGCGCATTTTTAATTTCAACACCTGTTGGAATGGTTTCCGCAATCACTTCAGCCACCAGAAATGGTGTCATTATCAAGGGAAGTTCATATGTTGAGGAAATGCGTAACGTTAAAGCGGTAATATTTGATAAGACAGGTACTTTAACAGAAGGAAAACTGGTATTGGATGAGGTTAATGTTTTGGATGAAAGTTATTCCGAGGAAGACATTGTCAGAATAGCTTCCGCCATGGAATCCGGGTCTTCCCACCCTATCGCTCAGGCAATCGTGGAGTATGCTAATGAAAATGATATAGCTTTTGATACTGTTGATGAGTTTAAAAATGTCCCTGGAAAGGGTATCGTTGCTAATATTAACGGTGAGCAGTTCTATGCTGCAAATGAATCATTGATTGAAGGAAGCTCCTTTGATATTTCAAGGGATGAGATTAATAGATATACCTCTAAAGGAAATACCATTATATTCATAGGTAATGCTGAAAGGGTTATTGGTTTTATTACAGTATCCGATAAAATCAGGGACAATGCTTCAGAAGTTATCAGTGATTTAAAACAGAGAGGTGTTGAAACCGTAATGCTCACTGGAGATAATAAAATGGCTGCCAATAAGGTTGCTTCAGAAATAGGCATTCAGCATGTTTTCTCAAATCTGCTTCCTGAAGATAAGTTGAATATCCTGGATACAATCAGAAACAAATTCGGTGATGTTGCAATGGTCGGTGACGGCATTAATGATGCGCCGGCACTGGCACGTGCAAATATTGGTATTGCAATGGGTGCAGCAGGTTCTGATGTAGCTATTGAAACAGCAGATGTGGCATTGATGCAGGATGACATATCAAAACTTCCGTATCTGTTCTCTTTAAGCCATAAAACAATGGGCATTATCAAACAGAACATTACTTTTGCAATTGCTATTAAATTTTTATGCGCAATACTTGCAATATTGGGCATCATAACCTTGATGATGTCTGTTGGTGTTGGAGACCTTGGATTAACCCTTCTGGTTATCTTAAACTCCTTTAGAATTGGAATGGTGAAAGATCCACTATTCTAATTTTATTTTTTCTTTTTTTGTCAAATAATTAATTTTATATTTGAAAAAATTTTAATAATTATTTATGTTGAGTGATGATTCGGTTAATGGTGTAGATTTAATGCTTCAAAATCCTAAAAAAGCATTATTAAGAATGTCTATGCCTCTAATAGTATCATTGCTTATAACCAGTTTTTATAATCTGATAGATGCTTTTTGGGTGTCAGGTCTTGGTGCCGATGCCCTTGCAGGTGTTGGATTTTTCACACCGATTTTCATGATTCTGGTCGGTTTTGGAAATGGTTTGGGTTCTGGTGCCGCTTTTGCTTTGTCAAAATATCTCGGTGAGGACAACAAACCAAAGGCAGATAATGCTTCTGTCCATTCTATTTTAATTGACATTGTCGTTTCATTAATTATGACTGTGCTGCTTTTGCTTTCATTAAATCCGATTTTAAAAGCAATGGGTGCAGGTCAGACCATCGGCTATGCAACAGATTATGGTGTAATAATCATTCTGGGTTCGATTTTCATAATCTTTTCAAATGCTTTATATGGCATATTTAGGGGGGAAGGCGATACGACCCGTCCAATGTATGCAATGATTGCATCCGCTGTTTTAAACATGATTTTGGACCCGATTTTCATTTACACTTTAAACTTAGGAGTTAAAGGGGCAGCTATTGCAACTATAATATCCTCAATATTTGTTATTTTAATATTGTTATACTGGTTTTATATCAAAAAAGACACCTATTTGAAGCCAAATATTGTCAATTTCAAATTTAAAAGGGATATTTCTAAAGATATTGTTAAAGTGGGAATTCCAGCTAGCATTCAACTTTTAAACAATGCATTTTTTGCAGCGGTTTTCTCAGCGCTCCTGGCATATGTCGGCTCAACGGATTCTGTGGCGGTTTATTCGACAGGATGGAGAATAGTGACAATCGGAACAACACCTCTTCTAGCTATTGGAACGGCATTGATCAGTGTCATTGCAGCAAATTACGGTGCTCATAAATATGGTAATATTCAAATAGCTCACCGATATGCGATGAAGGTATCAATTGTCATTGCATGTATCGTTGCAGTTCTCACTAATGTCTTTGCGGGAGACATTGCATCAGTATTTGCATCAAGCGGCAGCAGCGTCAGAATTGCTTCAGAGCTCACCAGCTTTCTTTCATGGATTGTAATCTACTATCCTACAATGGCAGTTGGAGTTGCATCAACTTATGTGTTCCAAGGAATCGGAAAAGGAATAACTGCAATGTTTCAGACAATTATGCGGGAAACCGGTTTTACAATATTTTTTGCAGTTTTATTGGGTGTTGTTCTTGGATATGGCGTATGGGGAGCCTGGATGGGTATTGTTTTGGGCGAAGTTGTCTCAAACAACATTACCATGGTCTGGGCAGACTTGCAAATTAAAAGACTGATGAACAGTAACAATTGAACCATGTCTTTAATGAAAGATGACTTTAATTATTTTTAGGAATCCTGATTAGGTTTCCAGTTTTGTGAATGGTTATTTGATTTTAATAGCTATGATTTTATTTTTAGAATAAGTGAAGGTTTTTGATGTATAAGGTGATGGTGTTCAGTAAGTTCAATCTATTTTTCTGATTAGAACGGAAGTGTTGTTGGTTTTACCGGATGGAAGCATCATAACTTCTTTATGGAAGCCTCTGGTATCCTTATCAAGGACTGGCGAATATAAAATTGCCCTCATTCCGGTGTATGTTCTGTAGATTACAGGAGTATTTTCATTGACATATTCCCAGATGTTTGCAAACACTCTATCTTTAGGCTCTGCCAATGCGGCAACCATCAATATGTCATATTCTAAATCTTTGATTGCTGTTTCATCGCCCACAACAATTTGGATATCATTTTCAAGACCCAGTCTTTTTAAAACTTTAACTGAAAGTTCCGCAACATTTTCCTGCTGTTCAATGCCTATACATTTACAGCCGAATACCTTGTTAAACATTATCAAAGTTAATGGTAGGGGTCCTGAACCCAAAAATACAAAGGTTTTTTCTTCATTGAATTTAGCTAATTTACTTTCATTTTCAACAAGGCCAATATATCTGTCATAAAAATGGAATGAATCTAGAGTTTCTGTTGGATTGTCTGATTCTAAAATTTTCAGGGCATTTTCGGTTTCAAGTCTTGCACCGATATAAACATAAAATTTCCGGATTAATTTCAAGGCCTTATTCATTTTTTCATCATCTAAAATATGTTTTGCAGAATCAAAATCAATAGTCTTATCGTGTGCAATGATTTCTACATCATCCAATATTTCGATGATTTCATTTATATTGATGTCATCTAGCTTTGAATTTCCGTATTTGTCCAAATCCCCATAGGCAGATAATTTATTTGCGATTTCTTCAAGTTTTCCCCAATATTTATAACAGCTCATTTTTTCACCTGACTTTAATAATATTCAATCTATATTCAAATGTTATTAATCTCTTTTAGATATATCTTTTCATCACAGATTTTCTCAACCAAAGGCATATCGTGACTTACGAGAATGAATCCCATTTTTCTTTCCTTTACTATTTTCAACACGGATTCAATGATTTGCACCTGGGTAATCGCATCAAGCATTGTTGTCATCTCATCTGCAATTAAAAATTTGGTGTCTGGATTTAGGGATCTTACAACGGAAAACCTTTGAAGTTCCCCGCCGGATAACTCCTGGGGAAATCTTGTAAGCCAAGATTTTTGAATACCGAATTCCTCTAAAATTTCATCAGGCACGTCCCATGACTCTTCTAAAACCTGTTTCATTTTCCATTTTGGATTCATTACCTTTTCAGGGTGTTGATAAATTAATTGCACCGGTTTGAATCCTTTTTTAGGGAGAGGTTTTCTATCTAAGGTCACGTTTCCTTCGTATTTTGGAATATATCCGGATAATATTTTACACAATGTTGATTTCCCGCTTCCACTATCTCCAATCAAACCAATAACTTTATCACTGTCAAGTTCGAGATTTATGTCTTTCAGCAAATATTTTTTAGCGGAAGGATATTTGAATGAAATGTTTTCTGCTTTAAGTTTCATTTTCTACACCTTCTTCATATTTAAAGCATCTTACTTTTTTCTTTCCAAGGTCAATTAGTTCAGGTCTTTCGTCCTTGCATCTGTCAAATCTCATTTCGCATCTGTCATAATATGGGCAGCCCTGTGATATTTCCCCATGCAATGGCTGATGGCCTTTGATTAATTCAAAACCATTGGCAGGAAGTGCTTTGTACAATGCTTTTGTGTAGGGGTGAAGCAGGTTTTCCCCATCTCCTGAAAAGTCTTTGTTTTCTGCAATTTCGATTACAAATCCTGAATAGAAAATTCCAATCCTGTCGGCGATTTCCAGTGCTGCATGAATGTCGTGTGTGATGAGAAGCACACCTACTCCATCTTCTTTCATATGTTTAAAATGATTTAATGTTTCTATTACTGTTTTTTCGTCAAGTCCTGGTGTCGGTTCGTCTGCAACAACTAGTTTTGGATTGGATAATAGTGCGGTTGAAACAAGTACTCTTCTGGCCATTCCTCCGGATAATTGAAATGGATACATTTCATCCACTTCGGGGCCAAGATTATAATGTTCAAAGATTTCCCTTTGTTTTATTTTCTTTTCTTTTTTTTCTGCATCGTTTTCGGTATTTCCTATGGCTTGGTCTGAGATTTTCATTAAAGGATCTAGGAAGTTCACGGATTGTGGAATTAAAGCAATTTCTTTTCCTCTAAGTTCCTCTTTATCTTCTTGGGATAGTTCTTTTCCTTTGTATTTAATTTTTCCATTTTGTCTTGCATTTTCAGGAAGTATTCCAAAAATTGCATGGGCAAGCAAACTCTTTCCGGAACCACTTGAACCTAATACTGCTAAAATTTCACCTTCAGATATATCTAAACTCAAATCAGTGATGACTTTTAAATCTCTTTGATTTAATCCCTTTGTATACTGTATAAATGAAATTGAAACATTTTCTACATCTAACAATTTTTCCATTAAATCACCTTTTGGACTTTCAAATGATAACTTTTAAATATTAATTTGTACTTTATTAATATTAAAGTTATTCAAAATAATTAAAAAAGTATTACTAATTGCATAAATAAATTGATAATTGTAATACTTTCTATGATGGTGTTTTTTATGAAAGTCTCTATTTCAAAGTTAACTGATGATTCTTATGAAATCAGTAATGTTCAAAAGTTTTTATTTTCCATGATAAAGCTGGAATTTGGATATGATTATGTTCCGGAATGGCATCAGGACATTGTAAAAATTGATGAATATTATGTTTATCCAAAAAGGAATAATTTTTTTGTTGCATATACTGAAACTGGTGAAATCATAGCAACAATTGGTATAAGAGCTTATGATAAGGACTTTCCAGAATTTAGGCATTTGTATTCGAATGATGCTACTTCAAGCATATGGAGGTTGTTTGTTGATAGGAGATGCCGACGCTGTGGTTTGGCTTCAAAAATGTTCAGCATAGCAGAAAATTTTGCAAATGAAGTGGGTTATGACAATATCTATTTGCATACTCATAAAACATTGCCGGGTGCATTGGAGTATTGGACAAAAATGGGCTTTGTTGTGGCCTTGGATTCTAATGATGAGCTTGAAACAGTTCATATGGATAAAAAAATAGTTGGTTTGGACATTAATCCATTGGCCAATGATTATTCATATGCGGTAAAATTATAATTTTTTAATATATTTTTGGGTATGGGGACAGGCAAAGATGCACTTTCCACATACCGTATCCGGTTTTCCCAAATTTTCTTCAGATACCATTAATGCATATTTTTCACATTTTTTATCATCGTAAAAGTCATTTCTTTTTAAGGTATAGTTCCATTCCCTTCCGCTTATTGCTCCTCCAAGGCATGCATCTCTGCATTCCATACATTTTCCGCATCTTGATTTGAGTATTGGCTTTCCGACTTCAAGGGGAGCATCTGTCAGAACTGATGATAATCTAAGTGCTGATCCGTAATCTTTTGTTGTAAATAATGCTGATTTGCCAATCCATCCTAGGCCTGCACGTGTAGCTATTGTCTTGTGAGGTAGTTCAAATGAATTGAATTCTCCAAAATCAGTTCCCAATCTCTTTTTTGTCTGTGCATAAGCATTATATCCATTATCTATTAAAAATTCTTCACATTTCATTCCAAGAGCATCTAATCGAGTATTTAAACTGACCAATTCATTAACATATTCTTGGGTTGGTGCATTTTCCATGTTTCGTATAATCTCTTTGGGATAGGTTATATAGAACACAACTCCCTTTTTTAATTCGGGTTGTGGTGTGAAATTGGTGATGTCGGCATAGCCCACTTCAGTGGCACCGTTTTTTAATAGATATTTTTTAAGTTTAAGAGATAGAGCCATGGCAGAATATTTGAATGGGATATTATTTAAATTTAAGGTAAGTATTACTTTTAATTATATTTCTATTTCCTTTTTGTCTAAAATGCGGATTTAAAATTTTAATTAATACTGAATTTTTGTATAATATTTTTTTCTCCTGTTTATTTTTTAATTTAATTTTTTTTAAAATAGGCACAAATTCAAATAAAATTTAAAAGTAATAAATACATTTTTATACGCATGTTCTAAAAATAATATTGATATTAAAATAATTTTAAAAAGTATTACTTATTAGTTAATTCATTGCTAAAAAGTATTACTTTTATTTTAATATGATTGATAATTATAGAAATGGTGAAAAGTTATGGAAAAGAAAACAATGATGATTATAGGTGCTGTCGTAGCAATAATAGTTATTGTTGTCGCTGCTTTTGCATTTATGGGAGGTTCAAAGGATAGTGACCCGACCCATTTAACCGTAGCAGCTCACAGTAACATCAAAGAACCTGAATCAGGTTTCAACCCACTTACCGGTTGGGGATGCGGACACCAAAACTATAATCCGTTGGTACAAAGTTGTTTATTTAAAACAGATAAAAACGGAACAATAGTTCCAGATTTAGCTACCGGTTATTCAATCAGTAGCGATGGTAAAACATGGACTGTAAACTTAAGAAACGATGTTAAATTCTCAGACAATTCAACATTCAACGCTAAAGATGTTGAAACCACATTCAACACTGCTAAAAAAACCGAAACTGACTTGGATTTAACAAATCTTGCTAATGTGACTGCTAAAAATGATACTTGTGTTGAATTTAATTTGGTCGAACCAAGATCAACATTTATTTATGATTTAAGATATGTTGGTATTGTACCTGAAGAATATGACAACAACACTTACGGCCAAAACCCTATAGGTACCGGACCTTACGTATTGGACCACTGGGATAAAGGTCAACAGGCAATTTTCAAAGTAAATGATAATTACTATGGTGAGAAACCATACTTCACTCAAATTACCTTATTATTCCCTGAAGAATCTACCTGGTTGGAACTCGCCAAATCAGGTCAAGTGGATGTAGTGCCTGTTGCAACTTCTGCATTAAACCAATCTGTTGACGGATATCAGTTTGTTGAAAAATCTGCAGGTAGGGCACAAGGTGTATCTTTCCCTTACCTTGAAGATACAGGTAATGTAACCAATCAAAGCGGTTGGAAAATTGGTAACAACGTAACTGCTGATAAGGCAATAAGAGAGGCGTTAAATGTCGGTGTTGACCGTCAAAAAATGTGTGATGAAATATTTTCAGGCCACGCCACTCCGGAATACACAAGTGTTGATACAAGGGACTACGCTAACAATGCATCAAAAGTACAAGACGCTAATGTAACCAAAGCAAAACAAATCTTGAGCGAAGGCGGTTGGAAAGATACTAATGGTGATGGAATCGTAGAGAAGAACGGTACAAAAGCATCATTTGATTTATACTACCCACCGGATTATCTTGACAGACAATCTTTATCCACTGTATTTGCTGAACAAGCAAAAGAAATTGGAATTGAAGTAAACCTCAAAGGTGCAGACTGGGATACAATTTATGCTAACATGTACAGCTCAGCTGCATTAATGCAGCAAACCTCTCCTGACCCATATAAATCCATCTATCAGCAATACCACAGTAAAGCTCCTGATGAATTCTATATGAATCCTGGTTTATATAACAATTCAGCTTCCGATAAATTGATGGAAGATGCAATGCATTCAACAGACTTAAATGCTTCCAATACATTATGGGCTCAATCTGCTCTTAGTGGTGAAGGAGGATGGGGTCCTGCTGGAGATGCTCCATTTGCATGGCTTGTAAACTATGACTACAACTATTTCATCAAAAACGGAATTGACATCGGCGAACAACCTGACGGTTTAGGAAATGATATTTTAATTAACATCTGTGATTGGACAAGAACCAATTCCACAGCATAAATATTCTTTCCTTTTTTATTTTTTTTTTAAAAATTTTTAAAGGGGGTTTACTTCATTGAATAAACAAAAAATAGCTAAATATTTTGGTTTTAAATTAGTACGTTTTATTATATTGATGATTGCTGTTGCAATATTTAGTTTTATTTTATTAGATTTATCCCCTATTGATCCGGTTAGTGCTTATCTAAAAGGTGCTGCAGTATCAGAAGCACAAAGACAAATTTTACAGCAGTATTTCGGCACTAATGTTCCTCTGCCGACAAAAATCTATCACTGGCTATTGGATTTGATTCAGGGCAATTTAGGAACTTCCTTAATATATCGTGCTCCTGTTATTGATGTTATCTTTGAAAAATTCACTGCTTCTGTTGTGTTAATGGCAATTTCATGGCTATTAAGTGGTATTTTAGGTTTTATTTTAGGCGTGTTGGCCGGTAAAAATAAAGGATCATGGATTGATAAAGCGGTTAAAGTTTATTGTTATGCAATTCAATCTGCTCCGTCCTTTTGGGTTGGAATGCTTATTTTAATGGTATTTTCAGTTTATTTAGGATGGTTCCCAATAGGATTCGGAGTTCCTATTGGTGTTAGAAGTACAGATGCAACATTTATGGAGTGGGCAACAAGGCTTGTTCTTCCTACATTAACATTGAGTTTAGTTGGGCTGGCACCGATTGCAATGTACACACGTAACGAGTTAGTTCAGGTTTTATCTTCTGATTATGTTTTATTTGCAAAATCCCGAGGTGAAAAAGGTTGGGATTTAGTTAAAAATCACGGGATTAGAAACATACTGCTTCCTGCAATCACATTACAATTCCTATCATTCAGTGAACTGTTTGGTGGCGCAGTACTTGTGGAACAGGTATTTTCCTATCCGGGTATCGGTCAAACGGCAGTAGCTGCAGGTCTTCAAAATGATGTGCCCCTGTTTTTGGGAATTGTTATTTTCAGTGCAATATTCGTATTTGTAGGTAACCTGCTTGCGGACATTTCTTATTACTTCATTGACCCAAGAATCAAGGAGAGTGAGTTCAATGATTAGAAAACGAAAAGCAGATGACAAAAGGCAATGGTTTTTATATTCTGCAAATCTCAGAACAAAAACTCTCGTTATCATAGCTATATCAATATTAGTTATTGTGTCAATATTTGTTTCCGGATATTTCATAAGGGATATTCCGTCAAACTTTGCAAGTGCTAATCAGATGCCTTCTCTTGAACATCTTTTCGGTACTGACTGGATGGGACGTGACATGTTTCAGCGAACTATTGCAGGACTTGGATTAAGTATTATGGTAGGTTTTATTGCATCTGCAGTAAGTACCTGCATTTCTGTAATTTTAGGATTATTTTCAAGTTTCAACAGGGTTGCTGATGAATTTGTTGCAGGAATAATTGATTTATTCGGTTCAATTCCTCATATTCTTCTTATAATTCTTGTTTCCATCATGTTCGGTGGTGGAGTGTATGGTGTTATCATGGGTGTAGGTTTGACTCACTGGACACCGCTTGCAAGAGTCTTAAGATCAGAGGTAAAGGAAATCAGAACCAAGGAATATATTCATTTGGCTGAAAATCTTGGAAAATCAAAGGTATGGATTGCAATAAAGCATATATTGCCTTTGGTCGTATCTCAGATTATTGTTGGGGTAATTTTAATGTTTCCTCACGCAATTATGCACGAAGCGGCAATTACATTTTTAGGATTTGGATTGCCTCCTCATGAGCCTGCGATTGGTGTGATATTGTCAGAATCCATGCATTATCTATCTTCAGGATATTGGTGGCTAGCATTTTACCCTGGTGTATCTTTACTGCTCGTAGTTTTGTTATTCGACCTGATTGGGGAAAATGTTGAAAAATTGCTCAATCCTGAAACCGCTCAGGAATAAGAGAAATTTAAATATTTCTCTTTTTATTTTATTTTTTTTAAATTTTAGTGGTATCATGAATATTGAGATTAGAGAAATCAAGAAAGATGAATCTGAAATAAATGCTGCTAAAGATTTTTTGTTCAATCAGATAGATAAGGAATATCATATAGGGCCTACTCCTAAATTTCACTATGATATCTTTGATTTGGAGGATTATTACATTGTACCTGCTAAAAGCAATTTCTTTGTAGCTGTTGATGGTGAAAAAATCGTTGCAACCGCAGCTATCAGACCTTACGATAAGGATTTTGAATTTTTTAGGGGAATTTATACTCTGGAAGATACTGCAAGCATATGGAGATTGATGGTGGATAGTGATTACAGAAGAAATGGCATTGCAGGAGTCCTTGTTGAACTTCTGGAGGATTTTGCCAGAGAAGAAGGCTATAGTAGGATATATCTGCATACTCACAGATATCTTGAAGCAGGCCTACCGTTTTGGAAGTCTGCCGGTTTTGAAATAACTGTTGAGGAAGATGACTATGATGAAACAACCCATATGGTAAAATATCTTTGATATTTCCTAAAAACTTATTTTATATAGAGTTAAATATTATAACTGATGAAACGAACAGCACTTAAAATCGGATATATCGGAACTAATTTTCATGGCTTTCAAAGACAGCCTAATTTGAGGACAGTCGAAGAGGAGCTGATTTATCATTTGCGCAAACTGGACTACATTGACGATTTGAAAAAGTCCAGATTCAGAATTGCCGGCAGAACCGATGCGGGAGTTCACAGCTTGGGAAATGTAATCAGTTTTCAGTCTGAAAAAGAGGTGAGGGTAAATGAAATCAACAATTCCCTTCCTGATGATATTCAGATTCTTGCAAGTGCTCCTGTAAGATATGCATTCAAACCCAGATATGCCCAAATGAGACAGTACCGATACATGCTATTCGATGATTTGGATATTGACAAACTCAGGGAATGTGCTGAAGTGTTTAAGGGAACACATAACTTCACCAATTTTACAAAGCGCTATCAGAAAACAACCACCAGAACAATTGATGATATCAAAATCAATGAAGTGGATTTGGATGACTATCACAAAAGGGAATTTCCTAATCTTCATGGCACTCTCTCACCAATATTCGTGGATATTTATGGGGAGTCATTTTTATGGAATATGGTTAGAAAGATGATGAGGGTTTTCATTGATGTTGCCACTGATAAAATGAGTCTGGATGAGGTTGAAAGATTGTTGAATCCCGGTGAAGATGAACCGAGAGCATATATCAAAGTCACCGAACCGGATTATTTGATTCTGATGGACATACAGTATGACGGCATTAAATTCACCTATGACGATTATGCCTGCGAGAGATTCAGACGTGATTTGGTGGCATCTTTGAACAATCTTCAAAAAAGATATGCCATTCGCGAATCAATGATAAAAAGTTTGGCGGATTTGCATTAACATTAAATATGGTTAAAGTACAAATAACTATTTAAGGTGTTGTAATGACAAGGGTGTATTATATTTTTGATAAGGTTTCCATCATAACAATCATTATAGGTTTTATTTTGGGATTTTATTTGGCGTTTAATAATAGCAGTTCAAATCTGTGGTTTGATGCTATTCCGTTTATCATTATCATTGCAGCCATCATGACGCTGCCGCCGTTAATCGATTCAATCAATTCAAAGAAGAAACATGGTGAGGATTTTTCATGGCCGGCTATTGTTGAGGCTTATCTTCTTAATGTAGCGATTTTAGTTGTTTGCACAGCGTTTGGTTTTGTAATAGGTTCATTTTGTATAGGTTATTTCATTACTCACTAATTTTTATCTTTTTTTCATTAAAATTATTTAAACTATTTAATTTAATATATTAATGAGGAGTATTTATGAAAATAGCAACTATTTTAGGCACAAGGCCGGAGATTATTAAGATGGCTCCTATTATAGCTGAGATTAATAGGAGGGGCATCAATCATATAGTTTTACATACCGGTCAGCATTATGATAAGGAAATGTCAGATAACTTCTTCAGGGATTTGGAAATTCCAGCTCCCGATTACAATATTCATGTGGGATCAGGCACCCATGGCAGACAAACAGGTCTCATGATGAAAGGCATTGAAGAAATATTGATGGATGAAAAGCCGGATATTGTCCTGGTTCAGGGAGATACCAATGCGGTTCTTGCCGGGGCACTGGTATGTGCTAAACTTCATATTGCAGTAGGTCATGTTGAAGCCGGACTTCGCTCATTTGACGTAACAATGCCTGAGGAAATAAACAGAAGGGTTGCGGATATCTGCTCAGTGATGTATTTCATTCCAACAGAGGAATCTGCAGTCAATCTTTTGGCGGAAGGCTTTTCAAGAAAGAATCTGTTCATAACCGGAAACACTGTTGTAGATGCCTGTTTCAGACACTTGGAAATAGCTAAAAAAAGAGGCTTTGAAGAGGAATCCCTTAAAAACTTGGATATTGACAGTATGGATAACATATTGACTTTAACAATGCACAGGGCAGAAAATGTGGATATTAAGGAACGGGTGACAAATATTATAGCTGCCTTAAAGGAATTAAGCGACATGAACATTATTTTCCCGATTCATCCAAGAACCAAACACACACTTGAAAACTTTGGTCTGTTTGATGATTTAAACAATCTGGACCATGTTCATATTGTAAAACCTATAGGTTATCTTGATTTCCTGCTTTTAACCTCAAAATCAACTTTGATACTAACAGACTCCGGGGGTCTTCAGGAAGAGGCGATAACCCTTGATGTTCCTGCATTGACCTTAAGGTACAATACCGAAAGGCCTGAGACAGTAACTGCCGGAGGAAATATATTGGTGGGAGCCAATAAGGATGCAATACTTGAAAATGCAAACAGAATATTAAATGATGCCGAATTTGCAGACAAGATGAGGAATGCCGTAAACCCATATGGTCAGGGTGATGCGGCGGCAAAAACCGTTGATGCAATAGAGAAATACTATGGTGAAGGCCTCTTAAACATTGTTGCTCCGGAAGATATAATGGACTCATTTTCAAGAAAAATGGCAAAAATTGACAAAGACATCACTGTCAGCGAATTCGAAGAAGCTGAAAATGGCCTTATTCACATGGTCTTTGACGGTGAAAAAATGAGGTTCCCAACAGATGAATTAAACTTAAAAGGAATGATGATTACTTATGACAAACGAGAATGATTCAATTTTGGTATTTGAATATTTCACAGCTTCAGGTGAAAAGGATAAATGTATAATTTCAGAAGCTGAAGCATTAATATTTGCACTTTTAGACGATTTGGCAGATTTGAAAAAGGATGTGATTTTAAATAAATCCTATGAAAATGTCGTCAAGGATTTTAAAAATGTAAATCCAATTCTAATCGAAGGAGATGTTGTTGACTGGCTTAAAGACAATGCCTCACAATTTAAGAAAGCTATTTTCATATCCGCAGAAAACAATAACAACCTATACAACATCACAAAAATCCTTGAGGAAAATGATGTCAAAACATACACTTCAACGGCTGAGGCATGCTTCAAATCATCAGATAAATCTGAATCTTACGAAGCGCTTTACGATGTTGTTCCTCAACCAAGAACATTCAGATTCAAGATAGATCCAAAAGGATACTGGAAAAGGGCCATTGAACATTTATATGAAAAATGGCAAGCTGAAGATCCTTTAACAAAATTGAAAATCATAATAAAACCTCTGATTGGAGTTGACTGTGAAGACATCGTCATCATCGAAGACATTGGCGATTTGACACTTGATTTGGATAAGATATTCGTTCCGGGCTCAAGAGTAATTGTACAGGAATTCATAGAAGGCACCGACGTCAGCGTCAGCCTGATATCTGACGGAAAAACAGCAATACCGATCAGTCTAAATGAACAGTTTGTTGAGCTTAAGGATGATAAAGGTATTTATCTTGGTGGAAAATTACCATTTGAAAACAAATACAAGGATGAAGCTTTTGAAATAGCTAAAAAGGCAGTTGAGTCAATCGACGGTCTGAGAGGGTTTGTCGGCGTTGATTTAATCATAAATGCAGATGAAAAGGATATATATTCAGTATGCCTTTTGGAGATAAATTCCAGATTCACAACCCCATATGTTGGCTTAAAGCAAATTGCAGGCTTCAACATTGGAAAAACCATTGTGGATTTGCTTGACGGCGAAATTGCCATAGATGATATTGACGTGTCTCTCGATGGTGAAGTCGAATTCAAAAAATCCGGAGATAATCTGGAAATCAGGGGAATCTAAGATGAAAGTGGCAGGATTTGATATTGGCGGTGCAAACACGGACCTTGCGGTAATAGACTTTGAAGGAGAAAAGATAGAAAGCATCGAAGTCGACTTTGCATATCTTCCAATGTGGAGCAATAATGATGATTTATCAGGGGTTCTTGTGGAACTGATAGAAAAAATCTGTCCCGTATCAGAAATTGATGCGGTTGGAATTTCCATGACTGCTGAGCTTGTCGATGCATACGATACGAAAAAGGAAGGAGTTCTGGATGTTGTAAAAAAATGCGAAGAAACTTTTGACTGTCCGACAGCTTATGTTGGAGTGGAGGGAATGCTTTCAAGGGATGAAATTGAAAAGACTCCCCTTAAGGCAGCTGCAGCAAATTGGATTGCAACAGCCCAGATTGCAACATTAATATCAGACAATTGTATTTTCATTGACACCGGAAGCACAACAACTGACATCATACCTATTAAAGATGGTGTGGAATGTGCAATAGGTAAATCTGACTTTGACAGGTCCGCTACCGGAGAGCTGGTTTATACCGGAACATTAAGAACCAATCTTGCAAGCTTTCTGGACAAGGTTCAATTGAATGGAAATGAATATAGGGTTGCATCGGAATTGTTTGCACAGACTGCAGATGTCTACACTGTTTTGGATTTGATAAATCCTGAAGACTATGTCTGCGATACCTTTGACGGCGAAGGCAAATCAAAAACAGAATGTGCAAAAAGAATTGCCCGTGTTGTCTGCGCAGATTTGGAAATGCTGTCTATGGATGACATAGTCGAGATGTCCAGATTCATCCATCAAAAACAGATTGAACAGATTGCAGATGGTCTGAAACAGGTGGTTGATGCTCAAAATCTGGATTTGATTGTCACAACAGGTTTGGGCAAGGACATTTTGGATAGGCCTGCAGCAGAACTTTTAGGTTTGGAAGTCAAGTCAATGGGTGATATTCTAACCGATGAGGAGTGCGTAGTTGCTCCGGCTGTTGGAACTGCAGTGATGATGAACAAATATTTAATTTAAATGGGTGTGTCCCACACTCAAAAATACTTTTTTTTAGTTAATACCAAACATCTTTAAGGCCAAGTAAATAAGCGATGGTATTGGCCAACAGATGGATTATTAAAGTTAGCACAATAGCTAATATGATGAATAGCCAATCCAGCTTGACGACGAATGAAACCAGTATCAGTGCAACTATCAAAAAGTCAAGCTGATCCAAAATAGGTGCAGGCTGTCCCCTTCCGATTCCTATTCTTCTTTTTAAGAAACTGCCCAGTGCATCACCTAAAAGTGCACCAAAACCGAGCAGGAATCCAATCAGTATTCCTTCACTGACATTTGTAATTATTGGGGTTGTAATAAATTGTCCAAAATTAGATAGTATATATGGAGCAACCCATCCCTGGATGATTCCTGTAATAATTCCGATTAGGGTTCCGCCAATCAGACCTTTCCAGGTTACTCCGTCACCAATCCAGCGAACGCCATTTTTGTCTGATTTTCCAAAATCAACTGGCATGCCTCCGCCAAACACCAATCCGGCACCGTTTGAGAAATATGCCGGCAGTATAAAGTAAAGTGTTAAAACACATGTGACTAGAATCATTTGAATATCCATTTAATTTCATGCTCCAATGTTTACTTGTTAATATTATATTTAAAGTAGTATATATTAATTAAGTTTAAATATTACATTAAGTTAAATATATAATATTATGTAAGTTTGTACTAATAATATTTTCATTGTTAGTAAAGGGTGATTTGATTGAAATTTAAAGATACAAAAAGTTTATGTCCAGAGTGTGGCAAGACTCTTGATGCTGAAGTTTTCAGTGAAGACGGTAAGATCTTCATCAAAAAGACTTGTGACGAGCATGGTGAGTTCGTAAACACTTACTGGGGAGATGAAGAATTATATAAAAGGGCTGAAAAATTTACTCCATCAATTACCTCTGTTGAAAACCCTTCCGTTGATGATGTTACAAGTTGTCCGGATAACTGCGGTTTATGTTCAAAACACGAAACATCAACTGTTTTAGGATTAATTGATGTAACCAACAGATGTAACTTAAGATGTCCAGTTTGCTTTGCCAATGCGGCCGCTGCAGGATATAAATATGAACCTTCACAGGATGAAATAAGGCAAATGCTTCAGAATTTAAGGAATTTAAAACCTCATCCATGTCTTGCTATCCAATATGCCGGTGGAGAGCCTACAGTCAGAAAAGACATTGTAGAACTTGTTGCAATGGCAAAAGAAGAAGGATTTACTCATGTACAAATTGCAACAAACGGTTTAAGATTAGCCAGAAAAGAAGAATTGGCTCGTGATTTAAAAGAAGCCGGATGTAATACAATTTATTTGGCATTTGATGGTGTAACTCCAGAACCTTACATTAACAACAGGGGCAAGGATTTGCTCCAATTTAAATTGGATGCAATTGAAAACTGTAGAAAAGCAGGATTAGGTGTTGTGCTGGTACCTACCTTAATCAAGGGAATCAATGACCACCAGGTCGGAGATATAATCAAATTCGCATTTGACAATAATGATATCATTTATGGAGTTAACTTCCAACCTGTTTCATTTGCTGGAAGAACTCCTTCCGATGAGGTGGAAGAGCAAAGAATTACAATTTCCGATTTCGTCGACATTGTTGAAGATGTCACTGACGGACATGTTCCTTCATCTTCATTTTATCCGCCATCATTTGTTGAGCCTATTGCAGAAATCATTTCCCGTCTTGACGGTGAAGAGTCACCTAAAGTAACTCTTAACTGCCACCAGCATTGTGGAATTGCAACTTATGTGTTCAGAGAAAAAACAGACGGTGAAGGCAAGGATAAGCTGATTCCAATTACAGATTTCATCGATGTTGAACGTTTATTTAACAAATTGAGTGAATATAATGAAAAACTTGAAAGGGGCAAATTCGGTTCTCATAAGAGGGTTTTAGCAGGTTTAACAGGAAACCTTCCTAAAATGGTCCACCCTAGCAAAACTCCTGAAGACTTGGACATTGTCAAAGTGTTGCTCAATGTATTTGCTAAGAGAGATTATGATGCATTGGGTGCCTTTTCCAAAGATGCAATGCTCATCTCATGTATGCACTTCATGGACCCATTCAACTTTGATATTGACAGGGTTAGAAAATGTGTTATTCATTACGCAACACCTGACGGCAGAATCATACCGTTCTGTACCATGAATTCAAAATATCGTCAGGCTGTAGAGCAGAAATTTGCAAAACCTTTAAAACAAAAATAATTTAATTTTCAAATCACCAAAAAACTTATTTTCAGTATTTGGGCCTCCCAAATACTCCAATATTTTTTATAATTCAATTATTCTTATTAGTGGTATAAATGGATATTATCAAAGGAAAAACATGGACTTTCGGAGAAAATATAGATACTGACGTAATCATCCCCGGAAGATATTTAAGAACATTCAATCCTCAGGACTTGGCGGATCACGTGCTTGAAGGTGAAAGGCCGGATTTCACAAAAAATGTTGAAAAAGGTGACATTATCGTTGCCGATGAAAACTTTGGCTGTGGCTCATCAAGGGAACAGGCGCCTGTAGCTATTAAAACTGCGGGTGTTGATGCGATTGTTGCCAAATCATTTGCAAGGATTTTTTACAGAAATGCAATCAATATTGGTCTGCCGGTCATCGTGTCCGACATCGAAGCAAATGATGGAGATATCTTAAGCATTGATTTGTCTGAAGGGATATTGGTTAATGAAACTACAAATGAATCAAAAACCTTCGAACCCTTCAAGGAATTCATGTTGGAAATTTTGGAAGATGAAGGATTGGTAAACCATTATTTAAAGGATAAAAAATAATTTTTATAATTTGAGGGATTAAGATGGAATGTCCGATTTGCGGTAGCGATGAAATAGAAATTTTAAACTCAAAACAAAAATCATCAAAGAAGAAATTCATTGAAGAATACCTGTTGAGATGCGAAGAATGCCAACATGTCTTTAAGGATGTGATTTCTCTTAAAAAACCTGAACCTTATAGGCTGATTATCTCAGAGCAGGATAAGTCTCACAAGACAACTATTAATCTGTCACCAAGCGATGAGCTTGAAAAGGGTGATGTTTTACTTTCAGAAGTGGGACAGGTTGAAGTGACAAGCATTGAAGTCGGTGACACCAGAGTCAACAAGGCAAAAATTGAAGATATTGATACCATTTGGGCCAATTCTATTGAAATTCCGGCCAGAATAGGATTTTCTGTAGATTTGCATGGTGAAGTCGACTCATATAAACTGGACCTTGAAAGGGATTTTGAAATTGCTCCGGGGGATGTAGTGAAAATTGACAAGCACATAGTCAAAGTGCATGTCGTTAAGACTCAGGAAAGAAAGCTAACTTCCGGCTTTGCAAAGGCAAATGTCATTACAAGGGTTTATTCAAAACCGGTCAAGTTCAATAATTATGACTATGATTTAACCAAATACATTATCAAAAAGACAAAATAGTGAAATAATGAAAGTTTATATCGAAACATACGGATGTACATTTAACAAGGCAGATTCACAAATCATTGCAGGCGTATTATGCCAAAACGAAATCGATATTGTTGATGATATTGATGAGGCGGATGTCATTATAGTGAATACCTGCTATGTTAAGCTTCCTACAGAAAACAAGGTTACCTATAAAATCCAGAAAATTCAGGAGAAATATCCGGACAAGAAAATCATTGTCAGCGGATGCATGGTCGAAATCGATCCTGAGAAATTAGACAAGATAGGGCCTGACTGTTCATGGATCGGACCTCATCAGTTGAATAAGGCAGCTGATGTTGTCAATGCCACATACTGCGGAGATGTTGTCCGTGAATGCGGATTTTCAAAGGAAAGCAAAGTGGGTGTTCCAAAATTGTCTGACGGAAGTTTGATTCATATAATTCAGATTTGTGAAGGGTGTTTGGGTGCATGTACATTTTGCTGCACTCGTTTTGCACGTGGTCCTCTAAACAGCTATCCGATTGCCGATATTGTAGAGGAAGCGAGGGAAGCTATTGAAAATGGCGCATGTGAAATTCAGCTCACTGCCCAGGATACTGCAGCATTTGGTCGGGACAGTGGTGAAAAACTGTCTGATTTAATTAAAGAAGTGGCCAATCTGGAGGGAGATTTCCGCATACGTGTTGGAATGATGCATCCTAAAAACATTTTAAATCAAGTTGATGAAATAATCGATGCGATGAAACATCCTAAGGTATATAATTTCATTCATTTACCTATACAATCTGGCAGTGATAAGGTTTTATCCGAGATGAGAAGGGGTCACACAATCGAACAGTATTTGGGTATTGTGGAAAAATTCAAAACAGAAATTCCAGACATTACCCTTGCGGTCGATATTATTGTGGGATATCCGACAGAAACAGATGATGATTTTGACATGACAGTTGAACTTCTGGAAAAAATAAAGCCAAGCCTTATTCACCTGTCAAAATATCAGCACAGAAAAGGTGCAATTTCATCTTCACTTAAAGAGATTCCTCCGGATGTCATGAAGAAAAGATCCAAATATTTATCACAAATAAAATCTGAAATTACTGAAGATGAAAATAAATTGCTGGTTGGAACCACTCAAAACGTATTGGTTGTTGAAAAGGGTTCCAAAGGTGGATTTATAGCAAAAACTGATTCATATATTCCAGTTATTGTTGATAATGTTGAGTTAGGCTCTTTTGTAAATGTGAAAATTACTGATGCAACAGCAACATATCTTAAAAGTGAATTGCTATAACTGAAATTTTTTATTTATTAATTTTCTTATTTTCATATTTTCACCCATTTTTATCCTTTAATTTTATATAATATTTGTATTTTTTATTGATTTTCAAAAGCATATTATAATAGTTGATGTGCTATAATATGGGCGATTATTATTGGTTTTTACCGATACCTTTATATAGTATTTTGTACTATCTTTTAATTGGAGGTGTAATAATGAGTGAATTACCAATCGCACCAGTCGGTCGTATCTTAAAAAATGCTGGCGCACAAAGAATTAGTGATGATGCAAAAATCACAAAAAGCTGTTAATTTCGCACGCCACGCTGGTAGAAAAACTGTAAAAGCTGAAGATATCAAATTAGCAATCAAATAGATTCGTTAATTAAGTTATTTTCAAAAAAAGCTTTTTAGAATAAAATCTATTGGCCATTTCTTTGGTCAATTTTTTTTATTTTTAAAATTTTATTTCATTGTTTTACCACTTGTTCTATTAAATTAAGAAAAGTTTATATATTACTTGTTTCATATATTAGAATGTTGTATAGGACCGGTGGTCTAGGGGTATGATTCCTCTTTGACGTGGAGGAGATCACGAGTTCGAATCTCGTTCGGTCCATATGCCATGTTAGTTCAGATGGGAGAACGCTAGACTGAAGATCTAGATGTCGCTGGTTCAAGTCCGGCACATGGCATTTCTTTTACTTATTTTCTTGATATTTTTTTAAAATCAGATTATTTTTTCTATAATTCAAAATGGTGTTTTTTTTAAAAAAAGAGTTTGGATTAAATGGATAAACCATCTAATCTTTTTTGGTTAAGGTAATAGGTTTTGGGGTTACTTGAGTGTTTTCTCTTAAATCCTTATATCTTTTAACGATTTCATAACCTTGATCGCTTCCAAGCTTGTCTGCTCCTGCGGTTATAATCTGGTTTGCATTTTTATAGTCGTTAATGCCGCCAAAGATTTCAATCTTGATTTTTGGAGCATGCTTTTGGAAGATGTTAATGTCATTTACATTTTCGTAGATGTGGTTTGGTGTCATGAATCCTGTTGATGTTTTCACGTAATCGGCTCCTGCAATCTCTGCAGCCTTGGCCGCATTTGCCTTTTCATAGTCTTCCAGTGCTTTGGTTTCAATAATGACCTTTAGGATATTATCTCCGATAGCTTCTTTAATCTGTTTGATTTCATCTTCGATTAATGAGTATTTTTCATCTTTCAGGTGGCTTAGGTTGAGAACCATTTCGATTTCATCGGCTCCGCTTTCAACCAATGCAATTGCTTCAGCCTTTTTTGTTTCGCTATCTTCGAAACCTAATGGAAATCCGACAACGCTTCCGATTTTAATGTCGGTTCCATCCAAAACTTCTTTTGCTAATGGAACGTATGTCGGTGAGACAACTACTGAGTTGAAATTCAATTCTTTTGCTTTTTCAAGAAATTCTCTCATTTCTCCTTCAGTAATCATGTTATTTAAGTTTGTGTAGTTGATGTAACTTGCTAATTCGCTTGAATTTTTAATATTATAACCTACCATATTACCACTCTCTTATTTGTTAGTATGTATACGAACATATATAAATATTTTTTCTATATTATTTTCTTTTTCATGTATGGGCCTACTTTTTCATATCCGAACTTTCGGTAGTAGTTTCTGGACCCTATTCCGCTTATGATGGCCACTTCTTCATATCCTTTGTCAATGGATAAGTTTTCGGCTTCTTTTAGAAGTCTTTCACCAAATCCTGTGTGCTGGCCAATTTCGGGATTTTTATCTCCGATTTTTATCATGTTTCCATAAACATGCAGCTCACGCACAAGGGACGTCTTGTCTGTGATTTCATCTCTGAAATGCTTTTTGGATGGGAAACGCAATCTTAAAAATCCTGCTATGCTTTCCTCATTGACATCTTCAATGGATAGGAAATTTTCCTCACCTTCACAGGCAATGTATTTTTCCCTAAACAGGTCATATTCATCCAGTCCATATTGTCTTGATGTCTTCTTATGTCCTATTTCACGACATCTTATGCATTGGCAGTCAACATGATTTTCGGCCAGTTTGTTGTAGACCAATTCTCCAAGGTTGGATTTTTTAACTCCTGCTTCTATAAGGGTCGCAGGAATGTCCCTTTGGATTCTCATGGTTCTCACCCATTTTGGAAGAATTTCCTTAACCTTTGCAATCAGTTCAACGGCTTGTTCATCTGTGTATGGTGAATATTCTCCCCTTTTCCACAGGTCATATAATTCGCTTCCCTTAGTAACTAGGCAAGGGTAAATCTTAAGCATGTCAGGTTTGAAATTCTCATCGCTGAATAGCTGTTTAAACATTTTCAAATCCTCTGCCTCATCTACAAAAAGTCCAGGCATCATATGCATTGCCACTTTTATTGCAGAGTCTCTCAGAAGCTGGTTTGCTTCAATGACGTCAGCTATTGTATGGCCTCTTTTTATCCTTTCATACATTTCATCGGATAGGGTTTGAACGCCGAGCTCCACTCTTGTAACTCCAAAGTCAAGCATCCTGTTGATATGGGGCTTTTTACAGTAATCAGGACGTGTTTCAAATGTCATTCCAACACATCTAACCTTTGAATTTTCGTTTGCTTTTTGAACATCGCTTACTAAAACATAATCGTTTGGAGGATATGTTTTCAAAACGCCCATTTCAAAGCCTCTTATTTCATCAGAATCAAGATTGTATTCAAAGTTATTCGGTTTGTTTTCAATAATCAGTCCGAAATCCGTCATCGCCTTCAGGCATTGTGAGACAAACCACTCCTGATAGCACAGATCTCTTGACGGGAATGTTCCTCCCATGATAATCAGTTCCACCTTGTCTATGGGGTGTCCGATTTGCTTAAGCTGCTTCAAGCGATTGAAACATTGGATATATGGGTGAAATTCATACATTCTTCCTCTAAGTGCAGCAGGCTCTTCACCGGTATAGCTTGGAGGTGCTATTTCACTTTCAGGACAATAGAAGCATCTTCCATGAGGACATTTATGGGGATGGCACATTACTGCAACGATTGCAACGCCTGACATTGTTCTTGTAGGTTTTTTCTTTAAAATCCCTGAAACGATTTCCTTTTCTTCAGGTGTTGCGAATTTTAAGATATCCGCATTGCTCATGAATTTGGATAATTTTAAATCACGGCAAAGCTGTCTTTTTTCAACTTCAAGGTCACGTCGAGTAGATATTTTTCCATTCAGTATGTCTTCGATAATTATTCGACATGCTTTTTGCATTTTTTTCACCTTTTAAATTCAAATGGTTAATTTTATATGGTTTAATTTAAATACTTAATGCTTTATAATAATTATTATAATACTTTATTTAGTAGGTGAAAAATATGAAAATTAGAGAATTTTTAGGTTCTATAGTTTTAGACAAAAATGCAAATGAAGTAGGAAAAGTTGACGATATTGAATTCAATCCTGAAGATGGTAAAATCGAAAAAATTACTTTAACCTTACAGAAAAACCTCTTCTCCAGAGATGAACTTGAAATAGACTTTGATGATGTTGCTACTATTGGAGCATACGTTATTTTAAACAAAGAAATTCCTAAACCTGAAGAAAAAGTAGAAGCTACTATTGAAATTGAAGAAGACGAAGAAGAATAAACTTAAAAGGTAATATTATGGCTTTTGATGCAAGAGATAAAGAAATTGCTCTTGATTCACATGTCAGATATGTTGATACAGGAACCATAGGTAAGGTTCTTGATATCAAAACCACTGATGGTGTCGATTGGGTTAGAATCGACAAAACTGACTTATGGTACCGTGCCAGTCTGGTCGAAGTTCTCGATGATAAGGATTTAAATAAAAGATTCGATAGCGGCGGTGATGACAAGCTCGATATCGAAGCACTCAAAGAAAAAGCAGAAAAACTGGAAAACATGCAAATGGATTCCAGCGTTGCCGAAGGTGGGGGTTAAACCCGCCTTATTTATTTCTTTTTTTTTTAATTATCTACAAACAACTTAATTTTTTCGGCAAGTTTAGGTCCGATTCCTTCTATATTTTGAAGTTCTTTTTCTGAAACTCCTCTCAAATCGTTGCCGAAGATTTCAACAACATTTCGTGCTCTTTTTCTACCCAGCCTTTTAACGCCGACAACAAGAGGTATGATGTCGTCCTTGACTCCGTAATACAGTCTTGCAGACAGAATGTCAAAGTCCCTTAAATTGGAATAGTTTCCTAAAACTTCAGCGGTGTTTTTGGCAAACCGGACAAGTCTTGATGCCTCATAGGCTGATCTTCTGGTTGAAGCGGAATACACATTGTACTTGTTTTCAATTTCATATTCGCTTCTCTCACCAATCCATTCAATAAGTGAAACTGTTGTAGCTTCGGGGTTTCCGATATCGACTGCAAACAATCCGACTTCAGATAATTTATCCCGTACAGGGTCTTTTGATTTTCTTCCCTTAAATGAAATCAGCGGCAAATCAGGAGTTTCAGCTAGGGCATAGATGAACTCTTCGGTGTTCATTTCAGTCATGGTTGAGATGTATTCCTTGATTTTGACGGCGGTTTCAACACTGTAATTGGACCTTGCAATCAGATTTCCGAATTCGGTAGTCTTAAGACCTTCAGGTGTGGCTCTGATTATTCCATTGTGAAGCAGGAAGCTCAATGCATTTTCAAGCTCATACTTTAGGCTTTCCTCTGCAAAGAATGACATTGATGGATTGTTGTTCATCTGATAACCGTATAATGTTTTTGAGAAAAAATCGGTCAGGTCATTTAAATCCTTTGAAAGTGTGGATGCGATTTGTGCTATAATCTGCCTGTAGATTGCATCCTTGTTGTCAACCAGTTTGGAGTTGGTCAGCTCGATTTCGCCTTCAACATAGTATTCCTGCAGATTCTGGGCTTCGTCCATTGTTTTGGCAATGAGATATGAATATCCTACATCGTCATACTGCGGTCTTCCTGCCCTTCCGGACATCTGCTCGTAGTCAAAGACAGGAATCGGTTGAGGGCCGTTGCTTGTCCAGCGTGTATGGTCTCTGATAACTACAGTTTTTGAAGGCAGGTTGACTCCGTACATTAAACTTGGAGTTGCAGTAATCATCAGAATGTTTCCTTTTCTGAATTCGTCTTCAATGATTTCCTTTTGCTCGTTGAACAGTCCTGCATGGTGGAATGCCACTCCCTTTTCAGCTGCTTCAGCCAGCTTGACGCATGTTGAGGTTGGAAGGGATCCTTTCTTTTTTGGAACTTCAAGCAGCTTTTGAGCAACTTCCTTGAATGCTTCTCTTTGCTTTACATTGATTTTCTTGTTGATTTTACCGGAAACGTAAGTTGCCAGGCTTTCGGTAAATCTTCTGGTTGATACAAATGCAAGAGCTTGAGATTTGTCTTTTATTGCCTTTTCAATTACTTTGACAATAACGTCATTCTTGTTTTTTGTGTTGAACATCTCGGCATCCAAAACTTCCTTGTTTAGAGGCACTGGTCTGTAGTCGTGTTCCACGCATGTCCCCTCAAGCCATCCTTCGATTTCTTCGATATTTCTCAAAGTTGCAGAAAGTGCAATAATTCTCATTGAAGGATTGATTATTTTGGCTCTTGTTATTGCAGCTTCAAGTGTCGGACCTCTTGTGAATTCTCCGATCATGTGGAATTCATCAATAATTAGGGTATCAACATCCCTCAGGTTGTCCCATGAAAATCTTGTAAGGGCATCAAAGGATTCAAAAACCATGACGGACAGGTCTGCACTGCCGGGATGTTTTCCAACTCTTATGCCGTGTTCTTCAAATGCCTTGAATTCCTTCACCTTTTCATTTTGTATTGAAAGGAGAGGTGCTGCATAAACTGCCTTTCCACCATTCAATATGGTTTTGAGTGCAGGAAGCACTCCCAAAACAGTTTTTCCACTTGCTGTTGGAATGCAAATGATGTAGTTTGAGTTGTCATCCAGATATCCGGATTCAATCACTGCCTTTTGAGCGGGATTAAACTCTTCAATGTAGGGATAAGCGCTGTTAATTATTGTTTTAATATCATCTGGTAAATTTTCCATTTTAATCAATAGAATTTATTTTTCTTATATATATTAAAAGTTTCCAGAGAGCATTTGAATAGTATTCGTGGTAACTGTTATATATAACAAATTATAAAATACTTATAAAAATAAAGGAGTTTATAAAATGGCAATTAAAGTAGAAGTATTTTCAACAAACTCTTGTCCACATTGTCCTGCAGCAATTGATGCTGCTCAAGTAGCTAAAGACAAATTAGGTGATGCTATCGATGTAGAAGTATTCAAAATCGATGAAAGCATGGAAAACAGACAAAAAGCAATTGATTATCAAATCATGGCTGTTCCTACAATCGTAATTGATGGTGAAGTCACATTTGTCGGAGCGCCTATGGCTGACGAACTAATTCAAGAACTTGAATCTAAATTGTAGATTCTCTCTTTTTATTCTTTTTTTTAAAATGACTGATGATAATTACACTGGAGTTACAACCGGAACCGTAGCTACAGCCTGTTCTCTTGCGGCTTTGGATGCAATCTTGGAAAGCCCGGATATTGCATGCGTTAAAGTCGAAACTCCCAAAAAGACATTAGATATCATCATTGATGAGTGCAAGCTATTGTCGCCAAACAAGGCGCAGGCCACCGCTCACAAAAACCCTTACAATGATCCGGATGTCACAGTCAATCTGGACATCATTGCAACTGTAGAGCTTTTTGACAGGACTTGTGAGAAATCCGATATAATCATTACTGGGGGAGTGGGTGTTGGTAAAATCACAAAGCCCGGTCTTCAGATTCCAGTTGGGGAATATGCTATAAATCCAGGTCCCCGTAAAATGATTGTTAAAAATTTATGCGATAAAATTCCAGACGGTAAAACGGCCAAAGTTACAATTTCCATTCCTGAAGGTGTGGAGATTGCCCGAAAAACTATGAATCCCAAATTGGGGATTGTCGGAGGAATTTCCGTTCTTGGAACAACAGGGATTGCAAGGTCAATGTCAAGTGATGCCTATAAAAATTCAATAGTCACCCAAATCGATGTTGCCATTGCTTCAGGAATTGAAGATCTGATTTTTGTTCCTGGAAACATTGGTGAAAAATTGGCTATAAAGGATTTGGGGATTGCCAAAGAACAAATTATTCAGACAGGCAATTTTGTCGGATTCATGTTTGAAGAAGCTGAAAAAAGAGGTGTCAAGAAATTCACTTACTTCGGACATATGGGTAAGCTGATAAAAGTTGCAGGAGGAATATTTGACACAAAACATGCCGTTGCCGATGGCAGGCGTGAGATTATGGTTACCCATGCGGCTCTTTGCGGTGCAGACAGGAAATCTCTTGAAAGACTCTTTGATTCAAAAACAACCGATGATATGATGGATATCTTAAATGACATCAATTTGTCTGTGGAAGTTTCAAACAGCATTGCTTCTGCAATTCATGAAAGATGCATGCAGCGTTTTGATTTGGATTTGAATGTGATTCTGGTTGATATGGAAGGAAATTATCTAAACAGTAACATGAAAAAATAAGGGGATGTTAATTAGTTAACATCCGTTTCCAAAACCCAATTTAATTTATTATCTGCTGATTATTATTGCTGTATTCAAGTAGTCTTCCGACATGGCGTGTTTCAAAGAACATATCCTTTTTAGCCATGATTATAATAATTGTAACCACTGTTATTACTATTGTCTCCAGGCACTTTGTCTCGGGAGTTAACGCTATTTTCTCCTGCATGAAATTGACGAAGAAATGGAAAATCATGCAAGCTAATATCGAACGGTCGCTTTCAAGATAGACCCATGTAATGACAAATCCCATAGGGATTCCGCTCACAAAAAAGTTAATCACATAAAGAGGATTCACCATAAGTCCGGCCTGATATGTTCCCGAAATAAATATTAAAGGAAAATGCCAGAAAGACCACAGCACTCCAAAAATCATGGATTCCCAAAACCAGTTCATATAGTTGCCAATTGAATCCTCACAGTATCCTTTCCATCCCACCTCTTCAATTATCGAAGCAATCGTAATTGTGATAAATGCTCCGGCTATTCCAACACCAGTAAAGGAAAAGTTTTCAGTAAATGAAAACTGGTTAATTGACTGTCCAAAAAGCAGTGACAGCAAAATAGAACAGACTATTATAATCGCAAATACAATCACGGCCCAAACTACATTCAGCCATTTTACCTTGTAAAATCCGATAATCTTATTCTTAAAGTCTTGCTTAAGTGCATCTGATCCTGATGCCATAATGAAAACTGTAGACACAATAGCTGGAGCCATGAGGCCTATCAGCATGAGTAATGGGCTGATGCTTTCTGGTAAAAAGATTGCAGGAATCCAAAATATCCAGGTAAAAATATATGCCAGAGCAAAAAATTGAACTGGTTTATATTTGTAGTTTCCAGTATTGTTCACTCGACTGCCTCCATATTACTTTTATCAATCAGGTCATAAATGAAACTCATTGTTCCATTCTCTGCCCCGAGAAGTTTTTCAGTCATGTCTATGAAGACGGAAATGTCTCGTTCACTAAATGAACCTTCATTAAATGTACCATCGCTGATGATAAGGAGCATCTTAACACGCTCAGTTATATTGTCGCATTCAAAGATGCCTTCATTTACTCCATCTTTTATAACTTCAGATAAAAGTGGAGTAATAATGGTAATTAATTTTTTTCTGACTTTGTGGTGCATTAACACGTTTTCCGGCTGGAAAAGAGCATTCTTTATGGGTTGTTCTGCTTCAGTGGGCTTCATCGATGTAATCATCATGACTATTTTTTGAGGTACAGGAATATCCATTGTGATAATCTGCTCTGCCATTTTGGCCTCACTATCAATCATCATGTCTATGACTTCTTCAAGCATCTGCTCTTTACTTTGGAAATGGTAGTAGTAAGTGCCTTTAGCTATTTGTGCCCTTTCTATAATCTCGTCAACGCTGGTATTCTCATATCCCTGTGCGAGAAACATATCATAAGCTATTTTTAACAACTCTTTTTTCCTTTTTTCACCTTTTTTCATAATTGCCTCCAAAATAGACCATCAGTTGTTTTTTATAGTAATAATTAACCTCATATTGTTGTCAATCATTTTTCGACTATTAGTCGGTTTTTTAGTTTTTAATTCTAATATGAAAATTGTAGTATATAAATATTTTCACTAGGATTTAATGGTAGGTGATGATTGAATTATCTCAATTTGTAAAAGTGAGGAGGTTCAACATTGATTTTTAGTAATTTTAGGATATTATGAATAGGATTAGTTATTATAGGTTGTTTTATAGGAGGATGGATAAATCCAAATAGCATAATATTATTTTGGATTTTAACTGTTGTAGTAATGGTCGGATACACTTGTTATTTGTTTATTAAAGGAAACTTAGGTATCTCAGCAGGAATCAGTACTTTATTGCTGTATATTGTAGGAACTGCAATTTTATCAGCAGTTCTGTATTTTGTGGGTATGATAATAACTTCATTAATATTATTCCATTAACTGTTATGTTAAGGTCAATATTAACATTAACAACAACGATTGGAATTCAAATCTAATTTTAAACTCCGATATATATGTGTAAGTTCCAAAATACCAGTTTCGAATAGCTTACCTCTGTCGTTTATGTTAATTATTTGATTATGGGAATTCACTTGCTATTTCATGATATTTATCGCAGACAATAGCTACAAATTCTGTTATCTTACCAGTAACTTCAAATGTGTAAATGTCAACTTTTTTTAAGCAACAAATAGTATTAATGTCTTCAGAGTCATCTGTTTCTGCGATACTGTACCATTCCATTATCTTTATCGGTTTATCCTTTTGAATTTCTTTAATTCTTCAATCATTTCTTCGCAATTCATTTTATCACCTAACTAGAATATAAATCTGTGAATATCCAAAGTGAATTGTATGCTATAATGTATCAGTCACTGTACCAGATAAATCTGACATTACCATCCGCTTTTTCTGCAACTGTTTCTGGATTTTTGTTAATCCCTTTCATTCATTACCAAAACCTTTATAAATCATGTTTTAATGACAACATTTTTTTAAAATGCCTGTAATTTTACTAAATAGCTCCAACAAGCTTTAAATAAGATTTAAACCTATATTTTAAGTAAAGACCTCAAATTAATTCAATTAAAGGGGTTGATAAACATGAAATTGTTATTTTTAAGTAATGTTTATTTGATTATCACTTCAGTTTTTCCCATAGACTGCATTGGTGTCCTTTCATTGTTTCCCCAAGGAGGTGAGGATGGTGGAGTTAATTATCTTCACAATTGGAGCATATTGGTTTAATATTATATCCATTATTAAATCATTAATGATTCTAATGAAACATGGAAGATAATAGCTCACATTTTCGCCTCCTTTTTATTGGTAATTAAATATATACAAGTCAATGATGGGCTTTGAAAAACAAGTTTTCGTGAGGTCTTTTCCCTAAGTGGGGAACTGTTTAATTACCAATCCAATAGTTAAGTTTATATATATTTTTAACAATAGGATTATACAAGAAAATTACTTTTAAAGTAAGCCTCTATTGGGAAACAAAATTGAATTATTTTAATGTCTGATATGGGATATTGTGGAGATTTTTCTCTGCAATAAGACATTAATTTTGACTTTTTTTATCACAGATTTCGGATATTTATTTAAATAATAACATGGATTGAATTAATCAGCTCTTTTTTAAACCCGATTGTATTTTTATTTTATTTTTTTTAAGTTAAATTTTTCTCTTGTTTTTAAGTTTTGCAACTGAATGTAACTTAAATTTTAGAATAAGTTATTGATTTTTAAAAATCTAATTGTTCGGCAAGACAGATATTGCAGACGGCATTAGGAGTGTCGATATTTGCATCTCTTACGGGACAATAAAACTTTCCATCTTTTTCTTCAACTTTTAATGATCCGGGAAATAGTGTGCCGACTTTATGGATGGGTTCTTCTAAAAGGAATGTCGTATAAATTGAAGCAATGCAACCAATTAATGGAAATTTACTTTTCGATTTTTCTGTTTGGTTTTCACGATTTGACATTAAAGTTTTAATTGCATCAACAAATTCTTTTTTATCAATTCTTTTGGTATAATCATTATTATCTGCTAAAATTTCTCTAACACGCAATATAAATGTTTCAACATATGATTTTTGACTGTCTTCCCTGTAGTTTGCTTGAACATATTTGTTTTCTTCAATTATCTCGGCGCTAACTGTCATCATGTCAAATACTGTAATGGTTGAGCAATATTTTTTCAATATTTCTAAAACTGAATCGCCTGTTATTTTTTCTTCATGGGCAATTTTTAATAGTTCATCACACAGTTCTAAAGATTCATTGTCCATTATAAAACTCCCTTCAATGTTAAAATCCAAATGAAAAACCTGCATTTTTACAAATGCAATAACGGCATAAGGAATTTTCATCTTTAATACTCATGATTCTAGTTTTACATTTATATTCTCCATTTTCTAAAAAGACCTGGTCTTTTGCAGGGTCATCTCCAACCGGATGCAGTGGTCTTTTGGCTATTAATGCTAAATAGAGGGATATGTATTTTGTAAACTCTCTGGTTTCTTCATCTCCTCCGGCATAAATGTCAAAATAATAGTCGATATCATTTTTTAGATTTTGAATTATTCCATCTTTAATTTCATAGTCTTCAGTAATGTTTAACGCGAAAATTTCATCCCATGTTTCTGAATTGTATTTGGCAAGTTTTTTGGTTAATGGGTCTTTGTATCTCTCGTCTGTTACTTTGTTTCTGAGATATTCAATAGGATAATCTTTTAAATTTTCTTTAATTTCTTCATGTAATTCTGTGGCATTCATATCTAAAATAATCTTTTTGCAATATAAATAAGTTACTATTAATCAAAATCATCAGTTTTTGCAGAATTCATGCAGTTAATGTTTTTATTAAGTTTTTTTTTTATTTTGCGCTTTGTGTATGCATATCTATTGGTTTTAACGTTTAATGGGGAATGGAATGGGTGATTAATATTTGTAGGTGAAAACTGCATCTACAATCTATTTTTTTATATTTTCGTATAGATAAAGTTCAGAAATTATGTAGGAATTGTTATATACATAGTATTCCAGCTTTAAATTATCATAAAGAGACATTTGAGAAATAAAATGCTTTTTCCCCATATATAAGCACTACAACTATCATGCGGTATATGAAAACAGCCTCAAAAATCAAAATGTTCATCTTTAATGCAATTATGTTAATAAAAAGCACATCGATAATGTCAGCTAAAAACAAATAGGTAATATTTATTTATGATAACTATCCAATTTTTAATTAGTGGTAAAATGAAATTTAAATATATATTGATAGCCAGTCTGATACTGGCCATTCTTATGGTAAGCACAGTAAATGCAGAAGACACGGTTTCAGACGACATTATCTCGGATAATGACGATAATGCCGTAGAAATCACGCAGGATGAAATTAATACAGAAACTGAAAATACCAAAACATTCGCTGATTTGTATTATGAAATTTCAAATGCGAGTGATGTTTTGGAGATTCAATGCGACTACAAATACAACAATGAAACTGATGAAAATACCGGAATACTTCTCAATATGGACAATTTTGTGATTAACGGTAACGGCCATACAATTGACGGAGATAACCAAACCCGAATATTCACCATTCTCGCAAAGAATGTAACCATAAACAATCTTACTTTTATAAATGCAAATGGATTTGCAGGCAGTGTTTTTAACATCAACCCAAATTGTTTGCTTACAACAAACAATGTGATTTTAAAAAACAATACTGGACCTGCAGGAGCTGTTGTAGCATTAGGCACATATGTAAGTAACAATGATAAATTTATTGATTTATCATCATCATCCCTGGGGCCAGTAACAGTATATAACGGAGGTAAGGGAGTTTTCAATAATGCCCTTATGATGAGTTCCAAACAATTGGCATGGGGATTGATCTTTGCGAACAGTAATTCCTATCTGTATGTGTACAATTCAACATTTGCAAACACCACCTCCAAATACACAACAGCAATACGTGGAAATAAGGCAACTGTAATTGAAAATTCCACATTCATCAATCTGCATGCCGATTTTTCCGCAGGGGCCATTGGAGTAAAATGCGATATCCAAAACAGTATTGATGAATTAACTATCAACAACTGTACATTTGTCAATGTCACTTCCGAAAAAAACGGAGGAGCAATACTGGCTGATGTATATAATAAAACAGTCATCACTCCTGTCACAATTACCAATTCCAGATTTGTTGACTGCTATTCTGGATTTGGTGGAGCCGTAATGCAATATGCAGGAACTCTTACCATGGACAACTGTACTTTCAAAGACACTTACGCACTCTTTGACGGCGGAGCCCTCTACACTTCATATGCTGCAGTCACTATCGTGAATTCAACATTCGATGAAAACCAGGTAAAATACAACGGCACTGGCAGGCCCACATATGGAGGCACAATATTCTTTGATGTGGGTAGCTTCAATTTAACCTCATCCACATTGAAAAACAGCGATGCTTCTACTGCTGCAATATATCTCTATGACTGCAGTTACAGCATTGCAGGCAATACTTTTGAGAACAATTGCCCTTTAAACGGAAGCTACAGTGATATTTACACAGCCTTTGACATCGCTCCAAGCATTTTGGAAAACAACACCTACAGTGGCAACGACACTTTAAGTCTGAACAATGAATTCTATGAAACAATAAATAATGTTACCGGAATGAAACTGACTTTAATCAACAATACAATCAATGTGTCTTCACTTCCTTCAAAATTCGATTTGCGCGATTGGGGATGGGTTACACCTGTCAGAAACCAGGGAGATATGGGTGCATGCTGGGCATTTGGAACTTTTGGAGCAATAGAATCTGCAGTATTGAGATATCTGGGACTTGAAATCGATGGTTCCGAAAACAACATGCAGGACACATCACTGCAGTACTACAGGTACGGAACAAAAGGCATGTTCGAAGGAGGAAGCATACAGGCAGGTGCTCTTTATGCATTAAGCTGGTTCGGTGTGATTTACTCCAAAGATGACAGCTATGATGAGTTTGGAAAGATTTCACCGATAATTGCCGCAAATAACAGTATCCATTTCCAGGATGTTGTTTTCATACCTGCACGTAAAAATGCAACCGACAACAATCCTTTAAAAGAGGCTCTTATAAAATATGGTGCTGTGGGCATCACATATTTTGCTGAACAATTTACTCCAGAATATAATCCGGCCACAGGCGCACAATACTGCAATGAGACAAAAGGAATAAATCACGGAGTTACATTAATCGGTTGGGACGATAACTATTCTGCAAGCAACTTTTTAATCACCCCTCCTGGCGACGGCGCATGGATATTCAAAAACAGCTGGGGCGAAAACAGCGGAAACGACGGATATTACTATGCATCATATTATGATGCGAATTTTGCAACTTTCGTGGACTCAGTTGCATTCGTTTTGGAAAACACCGTTGAATACAACATGAATTACCAGATGGACATTGGAGGTCAGCTAACATTCAAACAAGCAAACGAGTATGAAAATGCATTTGTTGCCGTTGCAGACGATTTGATTGCGGGTGTTGGAACATACTTCAATGCCACCGGTGCTGATTACATCGTTGAAGTTTATGTCAATGATGTTTTAAAACTCAACCAGAGCGGAACTTCACCATTTTACGGTTTCCATACAATCAAATTGGATTCATACATTCCGGTTAAAGAGGGAGATATTTTCGTTGTTAAAATCACATCAGGAGCAGTACCAATTTTAATAGAATCAAGACAGCACTACCCTGAAGGATTATCAGCATACCTAATGAATGGCACATGGGTTAACGCTTCAGACAACAACACAGTCTGTGCCATAAAAGTTTATACCGTTGCAGATGATTCCCAACTCACCGGCAATGAAAACCTTTCAGTTGATTATGCCGGAGGCAAATACTTCAAGGTTAAAATCACAACCGCTGACGGCCATGATGTTACCGGTGCAGACGTTAAATTTACCATCAACAAAAATACAGTTTCAGTTAAAACAGACAATGATGGAATAGCTAAAGTCAAAATAACAGACATTCCTAAAACCTACACAATCAAAACTGAATACAACGCAAAAACATACACCAACAAAGTTACCGTAAAACAGGTGCTTAAGACAAGCAAAGTCACAGTCAAAAAGACAGCCAAAAAATTCAGCCTAAAGGCAACCCTTAAAATCAACGGCAAATTGGTTAAAGGCAAAAAAATAACATTCAAGTTTAACGGAAAAACCTACAAGGTCAAAACCAATGCAAAAGGCGTTGCACAAAAAACCCTCAAAAAAAGCGTTATCAACAAGCTTAAAAAAGGCAAAACATACACTGTCAAAGTGACTTACCTTAAAGATACCATAAAATCAACCGTTAAAGTTAAATAGATGATATTTATCATCTATTCTTTTTTTATTTTAACCTCACTGTTTTCTAGAAACCCATGATTTAGACCATTGCATTGCCTGTGAAATTTAAAGGCCAACACCAACCTCTGAAATTTTACTTGAATATATTCCCCAAAAAAACATTTTTTAGAACTCAAAATAACTGCCGTTAATGTAAACCAGACTGAAAAGGAATAGTGGAGATTCCGCAAACTGAATTTTCATATGGCCTATTTTAAATTAGATGTGACGATTATCTCCAATAATATTGCAATAACTGATTTTAAATCATTTGTTAAAGACGACCAATATGAGGGAATGGTTATATTACAAGACTCCTCAGCTGTTGATCGTCAATTTATCAATCATATTACCGGCGGCATTGTTGTAAATACTACTACACAGGACAATATTGTAGTTGGCCATATTGATAGTGATATTTCATGTGACAAGATTGAAGAGTCCAATGGAGTTCCTGGTGGACAATATATGCCAAATAATAAATAATTGGGGTGCAGATGCCAATTCATCTGCATTATTTAACCTATTTAATTTTGGTATTAGCATGTGAAAAACAATCACTTCATTTAAAAAAAGCTTTGTGCCTGGATTGCATTTAATCGTTTGATAATGTATCCGGTAACGATATTAAAATCATTTTTTTATTTTAATATTTGGAAGTAGCCTATTTTTTCGTTATATATTTATATATAAATTCATATACTTAAAATCAGATAATGTGATGTTTTATTCAATGAATAATAGATGCAATATTGTTTGTTTACTATAAAACATTTTTTTTTATAATATTGAGTGTTGGCAGAAATTATTGAGCTTTAACTTTAATTCAATTTTCAACCTATTTTTTCTATTTTTATTAAATTTTGTTCAATTTTAATTTGTGCAAATTTTTTTCCATGAATAATTACTATTTTTTAAATTAATCCTCTTGTTGCAGGTAATTTAATCTAATTATTTATTAAAATTATTAATATTTAATTTTAATACTTTATTGCTAATTATTCTAACTATAAGTTATTTAAATCTATTTATATTAGAAATAACAAATATATAATTAATTATAGACAAATCTATAATTATTTAATCCAATATAGGAGTTTTTAATTGATATGATTTTGAATAACTATATTTTGAGCGATAAAAGCAGGGAAATAGAAGAAATGGAAGATGAATTTCAACTAATGTATCTTGCATCAACAATCGTTGATGGTACTTTTAATTTCTTTAAAATCGAACGAAAAATTTCCAATGTTGGAAAACCACCTTTTGACCTCAAAGATATGATAAAACTAATTTTTTATGGATATATAAATAAAATAACAAGCACTATGGAACTGGCTTATAATGCAAAGTACAATCACTTGTATAATTTAATTTCACATGCCATAGAACCAAGTGACAGAACAATACGTGATTATTGTAAGTATTTTCAATCAATTTACCAATTAATTATGAGTTTTATCCTAATTGTGGCCAATAGAATTGGATTAACTGATTTTGAACATATTGCAATTGATGGAACAATAAAAAATGCTTACAATTCTTCATTCAATATAATCAAAGAAAAGGACATTAGTTTATTAATAAAGCATTATATGGTTGAAGAATTAACTAAAGATGAAATTAAAAAGATTAGACGAACAGCACGAAAATTTTTAGACGATAAATCAAAAACTGATGAAGAAAAAGTTGAAATTCTTTTTTATTGGTGGCAGTTGTTGGATTATTCTGGCCAGGTGTCGTTGGCTTTGAATGATCATGATGCTTGACTGATGAAAGTTAAAGATAATGGGCAAAAGTATCCTAAATTTTCATTTAACATTCAATTGGGCACTGATGCCAAATCGAAGTTAATATGTGGAGTTAATGCAGTTCAAAATCCCACGGATCATTATCAAATTCCTGCACTAATGAATCAAATCCTCGTTAATTTACAAATTAAACCCCAAAAAATTAGCGCGGATACAATATATTCAACACTAGCAAATTTGCAATATCTCAAGGAATTAGGTATAACTGCTTTAATTCCAACAAAACAGCAAAATAGAGAGAATTCAGGTAATCTACCTGACAATCCATTTGCTATAGATTATTTTGTTTTTGATGAATATACCTGCAAAAATTGCAAATACAAAGGAAAATGCTACACAACCAACCATAGAACAATAACTAGGTATGTTCACGAAGTTACGTACGAAGTTGAAAGATTAATGTCCACTAAAGATGGAATGAAAGACTATAAGTTACGTTCAAAGACTGTTGAAGCACATAATGGGACTTTCAAAAGAATTTACAACTATGATTGCCTTCCAATAATTGGATTAAAAAGAGTTCAAAACCTAATGTTCACAATTGTAGCTTCCTACAACTTAATAAGATTGTTTAATCTTATTAAAATGAATAAAATGGATTTACACTCGGTTATTAGTTCAATAAAATTCATATAGCTAACTTAAAAAAATATTAAAAAGATCTAATGGAGTAAATGAAAAATGTTCAAAATCTAATAATTTCTGCCAACACTCTTTGCGCTTTGTGGATGAATATCTATTGGTTTTTAATGTCTAAGGAGGATATTGGGGAGATTTCTCTGAGATAAGACATTAAATTTGACTTTTTTTATTATTGATTTTTACTAATTTTAGGATATTTATTTAAACAATAACCTCAAAAAATAGTATTATAATTAGTGGAGAATTTATTTTATGAAAATAGCAATGGTTGGTCAATTTCCGCCTCATGTTGGCGGGGTAGGTGTTCATATACACACTTTATCAAAGGAACTTGTAAAACAGGGTCATGAAGTTTATGTAATCACATATCCTCATAAAAATATTCAGGATATTGATGGCATTCATGTAATCGGAACTAAAGGTCTTAACATTCCAGGTGTAAGAGGTTTGATGTTTAAGAAGAATGCCAAAAAGGCATTGGAAAACCTTTTGGAAAAGGAGGACATTGACATTATACACGGTCATTACCTGTTCCCTGCAGGAGCTGCGGCTGTTGAAGTTGGAAATGACCATAAAATAAAGACATATGTCACTGCACACGGTTCTGACATGTTTGAAGTATATAAGAAACAACCTATTATGCGTTCCACTTTAAAAAATGTATTGAAAAAGGCTGATGTTGTTCTTGCAGTCAGCAATGCATTAAGGCACGAAATCATAGCCACAGGTGTTTCGGGCATTTCCGAAAAGACCAGATTGTCCTGGAATTCAGTTGACATCGATAAGTTTTCACCAAACACTAACGACTCCTTCAAAAAGGAATTCAATCTTGAAGACAAACCAATTGTTCTTTTTGTAGGTAATTTAATCAAAAGGAAAAATGTAGAATCATTGCTTGAAGCTAAAAAAATCGCTTATGGTGATTATTATCTTGTTGTTGTTGGAGATGGGCCGTTATATAAAAAACTCAAAAATAAGGTTGAAGATGAAAATATTCGTGATGTGATTTTTACAGGCTCCAGAACAGATGTTGAAAACATCATTCCAAGCTGTGACGTTTTGGTCCTGCCTTCATTTTCTGAAAGTTTCGGTCTGGTTTTAATCGAAGCTTTGGCCTGCGGCAAGCCAGTAATCGGAAGTAATGTCGGTGGAATAACTGAGATAATAACTGATGATGTGGGGCTGTTGGTAGATCCTAATAAGATTTCATCCATTGCAAGTGCAATCGATAATGTAATCACTGATGATGAATTAAGAAATTTCTTATCTTCAAATGCACGAGAAAGAGCGATAGACTTTTCTAAAGTCAATATTCCTTATGATGAGGTTGAAAAATGAAAAAAACTGTCAGGTCTCCAGGTTCTGCAACAATTATAAATGCCATTGCAACAGGTTTCGGCTCTGCATTCGGAATAGGTTTGGATATAAAATGTGAGGCTAAAACAACTAATAATTCTATTTCATGTGCCAATGATGTTGGAGCGGACAATTCCCTTATGAAACTGTGTGTCGAAAAGGTTTTCATGCATTACGATATTGATGAAAATGAATTCGGTATTGATTTGAAAACTCAATCTAGTCTGCCGATGGCGTCAGGCCTGTCAAGCAGCAGCGCCTCCTCAAATGCAATTGTCAAGGTTACATCTTCAATTGTCAGTGAAGAGTTTAATCTAGAACCCCTAAGCGATTTGGATGTGATTAACATGGCGATTGACGCATCACTGGATGCGGGAGTTACAATCACAGGTTCATTTGACGATGCAACAGCGTCATATTTCGGTGGGGTTGTGGTGACTGACAACAGGAAGCGGGAATTCATCATAAAGGAAAAAATGCAGGATTATCCAATTTTGGTTTACATGCCAAATTTCCATTCAAAATCCGGTGACTCAAATCCTGAAAGAATGAAATTGCTTGCCCCGTTGGTAGAAACTGCATTTGGTTTTGCAAGACAGAAAGACTATTTCAAGGCTCTTAATTTAAATGGGATGATTTATTCTGCAACATTGGGTTTTGATTCTGCAATAGCTATTGATGCTCTTGAGGCAGGTGCAATCGCTTCAGGTCTGTCTGGTACAGGTTCTTCATTTGTAGCTGTCGTCAGTGAGGATTCGATTGATGATGTTAAGCAGTCCTGGCAGAAATATGAGGGAAATGTTTTGGAAACCAGAGTTGACAATGACGGTTGTGTTCTGCTGTAGGAAATTTTAACCATATTCTTTTTTGCATCATTTTTCCCTATGACAATCATATACTTTATATAGTAGGATAATAATAAATTATATTATTATCATTATTATCAATTTGGTGATTTTTTGACAAGTAATTATGAAATGAAAACTTTTAATAATCAACAGGAAGCTGAAGACCTTCTCAAAAAATCCAGAATTCGTATTGATGAAATTGATAATGAATTATTTGATTTAATTTCTCAAAGAACATCTCTTGCAAATGATATTGCTCTTGCTAAGGATTATCTCGGAATGCCAGTTTTTGATAAATCCAGGGAAGAGGAAGTTCATAGAAAAGTTGATAATCTTTGTGAAGAATTAGGTCTTGATGTTGATATTGTTGATCAAATCGTAGACATGCTAACTATATTAAATAAGAATGAGCAGAAAAAAATTTTAAGGAGGAATGTTAATGGGCAATATTAGAACTTCATTTGTTAAACGTTTAGCAAAAGAACTTATTGAAACTCATCCTGGTGTTTTCACTACTAGTTTTGATGAAAATAAAGTATTAGTACAAGAATACTCAACTGTAAGTACTAAACATTTAAGAAATAAAATTGCTGGATATGTTACAAGGCTTGTAAGGTTACAACAAACCCAAGAATAAGCTTTTTATCATATTTTTTACTACTTTTTTTTATTATACTTTTTATTTTGTTTTGAAAGTTTATAATTTTGTATATATTTTTTAATTTTTACTTTTGAATATATTTAATTTTTTAACCCTATTTTTAGTTAAAAGTTTATTAATATGGTTAGATATAAATATATATTAATATTTTTGTTAAGTCTAAAATATAATTTTGAAATAGGTGAATTTAATGGATTTAATAGTAGCGAAATTCGGAGGAACCTCGGTTGGAAACGGTTCCAGAATAAAAAAAGCGGCGCAGTCTGTAGTAAATGAATATATGAAAGGTAATCAGGTAGTGGTTGTCGTTTCTGCTGTCAACAAGACAACCGATGAGTTAATTGGATTATCCAATGATGCAATTGGTTCAAGTTTGACTGACAAGCAAAAGGCAGAAATTATGGCTATGGGAGAATTAACCAGTGCTAGGGTATTCTCAGCAACTATTGAATCATTAGGAGTAAAGTCAGAATTCATTGACCCTTATAATGAGTTATGGCCAATAATTACTGATTCCAACTCTCTTGAAGCGAAAATAGATTTCAGCTCTACAAACAAAAAAATCAACGGTATTCAAGAGCTTATTAATCAAGGCATCATTCCTGTCATTTGCGGATTTTTAGGAAGAGGGCCTAGCGGTGAAATCACAACACTGGGAAGAGGTGGAAGTGATATTTCAGCATTTTTGATTGGGCATTGTCTTAATGCAAATGAGGTTATCATCGTCACTGATGTTGAAGGAGTAATGTCTACCGACCCTAATAAGATTGAAGAGGCAGAATTGCTTGAAGAGATATCTGTTGAAGAAATGAGGGATTTGGCAACACACGGCGCACAGGTCCTGCATCCTCATGCATTAAAATATAAAGATCCATTAATAAGTGCAAAAATTATCAACTTCAATCATGGCGATTTAAGTACAAGAGGTACTCGTATTACTGGACCTTTTGAAGGCGATATATTGAAATCCGTATCACTTTACAAGGACCCTATTTCACTAATAGTTCTCGTCGGAGAGGCTATGCTTAAAAAGGTTGGGCTTCTTGCAGACATAACAACTTGTCTTGCAAAGCACAACATTAACATTTTTGGAATTTCTGCAGGTCAAAATTCTATTACAATATTCATAAACAAGAAAGATGCAGAACTTGGTTATCATCTTTTACATAACCTGGTAGTGGAAACTGATATATTGAGTTCCCTATCATTGGGCAGGGACACTGGAATGATTACTCTGGTCAGTCCGGACATTATTGAAACTCCGGGAATTATTTCAGGAATCACTGAACCGCTCAGAAAAAATAACATTAACATTGTTGAAATCACATCATCTCAAACAGCAGTTGTATTGTTTGTTGATTGGGAAGATGGTGAAAAAGCATGCGATTTAGTTAACGAGGTTTTAAAATGAAATTTGAAGGAACATACGTTGCAATGGTAACTCCTTTCGATAAAGACCAAAATATTGATGAGGAAGGATTCAGATCCAACATCAATTATTTAATCGATCAGGGAGTTGATGGATTAGTTGGGGCAGGAACTACAGGAGAATCTGCCACACTTACTCATGACGAACATCAGAAAGTCATTGAAATTTTAGTGGATGAAGTTGATGGCAGAGTTCAGACCGTCGCTGGAACAGGAAGTAATTCTACTTCTGAAGCAATTTCCCTTACTAAGTTTTCTGCTGATGCGGGGGTTGATGCAGCATTATTGATTACTCCATATTACAACAAACCGCAACAACATGCTTTGGTTAACCATTACAGCACTGTTGCTGGAGCTTGTGATATTCCAATCATCGCATATAATGTACCGTCACGTACAGGAAGCGATATTGCTGTTGAAACTGCAGTCGAACTTGCAAAAATCGAAGGTGTTGACGCTCTTAAAGAAGCCAGCGGAAGTGTTGATAAGGTATCTGATATTTACAGGGCGCTCTGCCGTGAAGGACTTGAAGATGATTTGGATATTCTTTCCGGTGAGGATTCACTTACATTGCCTCTTATGGCAGTAGGTGCAACAGGTGTAATTAGTGCATCTGCAAACATCGATGCAAAAAGAATGGTTCTAATGGTCAACAGTGTTTTAAATGATGATTACACAAGGGCATTCGAGCTTCACTATGAAATGCTTGATGTCATAAGGGCTCTTTTCATTGAAAGTAATCCTGTTCCGGTAAAAACCGCAATGAATTTAATGGGACTTCCTTCAGGACCACTCAGGCAACCGTTATGTGAAATGTTGGATGATGATTTGGAAATTCTTAAAAAAGCATTAAAAGAGTCTGATTTAATTTAAGTTGGTATTATTATGATTAAAGTCGCAGTAACTGGAGCTGCTGGAAGAATGGGCTCCGGTATTATTAGAAAAATTACACAACAGGATGATATGGAAGTAGTTGCCGCTATTGAAATACCTGACACTCCCCTTGCTGGAAAAGATGCAGGTCTTCAGGCAGGAATCGATGAATTGGGCGTTAAAATTGTTGGCGCTGAAAAATTGGAGGAAACCTTAAAGGCATCAGGTGCTGATGTATTGGTTGATTTCACTATTGCTCATGCAGCGGTCAACACAATCAAAGTGGCTACTTCATGTGGAGTGAATATTGTTGTGGGAACCACAGGTTTTAGTGATGAACAGATGGCTGAAAACATTAAAAACGTTAAGGAAAACAATGTCGGTGCAGTCATTTCATCCAATATGGCAATTGGTGTAAATGTTTTCTTCAACACCCTGAAGAAATTGGCTCCACTTTTATATGATTATGACATTGAAATAATCGAGGCGCATCACAACCAGAAAAAGGATGCTCCTTCCGGAACTGCCGTGACTGCTTTTGAAGTTATTGCAAAAGAATTGGACCGTGACCCTGAAGAGGTTGGAGTTTACGGAAGAAAAGGTCTCGTCGGCAAAAGAACTTCTGAAGAAATTGGAGTTCATGCAGTTCGTGGTGGAGACATTGTCGGAGACCACACCGTGATGTTTGTCGGTGATGGTGAAAGACTGGAAGTTAAACACCAGGCCCATACAAGAGAAGTATTCATTGCAGGTGTTATTAGAGCTATTAGATATGTTCCTACTGCTCAAAAAGGTGTTGTAAGCAGTATGAATGATGTTTTAGGATTAGAATAGGTGATTAATATGGTTAATGTAGGAGTACTTGGCGCTACTGGAATGGTGGGCCAAAGATTTATTAAATTACTTGAAAACCATCCGGATTTTGAGATTACAGCTTTGGCTGCATCTTCACGTTCTGCCGGTAAAAGATATGAGGATGCAACAACTTGGTATTTGGACAGTGAGATGCCTGAGTCCGTTAAGGACATTGAGGTTATTGAAACTAATCCTGAAGCAATGGATAATGATGTGGATATTGTATTTTCTTCATTGCCTACAGATTTTGCATTGACTGTTGAAAAGGAATATGCAAAAGATTATGTTGTTGCAAGTAATGCCAGTGCACACAGGATGAAGAAAAACATCCCGTTGGTGATTCCTGAAGTTAATCCTGAGTGCTTAGATATGATCGATGCTCAACAAAAGGAAAATGATTGGGACGGATTCATTGTAACCAATCCTAATTGTTCAACTATTGCTTTGGCTTTAACATTAAAACCTATTGTTGATAATTTTGATGTTGAATCCGTTAGGGTATCTACAATGCAAGCAGTATCTGGTGCAGGTTATAATGGGGTTCCTTCTATGGCTATTGTTGATAATCTTGTTCCTTTCATCGGTAGTGAAGAGGAAAAAATGGAAAGCGAATCACTATATCTGTTGGGTTCATTCGATGGTACTGATGTAGTTAATGCCAATTTCAAATTAAGCGCATCATGTCATAGGGTGCCTGTTATTGATGGTCATACTGAAGCGGTATTTATCGAGTTGGCTGATGACTTTGACATTGCAGATGTCAGTGATAAAATGGCAAATTTCAAAGGTTTGCCACAAGAACTAAATCTGTTCTCAGCTCCTGAAAATCCTGTAATTGTTAAAGAAGAGGAAGACAGGCCACAACCTAGAATGGACAGAAATGCAAGTAATGGTATGGCTGTTACTGTTGGTAGATTAAGAAAAGACCAAGCATTTGATAATAGTTTCAAATATGTTCTTGTTGGACATAACACTATTCGTGGAGCCGCTGGAGCTTCAATATTAAATGCAGAATTAATTAATGATAAAATACTCTAATTTTATCAATTTTTTTCTTCTATTTTTTTTAATTTTTTTTATTTTTCCCATCTGTTTTCTTATTGTTTTTATTTTCTTTTTTTGGTTTGTTTAAGGGTTTAATTTAAATAGTATAAAAGAAATATTTTATAGCAAGGAATTATATTGTACAAAATATCGAAATACTCAAATTCATAAATTTTCAATAATTTGAAATCGATATTGGGATAAAATTTAAACTAAGGGATAGAATGGAAATAGGAATTGATGCTGAAAAAGATACTCTACAATCTTTAATTCGGTCTTGCCTATTAGAGCTTAATAAGTTAAAATTGGAATTAACTGAACTTGAAGTTGAAAAAGCTAATGATAATACTCCAATACGGATTAAAGAGCTCGAAAAGGATATTGTAGAAAAAGAGAAAGAAGTTTCTGTTATTAAGTTTAAAGCGGAAGATGAAATCAATCTTTTGAAAAAACAACTCGAAGAAAAAGATACTTTAATCAAAAATCAGGAAGACAGAATTTATGAATTGGATTATGTTAATAATTCTCTTGATGAAATAAAAGAATATTTTGCTGAACAATTAAAGGAATATAAGAAAAAAGAGTTGGCTGAAGTTAATGAAAGGTTAAACGAATCTTTTAAAAGTGCAGCGGAAAAGGATGCTCAAATTATTTCTCTTTCAAGAACCATTGACGAGTATAAAATTAAGGTCATAAAACTGGAGAATAATGTAGAGTCCAAAACCAAGATTTTAGAACTCGAAAAGCAGCTTGAACTTAAAAACAATGAGCTTACCATAAGGGAGAATGAGATTTCTCAAAAGGATACTCAGCTTGATGTCTTAAGAGAAAAGACAATTCCTAAGGAAGACTATATCAGTCTTCAAACTAATTTTGAATCCAAAATGAATGAGATGAATGATGAGATTGCAAATCTAAAAGAAAATACTATCCCTAAAAAAGAATATGCTGATCTTCAATCTCAATTTGAAACTGAAATTGTTAATTTGGATAATCAAATTAATACCCTTAAGGAAAATACAATTCCTAAAGATGAATATCTCACTCTTCAGACCAAATTGGAAACTGAATTGGCATCAAAAGACAATGAAATTGAGTATTTAAAAGAGAAAACTGTTCCTCGTGAAGATCTTGTTGCTCTTCAGACCAAATTGGAAACTGAATTGGCATCAAAAGATAATGAAATTGAGTATTTAAAAGAGAAAACTGTTCCTCGTGAAGAGCTAGTTACACTTCAGACCAAATTGGAAACTGAATTGTCATCTAAAAATAACCAAATTGAGTATTTAAAAGAGAAAACTGTTCCTCGTGAAGAATTTATCACTCTTCAAACCAAATTGGAAGGCCAAATTGCTGCTAAAGATAATGAGCTTGAGTATTTAAAAGAGAAAACTGTTTCTCGTGAAGATTTCATCAATCTCCAATCTGAGGTTAAATCAAAAGATAATGAGCTCAAATACTTAAAACAGCAAACTGTTCCTCGTGAAGATTATATCACTCTTCAAAATGAGTTAAACAGGAAAAACGATAAAATCAAAAGATTGGAAGAGATTAATACTTTCTTCAATGAGCTTCAAGAAGAACAGGATGCTTATGATACAATCGAAAGGACACCTCCTTTCAGATTAGAGAAAAAGCAACATAGATAAATTTAATTATTAAAATTCCTTTATTGGAATTGGTTTTTGAGTCAAAATGAGACTAATCATCTCATTTTTCTTTCTATTCTTTTTACTTTCATAATTTTTTCACAAGAGTATCTACATGTGTCTATCAGTTTAATATTTTTTATCAATGTACTATGATATAATTCATTATTCATCAGATAATTTTAGTAGACTCAAGTGTTAATGTTAAAATAATTATATGCAAATGCATGTATTATCATACTTGTTTGGCCTTTGATTTTGCCGATGTTCTTTTTCTTACTTTAATTTACTTTATACCATAAAGTATTTATATAACCTTAAACTCATGTATTAAGTAGAAAGGTTTTGTCAACACTATAACTTATTTTCTCATGTTGATTTTTAAACTGATCTAATTATTTATAAAATTAAAAAAAGGTGATTATTTATGGCACAAGGACAACCAATTTTTATTTTACCTGAAGGTACTAACAGGTCTGTCGGTAGAGATGCACAAAGAAATAACATTTTAGCTGGTAAAGTATTA
>ONJC01000003.1 GCA_900318035.1 uncultured Methanobrevibacter sp.
CCCCATCCACATAAAAAAAAATATAGACACTAACCCACTAAATGTGCAATTCATCCCCGGCTTAAAGAAGCCGGAGAATTCTTGCACAATAAAGTTAAAGATTTCAACCAGGTCATCTTCCTGAGGATGAGACTTTTGAAAAAAGCCCCTAGGTTTTTGCCTATATCTAATGTGCATCTGTGTGCATTTTGCAAAATCATAGGCAGGCAAAAGGTTCTTTTTGTTTGAGGGAAACGAATTGTCAGTCAGACAATTCCTCTTCAGGGCATCCAAATAGCCGATGCCATAGTCAATAGCCTTTTTGTAATATGCCACAGCCTCATCATCATCTTCGGCATTTCGGGCAAGCTCCATATACTTTTCATAAGGCTCCCTGTACTGTCTAATACAATTGCCCCTCACAGTATTGAAATCTAAAGGTGCGGAACGTCTGTAATCATTATCGTATCTGCAACTCCTGTTTTGGTCTTCTTCTTCATTGTATCCGTGACCCCAGTTTTGGGCATCCATAAAGCCGTCACCCCAATCCACCGGGTCTCCAATATGCCATTCATCCATAAAATCCCTCCCATATATGTTAAGTTTTGTCTTTTGGCTGTTGATGACATTTCCACACAACCAAAAATGTTTTCAGATATTGTTTTAATAACCGGTTATACACAATACTATATTATTATATTGAACTTCAAAGTATTTAAACATTGTGTATAAAATGTTATAAACTATAAGGTAAAAACACATCATTAATCGCCATCAGGCGTTTAGACATGCAAGTAAGTACTTACACTCGAAAAACTATTTATATAGCTATTATAATATACAATAATTAACTGGCTATCAGTTAGGAGGTGAAAAAGGAAAGTTGGAAACGACACCGCATCATAAAAAATGTCGCTAAAGACATTCGAAACAAACCGGTGAGATTAAGAAAACAATTACATAATGAGGCATGTTTTCAGGAAATGAAAGCAATTTTCAATCTGCGAGTCAATGTATAATTAACATTAGCACCAAAAGTATAACATGATAAGATGAATTTCAATGGAGATGAAGAGATGGCAGATGAAAAATCCACAAATGAAAACAATGCAAACCGTATGAGCAAAAACGAGTATTATCTTGCAATCGCCCTTGCAGTATCAAAAAGAAGTACATGTCTTAAAAGACGCTACGGTGCAGTAATTGTCAACAACGATGAGATTGTCAGCACAGGATACAACGGAAATCCGAGAGGAGAGGAAAACTGCTGCGACAGAGGGGACTGTCAAAGAATGAACCTTCCATCAAATTCAGGCAACTACAACGATTGCTTTTCAGTGCATGCAGAGCAGAATGCAATGATCAGCGCAAGCAGAAATGAAATGCTCGGTTCAACAATATATCTGGCCGGAGAAAAGTATGATGATGGTGACTGGGTGGAAATAGATGATGCAGAACCATGCCCTATATGTTCCAGAATGGTGAAAAACTCAGGAATTGATAAGATAGTAAGCAAAAAAGGTATTTTTAATCTTCGCGATTAGAAAATACAAAAAATCACAACTAAAAAAAAAAAAATAATTAAACATATTTGCCCAATGAGAAAATGCCTGGAGAATGATGAACCTGACATTTTCATTGGGCCTTAGTGTTTCGCGTTTATTGCAGTGAAAACAAATCAAGTATTATCCAGCTTATGTGATGCATTTAAACCAGACAACAATCCATGTCAATTCATATTCCTGCAATCGTAAAAAAACATGCATTTTTACATTTATAGATGAACAATATAATATTCCATAATTTCGGTATATTATATCTGCTAGAAAAACTTAAAAAGTTTTTCTAATATTATATATGATTTAAAGTTATATAAAATTAACTATAAGACAACTTCAACAATCTTGATGACTATCTGTTAATTGAAAGTTAACTGTTACTATCTTTTTAATTTAAGAAAAACTTAAATTTAAATCTGCTTGAAAATTCCCATTTTAAAATAATTCTACGGCCATGCATTATTAATATGCGAAAAACAGCGAAAATCTGCAGAGTTTTAATTATGTTTTTTATTCAATTATAAAAAAAATTATGTCATGAACATTTTTTAAAATAAGAAACTAATTTTCGAACAAAACACTGATGTCAATGTCGCTTAAAAAAATGCATGAGAAAATATCCTAAGGGAAGATCTCCGCAGTCAGTATTTTTCATCATGTACCTTTTTCCAATCCACAGGCCTTGGAGTGAGCCTTTTTGGATGGTTTTCAATATGATGCAATTTATACATTATCGGATTGCAGTAAATGAGCCTATTAAAAAAAGTAAATGAAAGAAATGAATGCTTTGATTCAAATTTCTTTCGAAACAAAATTAAAAAGAGCAATATTCCACTCAGTAATCACCCCAGTTTGATGCACGCACACCATGAGGCAATCTTCTTACTTCGCATCGAATTCCCCTATAGTTTTTTACCGCATATGCAACTCCAGTATATGTATAGCCACCTCGTTTCACGGTAACTTTTACACATTTTGAATAACCTGGGTAACTGCTTCCAACTCTGTGTAAAGAGTAATAAGCCTTTTTGGCCTGTTTTTTCATTTTAACCCATGTGCTCATCTTGATTTTCCAGCTGTATTTTGATTTGCCCTTGAACTTTTTGTATACTGTCTTTTTGGCAGAAGACAATTTTTCCGGTTCATTGAGAGCCACAGACAGTTTGGCAGGCGCAGTTATTGTTGCACCAAGAACCGGGGCTTCACTGGCGCTTGTCAACACCACTTCTTTTTCACTGCTCATACCCAATACATCATTTGACTGTGCATCTGAGTCTGCACTCTCATTGGAATCATTTTCAACAGCCTGTTGTGTGTTTGACTGTTCCAAAATAACTGTATCATTTTCCTGAGTGTTTTCCATAGCTATTATCTCATCGGTTGAATTGTCATCAGCTGCAGATACACTTGCCAATGTTAAAGCCACCAATAAGACAATTGACAATATTCCAATCAACTTATATCTCATGATTTAAACTCCTTTTTCAATCTATATAAATACATCTTAAACATATGTTATTTATATTTACCTAATTTGAGTTTTAAACATGAGACCTGTGTTCCCGTCAAAATATCCAACAGATGAATAATTCTATTTCAATTCATATCTAAGCGCCTGTGAAGGGCATTTGTCAATGGCCGCTGCTATTTCACTGGCAGGAGCCTGTGAAACATCAACCCATGGCCTTCTTGAGACATCAAATACCTTATTGTTTGATTTGATACATTCACCTGCATGTTTGCACAAATCCGGATTCCAAAAAACGCAGATTTCTTCATTTTCATAAGCTTTGTATCCTTTTGAAATCAATTCTTCCTTCAACACAATATCACCATAGGAAATACATTTTGATTTTAGTAAATTGTATAATCTTCACATATATAAATTTTTTCAACACTGCCAATCCCACAAAAACAGAGACTCCTAAAATATAACCAGTTATACACAATGTTTATATATGACCTCAAACAAGATATGCCTTAGAGTTTAAGAACTCGAAACCGACTTTTAAAAACTATAAACACCATACAAAGGAGATAAACATGACCATAATCAGAAATTTGGAAATTGAATGCAGCGTATGCGGCAAAAAATCAACACACCCAGTACTTTCAAGTACAAATTCATTCGGCTCACCAGACCTTGACTTTAGACCACCCGGCATGAGCAGATCCACCATGAACACCTGGATTTTCGAATGTCCTCACTGCGGATATGTATCATCAAGACTAAACGAAAAACCTGAAATTGCCAGCGGTTTCCTGAAAACAGACAAATACATTAACTGCGACGGATTTGAATTTAAAAAAGACCTTGCAGAAAGATTTTTCAAAGGATATTTAATTGCGGATGAAGAAAAAAATACTAAAAAAAGCTATTTTAATTTGCTTTACTGCATATGGGTATGTGATGACGCCGAAGATATCGAAAATGCCAGAAAAATAAGAAAGCTCTCCATTGAATATCTTGATGAACTGATTGAAATCGGCGGTGAAGAAAAAAATGATTTTGTACTGATGAAGGCCGATCTTCTCAGGAGAAGCGGAGAGTTTGACAGGCTTATCGAAGAGTACAATGATATAATCATGGAGGAGCAAATTTACAACATAATCATCACTTTCCAAATCATTAAAGCACGGCAAAGAGATGATGCATGCTACACCTTAGACGACGTGAAAAAAGACATGCCACAACAATAGATCAAAAACACAAAATATTGAAATCCCATTTAAAATCGGGACAGGGAAAGGCACAGTTTTTAAAAACATGTCCTTTGCCAAAACCTTATATTTTTTCAACTACTATTTTTCCTTTTTCAGTCAGCCTGTAAAGTCTTCCTTTTTTGGCATTCGGATTTATGCATTCAACAAGTCCATGGTCAGAAAGCTGCCTGAGATTGTTTGACACATGATTTGTTCTTATCCCTGCTTCATTTCCAATCTGGGAGGGTATCTTTGGACCATCCGCCAGGATTTTCATTACTTTACTCCTGTTTTTTGAGATTGTAATATATCCTACTTCAGCCCATAATTCATCTGAAAACTCCATTAAATCACCAATAATATATTCATTAACTTATTAAATTTATATTTTTAGTCAAATATTTTTAACAGAAATTAAATTTCATAGAACAAAGAATAAATCAACGCTAAAACTTCGTCAGCATTACTGTTTTTGCAAATATACGAATGAAAGCTCATCACTCATCTTTTTACAGTCAAATGCTTCATATCCGCACTTCTGATACAATCGCATATTATCTTCACTTCTTGTACTGGTGAAAAGTTCATATCTTGCGGCCGGAAAACAGCTTTCGATTTCTTCAAGAAGCATTCCTGCAAAACCCCTTCGCCTGTAATCCGGATGAACCATCAACTTGCCTATGTATGCTGTTCCATCTCTTAAATAAGCTCTCACTGATCCTATTATGACATTCTCATCAGTTACTAGTTTTAAAATCACACCATTGTTGAATTCTTCCTGCAATTCTTCAAGTGTCTGTTTTAAGGGAGGGATGTCTCTGCTTTTAAACAGCTCCGCTTCACTTTGATATGCCAAATACTGCAGAGCGAGTATTTCAGGCAAGTCAACATTTTTCGCCTTTAAAATTTCCATAATCCATCCCCTTTTTTGTTATAATCAGGAATTGAAAAATCAAAATAAACATAAAAAATCAGCAGGTCAAATAACCCGCAAAACATTCACAGAATCGATAATCATCATACAGATACTTTACTAATCCATTTTGTAATTACCTGCACAGTAACAGGAATATTCTAATCAGTGAATTTATGCCTTACAGTCTTGTTTTCCCATGTTATCAACTTATAGCCGTCATCTTCGCATTCGATATTCTGCATCGGCACAAGAGGTACCTTTCCAAGTCCGCCGGGAGCATTGAGAACATAGGTCGGCTTGCACATTCCGCTTGTTCTGCCTTCCAGGTGCTTCATTATCTCAAGGCCTTTGGAAATATCAACCTGGAAGTGATTGATGCCCTTTATCTCCTTTGGATGGAACAGGTAATAATTGATTACACGAAACTTGTGCAGTTCCTCATTGGTTTTCTGAATGCAGTACTTGTCATCATTGACATTTCGAAGCAGCACCATCTGGTTTCTTACAAGAACCCCATGGTCAACAAGCAAGTCAATTGCCCTTACCGCTTCCGGAGTGATTTCACAGGCATGATTGAACTGTGTCGAGAGCTGAACTCTATATTTTCTAAGAAGACAGACCAGTTCCTCATCTATTCTGAACGGAAGTGTTGAAAGTACCCTTGTACCTATCCTAATGACTTCAACATGGTTTATATCGGAGAGCTTTTCGAAAATCCTTTCAAGCTGATTATTCGGCAAAAGCAATGCATCTCCGCCTGTAACAAGCACTTCCCTTATGGTTTCATTGTTCCTGATGAATTCAATTGACTCGTCAATGTCCTCCCTTGGGGTATTCTTATCATACTTGCCTATCAGTCTGCGGCGCTGGCAGTGCCTGCAGTACATCGGGCATGCATTTGTAACATTGATAATCAGCTTATTGGGATATCTTCGGGTTATTCTTCCTGAAGGATTGGACTGTTCCTCGTTCATAGGGTCAAGCTGTCCTCCTTCATCCAGTTCCCGGATATCCGGAATGGACTGCAATTTTACGGGACAGTTTGGATTATTAAAATCAATCAACGAAAAGTAATATGGAGTTATTGCAAATCTGTATTCACCACTTACCTTTTTTATGTTGTCATATTCCTCTTCTGTAAGGCTGACATATTTTGAAATTTCATCAACGGTGCTGATGCGGTTTTTCATCTGCCATTTAGGATTATTCCAGTCATCCTCTGTTGCATCAAGCTCTTTTAAAATTTTATTTTTTGTATTTTCATATAATTTTTTTGAAAATTCGCTGAATCCGGTTCTAACTTTTGATTTATGCTCCATATCATCAATAGCTATTTTGTCTAGTTCATTTGATCGAATTAATGATTTTTTTCTATTGATGTTTATGATATCATTCCTCATTTATTTAAATAATTTTAAAATATTTTTTATATTGTTATAATATTGTATGTTATCTAATATAATCTTTTTTAATATTTACTCTAAATTAGCAGATTTATCGATAAATTAGAAATTTAATGTCATTATGACCAACACGATTTATGTTAAAGTCCAATATTAAAGAAAAGCATCTAATCAAAAGAATAGAAATTAAAAAAAAATTAAAAATTGTTTAGAATATTTTCAAATTAATCCTCATCGACGGTTCACATTCATCAATCCATGAGCCTCATCCTGGAGTTTGTGAGATATTCAAATACAGTTCAACAGATATGCTAGAAAAATTCCCCGTCATCACTCATTCCGAGAGGAAACTCACATCTTTTAAGCCACAAATCCTCTGCAAGATCTTCAATGACATCCTTTTTCAAGTCCTCTTCAAAGTTTTTGCGTTCCCTTTCTATGAATTCCTCTTCCACTTCTGTCCGGTTTACAAATACTCCTTCAAAGCCTTCGGGAAGCTGCAAAAGCAGTATCTGTGTTTTATCACCGACAGTGTAGATATCCACAACCTTGAACCTTGAATCCTTTTTAGCCATATGGAGCCCCCAGTCGGTTCCCTGCTCAAAACCGGAAAAGTCAGCCATATATCCTGAGAGAATCAGATACCTGTGGGTTGTTATCATGCCGCCGATTCTGCTGGAAGCATCAACAAATGCCTTTTCCAGGATTATCTGACCGATTTCATATTTATCCGCAAGTTTTAAATCAAGATTTACATCACGGACATATCTTGAAGCATTCTCAAATGTGGTTTCAATCACCCTGTATTCGGGAGACTGTTTGTCATTGACATCCCTTTGCGGAACGTGATTGTTTTCGTAGGGATTCTTGTTCTGCAGATACTCTGTGTATTCCCAGTCAATCAGGTCTTCATTTTCACAAAGTCTTCGTATTTCATCCCTGAGTTCCATAAGTGCAAATCCGAAGAGATTTTCCTTGCCGCCCCATTCATCATCTGATGTGTAAACAAGAGACTTGTCACCTGTGGCGAGGAGTTTTTCCTTCAAATCCCTATCCTGCATAATCTTGTAATAGCATGCATTGAGGCATACTGTGTATTTGAATGTTTGCCAGAGCTCAAGATTATCGGAGGTCAAATCAAAGCCACTCTTCAGCTCTTCAAGTGTTACGTAACGGTCGCATTTTCCGAAGCTTGCATATTTTGAAAACAGAATCATGTGTTCTATTGAATCAAAACTGAATGAATCATGTTGAAACTCGCCTTCAGCGTCAATTGTGATGAAATCATTCACTTCAATGTAGTCTTCACCAATCTGTGAGTATTTTGGAAGTCCGTCTTCACTCCACAGATAGCCGAATGCAGGAAACCTGTTGAATTTTGATTTTCTCGGATTGAACAGCCAGTTTCTAGGCTGTGGGAATAGTTTTCGAAATTCCATGCTGCGCGGTGGTTCATTTAATGCATAGACTTCACCGTAGCCCATTCTCCATCCGATTGTCCAAGCGGAAAGCTCCGGATAAACCAGCCATCTTGGAGCCGCATATTTGCCTTCATCTGCATATTTTTTCAATGTATCACTCCCTTATTAAAAATAATAACGTTCTACAGTTCAAAAAAAAATCAATTTTGACCTATTGTCAATAGTAATAATAAATTGTGTTTAATAGGTTATAAACCTTTTGTTAATAAAATGTTATAAAGATTCTATGATTGATAATTCTTCACTGACATCCTTTCCAAGCTGCCTCAGGGCAGATATCTTTAAATTCAAAGCAAGGACATAATCCTCATCAGGCTTAAAGTGATTGTTGAGAAACTCATCCAAACTATCCAGGGCGTGTTCGAACTGGCCCAATTCTAACAGCCTAACGGATTTCGACAGAAGCTGTTTTTTAGTGATTTTCAATCTCCTATTAAGATAATCGTTTGTCTCGGGAGAGTAAAAGCCTAACATGTAATATGCAAAATCAGTCGGCTGAACATTCAGGGACTGTCTGAACACGTCCATTGCTTCATCAACCCTTTTTAACTCAATTAATGTTTTGCCTTTCTTGTTCATTAATTTGGAGAGTATCTTGTTTTTGAATTTTGAGGAATCTGCAAGTGCCCTGTCATAGCATTCCAGAGCATTATCATAATCCCCCTTTGCACAATACTCGTCACCTGCATAGATGTTTCTTTTAATCCTTGGAAAATTGTCCCTTTCGGCTGATGATTCCTTTAAAAGAATCTTATGATATTCGACATCCTTCAAACTCCCATCGGCTCTGATTGCCTTTTTGTAGTGCCTTAGGGATTTGACATAGTGCTTTTGACCAAACAGGGCTTTCGATTTAAAAAATAGCGCTTCGCCATAATGGCGGTCATAGTATATGACTTCGTCAAAAAGTTCAATGGCTTTGGAATACTTTTCACTGCCAAGCAATTCAACTCCCCTGTCCAGAACATTCTTGATTTCTATTTCCTTCACCAGATGCCTTTTTAAAAAGCAGGGATTAAGATTTTCAAACCGGATTCTTTCTGTAAAGCGGTCATCTGCACCCATCCATGAAGTGCATTCATCATCAATACAGAATCTGAGCTCATCATCACTGACAAATACGGACAGACCGAAGTCACAGGTGATTTTATCGTCACTTTCAGAAGAGATGTGCTCCTCTGGAATATTCAGCAAAGTCATTACTATTATATTCGCCTCCATCATATTAAACCTTATTCTTCATCATTTGCATACTGCTTTTGAAGTTCCTTCAATGCCTTTAGAAACTCCTTTTCATCATCAAAAATGTATATTCCTTCCTTAGCCATATTATCTAAAAAAATTATTTCCATTCAACCGCAAGAAAAACAAAGGTGTAGGAGTTGAAAATGAAAAAAAACTTGCGGTCAAATGGTTGTCATCATGATCTATTCATCACCCACCCTTTCAACCTCATATTCCGGAACGTAAGATTCGTTTTCATCTTTTTTCCTTTTAAATGAAGCTGTCGGAATTATTTCAGGTTCCTTTAGTGAGCTTGCCTTTAAAAATTCCGTCTTGAACTTAGGTATTTCAACTGTTTTCCTTTCGCTGTGACGCACGTTATTCTTCCAGTCCCTGAATTCCCATGGGTATTGCCTGTCGCAGACAATGACTGCCAGCTCATCCATTGAACCGGCTTTGATAACCACCTGATTTCCCTTTTCGCTGAACAGGTAAATGTAGTCCTCACCGTGTTTGAACACATTCAGCATGTCTGTTGAATAATCATCAGGCACGCCGCCGTCTACTTTTGACCCGCAGATTCTACAATATGAAAAATTTTCCCTCAAACTTTTTCCACAATTCGGACAGATAACCAAAACTTACACACTCCCTAAATCAATATATTTCCAAATACAATGCAAACCAACAGATATCCTATCAAACCAATGAATTTCAAATTGTCATTTAAATTGAAAGTATCACCTCCATATATTCAATGAAAATTCGTCAAACACATACCAGATTCTATTTTGGCCAACAACAATTTCCCTAAGCTCATCAAGGCTTTTGGCTTTAATTGTATGGCCGTATTCCTCATAGCACCAGAAGTCATCATCATATCTGACTCTGAATATTCCAGTGCTGTTGTTTTTATAGTTGTCCTGCAGCTCAAGCGTCAGTGATCTTTCAAAAATCCTTAAAACGCTTTTAAGCTCCAAATCCTTTACCTGTCCCAAATCAAGGACTCCCCAGTCAATCGCTTCCAATGTTTCAGTTGTAAGAAACTCCAATATCTCTGTTGTGTATTTAACCAAATCTTGCCTCATTTAAACCTCGCAAATTCCTTAAAAATTTTTAACAGCAGTAAATTTCAACAACTAGAAATGAATTTTACCACCCCCATCGAGATATAAATCGGCGAAAACATTAAATTGAATCAAGAAACTCTCCTATCAGACTGATGATATATCTGTTCAACGGATTTTCAAGTGACATGAACATTTCATTGCAGTTTTTGGAACCGAACTCGGCAAAATACGGCGTGTGAGCGCATCCCCCGTCAATTGTTGCTCCGAAGATGATTTCATCCGGAGTTATTTTGATTCCGTAATCCGCCATTTCAACAACCTGAACCTTATCCAGCTCGTCGGTTTTGAAGGTTAGAGGATTTCCCGCAAGCTCAAGGACAAAAATTGCCTCGCCGGCGACTTCCTGTCCTGTCATATAACAGATTCTTAAATACACTCCGTTTTCCTGGATTTTGCGGTTGATGAAATCAAAGAATCCGTCATCCATCTCATCAAAAGTGTATTTTTCATCAGCAATTCCCGCATAGGTGGGCATACGGTTATCGGCTGAAAGTTCATCTACAAAGAAATGAAACTCAGGATGGTTGTTAATAGCTTTTTCAACAGTTTTTCTTACATTTAAATTATTTTTTCTCACAATTTCCATATTAATTTCCTCTTGAATGATGATGATTAATTTAACGTTTGGGTGACATAGGGAGAGCATGCTAATTAATATAGGTTGTATAAAGACTGATGATTGAATTTGAGTAGCTATTTGAACTACTTATAAAAATAATTCCGTTTAACCAAATGTTTAAAGCATTCGCTAAACAGAAAAAAAGGTTAACGAATCACTACGCTCCATGCAGTAGTTATTTTTACCTGTGGCATTGTTATCAACTCCTTTTTTTTAAAAGTTCATATAGAGTCAGATTACTTCGATATAATGGTGTGGTTTTTATATCAAATTTCAATATAATATTAAATATATTTCGCATTATATATAAACCTTTTGTTTTTACATCAATATTGCAGCATGTTTGAAAATCAATCTGAATTAAAAAAAAAATATCATAACTCGAATGGAGGTGAGGTCTTAAGTGAATCAATTTGTTCAAGAATTAATTTTGTATCCCTTTGAACACTGGAAATGCTTTCTTTGAAATGATTGAAATCTAATCTCCAATCATAATCAGCTTCATTCCTAAGCTCTTTTAAATCGCTTAATTTCTCGCCAATGAAAGCTTCTGTGTCATCCTGTGAACCAATTAATCTATCACATATTCTTCTATGAATATTATGGCCCATAACAAATTCCGATTCGTTCATGGTTTCAACAAGATACTTTCTAACAGTGCAAAATCCCGCATAATAATATCTGCTTATTCCCGAACGGACATTAGCTTCATTAGGAATTTTAACCAAATAATCAGCAGAATCATAATATTTAGAAAAATCAAACATTTTTAACACCGGCCCGAATAGCAAATTCTGATAAAACCCGGTATTGTCTTCTTAAAGGCCTAATATTTTTTCGGATAAATTCTATCTCATCACTTACCCCATTGTGAAATCGCTCAGATGAAACATAGATTCTCAAAACTAAATGACTGCAACTTTCACATTCGGGATCATAAACCATTTCAAGACAATATTCTTCATCTGAAAAAGTATCATTCAGATAAGGTTTGACCTCATTTAACAATACAAATATTCTGGCATTATCTTTTAAAAAATCTTTTATTTCCTGGGGGGATTCGATATTATAAAACTCACCAAGAGCATCAAATTTCTCATCAAAAGTTAAAGTTTCATTCACAATATCACCTGTAAAGTTTTTAATTAAGTTTACAAATAATAAATAGTCCTTAATTATATAAATAAGTTTTCTCAAAACTCATATTAAAATTTTAAGCCCAAAACAATATTTATTTATGCCTGTAATATTGCATAATTATGAATTTGTCAAAAATAGTATAAAAAACAGTCAGTTTCAAATGAGGGCAATTTTACGAACCCAAAGCAATTTTTAAAAAAAAAAGTTTTAAAGAGAGTTCTATAACTCTCCCCTTTCACGTCTTTCTTCAAGCAGTTTAAGACCTAAATCGCCTAATTTGTATTTTTGAATTTTACCGCTTGTTGTAAGTGGGAATTCATCTACAAAGAATACGTATTTAGGTACTTTATAACGTGCAATTGAACCTATACAGAAATCACGGATATCAGCTTCAGTTACATCATCAAATCCTTCTTCCTTGATGATAAACGCACCGACAATCTCACCATACTTCTTATCAGGAATTCCGGCGACCTGCACATCCTGCACGCATTCATGGGTAAAGAGGAACTCTTCAATTTCACGAGGATAGATGTTTTCTCCACCACGGATAATCATGTCCTTGATACGCCCGACAATTGAGTAGTATCCGTCCTCATCCACAGTAGCCAAATCCCCTGAGTGAAGCCATCCGTCAGGTTCGATTGTCTCTGCGGTCTTTTCAGGCATGTTATAGTATCCTTTCATGACGTTGAATCCACGACACATTATCTCACCGGTTTCTCCCGGACCCAATTCCTCACCGGTTTCAGGATCTACAATCTTGACCTCAATGTTCGGGAACTTGCGGCCTACAGTGTTTATTTTTTTCTCAAATGAATCAGCAGCATTGGTTTGTGTAAAACCCGGTGCGGCTTCTGTAAGTCCGTATACACTGGTGATTTCCTTCATATTCATCTTTTCGATTGCATCCTTCATGGTTTCTACAGGACAGGTTGAGCCTGCCATGATGCCTGTACGAAGTGAGCTCATGTCAAACATCTCAAACATAGGATGGTTCATCATTCCGATAAACATTGTAGGAACGCCGTAGATTGATGTGCATTTTTCCTTTTGAATTGATGAAATAGCAAGAAGAGGGTCATATTCCTCCAAAACGACCATGGTTGAGCCGTGAGTAATTACTGCCATTACCCCTAAAACAGTACCGAAGCAATGGAAAAGAGGCACTTGAAGCAGAAGCCTGTCTTTTGGAGAGTAATTCATATTTTCTCCAATGTAATAACCGTCGTTTACAATGTTACGACTTGTAAGCATTACGCCTTTAGGAAAACCTTCTGTTCCTGAGGTATACTGCATATTGATAACGTCATACTGTGTTACGGAATCCTTAATCTTCTGGTATTCCTCATCATCATAGTTCATGCCCAGCAGAATGAGTTCATTGGTGTTATACATTCCGCGGTGCTTTTCCTGACCGACATGGAATATGAACTTTAAATGAGGGAAGTTTTCAGCTACAAGATGTCCTCTTGCACAGCTTTTAAGTTCAGGCACAAGTTCATTGATAATGTCAAAATAGCTTGTATCCCTGAACCCGTCAGTCATTGCCAGTGCCTTCATGTCTGACTGCCTTAAAACATATTCGAGTTCATGTGACTGGTATGCTGTGTTGACTGTCACGATAGTTGCACCGATTTTTGCTGTTGCAAACATGTATGTCAGCCATTCAGGGACATTTTTTGCCCATATTCCAACATGGTCTCCCTTTTCAATTCCGATAGCAAGCATTCCCTTTGCAAGATTATCTATTCTTTCATCAAATTCCTTGTATGTAAATCTTAAGTTCCTGTCCGGATATACGATAAATTCATGGTCAGGCTGTTTTTCAACCATTGATTCGAAAAATTTTCCAAGCGGTAGTTCTGTAAATAATTCACTCATAATATTCCTCCATTGTTATTTTTTAATTCAATTTGGCCCAATATGTCTAAACGCAACAATAACAATCCCAACTCATGAGTAAACAAGTCCATATATCCTGATACATTGTGTTTTAATTCTAATTTAAACATATTAATCCAATCCTCTTTTAAAATCTCTAGTATGGAGTGTAGAGTACGGCTAATATCTTAGCCTTTTCATTTCCGCTTGCGTGAAGGTGGTGAGGCACTACTGAATCATAAAATATTGTGTCCCCTTCGCCGATAGTGAATGTATCCTTTCCGTAGATGACTTCTATTTCTCCTTCAAGCACATAGATGAACTCTTCGCCTTCGTGTGATGAGAGTTCCTTTTCGCCCTCTTCAAATTCTATGTCTATGATGAACGGGTCGATGTTTCTGTCAATCTTTCCTGCACCTAAGGAGTGGAATTCAAGATTGGTTGCATTTGTGACATCTTCCCTTCCTGAGAAATAAAGTGAGTTTTCGGTTTTGCCGCCTCTTGTAACTACAGGTCCGAGCTCCGGTGTATCATCAAGAAAAGTACCTAATCTTACACCTAATGCCCTTGCCATTTTGGTTAATGGTGTTAATGACGGAATAACCTCTCCAGCTTCCATAGCCTCTAAAACTTCGAGTTTTACGCCGCTTCTCTCGGAAAGTTCTTCTATTGACATGTCCTGTCTAGCTCTAATGTCTTTAATCTTTTTTGCAAAATCTTCGTTTGTCATATATTTTCACTCATTTTTGGATTGTTACTTAAAACTATTTAAGTATTTATAATTATATAAAAAAAGATATATAAAAGTTACTTTAAAAAAGCAATATTTTATACAATTTTTAATTTAAAAATAAAATAAAATAAAAAAATTAGTTAATTATTCAAAATTTTGCGGAAACTCAAGTTTCAATTCATTTACGATATCATCAAACATGACATCCGCAAACGGTTTGCCATCACAATTAAGGTCAGTAAGACAGCCCTGACGGTCCTTGCAGAGATATTCGTCATGAATCTCATAGAATTCATCCAACTGCCTGTTTACAAGTTCAGAGTACTTCTGAGTGTAATCATCAAATACATCATAGGTGTCTAAAGTCTCATCCCATCTGGCATCATAATGCCTTATGACAATCCGTGAATCATTATTGCCGTCCTTATCGAACTGGCCTTTTATATAATGAATCAAGTCCTTAGCCCTTGCAATTTCCAGATCCTGTATTAATTTAAGCTCTCCATTGGACACATTTCCATAAAAATTCCTCTGGGCCTCATTCAAATCATCCAAATAATCCGGTTTTCTGAAATAGAACAATGAGTGCTTTACAGGCGGCAGGTCAATAGTTTCACCGTTGACACATCTTTTAAAAGGAACCAATGCGTGCATGATAGCAAGTTCAGTAATTGAAATATTGCCAATAAAAGAGGTTATTTCAGGATATTCCTGAACAGTAATTCTATTGATATTTGTATAATCCGGCCTCCAGCCCAATTTTTGAGCCCTGAAGCAAATGAAAAATGTCCTGTCTGCATCAATGCATCTGAAATCCTGAAGCAGGATATTGTCATCGGCAGGAAGTTCTTTTGCGGAAAATGCAACATCCCTGAAACCAATTTCAATGTCCTTATCTGAACAGTATTCCCTTAACCTTGGAAAAACTTCATTAATAAAGCAGTCATACTCAGCTATCATGTCATAAAAAGTACTGTTAATCATTAAGTTTACATATTTTTTTACCATTGCTACCACAATATAATATATAATTTTAAATTATTTATAGATGATGAAAATTATATTTTACATATCATATTTACTTGAAACCATTTAATTGAACTTGAATATAAGAAAAAAGATATATGAAGCAAGCTACATACTAAATATGTAGAAGTAATCCCAAACTTTTACGATAAAACATGAGAAAGATTAGTTTCTGAGTTTATAAAATTGGCGTGTGAGGTTGGAGGAATCCAGCCTCATACTTTTAATTTTAAAATAATTTAAAGGCGATGAGTCAATCGAACTCCAAAAAAGCCCGTTACATGCAATATTCAATCCAATTTTTCCATGCACAAATCCCAAACATCTCTGGAGTCATCATTCAAAGAGCTGAGGGAATCCGCTTTTCTGAAATAATCGCATGCCCTTTTATATTTTCCCATATCTGCATAGACCAATGCTTTTCCTTTGAAAGCTTCTGAAGATTCATCATCGATTCTCAAGACAGAATTATAAACATCAAGAGCATCATCAAGATCCCCGTTCAATCTGTTGGCATCCCCAATGCCCAGTCTTGCATCAAGATTATCTTCATCCAAGGCCAGCACGTTTATGAACTCATCAATGGCCAGGTCATATTTCTTAATGTTAATGTAAGCCCTGCCCTTAATGTAATATGCATCGATATTGAATTCATTTAAATCAATGGCTTTGTCGCACAGTTCTATGGCCCTTTCATTTGAATCATATGAGTCATTACGTTCAAGCCTTCTGTATGCTTTTCTAATGTAAATTTCATCCCTGTTCAGGAAGGATTTTGTTGTTTTGGAAAATTCCCTTACTTCATCCGGAATGTCCTGTGATGAAACGTAATCATCCTTGAATTTATAAATCTCATCCAGAACATCATCAATCTGGTCGATGGTGCTTTCACCGAACTCTTCCAAATCAAATTCATCAATGCTTTGTTTGAATTCTGTTGAATCCAAATCCTGTAATATTCCTGTAGCTTCCTCCTTTAGAAAGTCAATGCTGTCAGAAATATTTTGCAGCAAACTGGATTCAAAGAAAACCTTATCCGTACTTCTTTCATTTACATCGATATCTTCCCAATCACTTTTCTTCATAATATCAACTCCAAGTGATTAACAATAATAATTATGGTTGACAGCATATAAATGTTATCAAATTTTTTTTAATGAAAATAAAGTCTTGAATCAAAAGGATATTTTAAAAAATTGCGAAAATAAAAAAATATTTGCCAACCATCTACATACACCTTTAAAAATGTGGCCGTCAGAAATATCGCAATAATATTATGAAAAATAGCTTTGATTAAACGTGTAATAATAATATGAACCATCAGAATAAATGGTTGAATTTTAAAAATAAAAAAAGTAGTGAGAGGTGAGTCTCACTATTTGACAGTTAAAGTTACTTTTTTGCTTGCAGATTCATATGTTTTGTCACCATCATAACTAATCACGGCAGCATATTTGGCCTTTTTGGTGAGATTGGTTATTTTGAAGGTGACCTGATTTTTGCTGTTGGTTTTGGCAGTGTACACTATACCGTTCACTTTGAGAGAAACTGTTTTAGGACTTAAATGCATTTTACCGTCCAGTCCTTTGATTGTGGATAAGGTAACAGTATATTTTTTGATTTTGGTAGCAACTTTGTATGATTTTGCCGGAGCCTTGATTGTAATTGGCTTTTTGTCCAAATCAACACATACACAAGCGAACGCATTGGTGTAGTTGTCATCACCTGCAAAGTTGAATGCCATTGTGTATCTACCTGCCCTTACCATGTTGAGTTTGTATGGAGTAAATGTACCGTTTTCATCTGTTGTTCTGTTGTAGATTTTGTTGTTAACAGCAAATTCAATGTATACATTTGAAATCGGATTTCCATTTTCATCCAACAGTTCGGTTGCATAGTATATTCCCTGTTCACCGGCAGGACCGTCAACAGCATAACCTGTGATTGTTATTGCACGGTTTGTAATATTGAAGTGACTTGCAACTTTATCAGCAGCAGGAGCATTAAATGTTATTGAGGTGTTTGTACCCAATACTGTTTCGTTACCTGCATATTGAATATCAATCTTTACACCGTCAGCTACAGGAATTACAAATGAACCGTCAGCAGCGGTTACAGTTGTGTTTGCAGTTCCGTTGATTAGATATGTAATTGGAGCATTTGAAATGACGTTTCCATTTTCATCCTTAAGCACGAATGAAATGTTTAAATCATCCCCAACGACAATGTCTGTAAATTCGGATGCAATTGGAACCGGTTCAGAAGCTACTTCAAATGCATTGGCTTTAATTCCAGATTTGAAACTTCTATCACCAGGATATACTGCAACAACACTGTGTTTTCCGGCAGATACATTCATAATTGAAAATTCAACAGTTCCATTTTCATCCAAAGGAACATCATCATATATCAGACCGTCAACAACGATAGTGATATTTCCATCCGCATTGGTTTTGACGGTTACAGTAACATTATCACCAACTTTAGCATCGCTAGGAACCTCAATAGTTATTTCAGGGACCTGTTTAACAATGGATTCTGTTACAATCATCTGGTTTAGTGCCAGGATAGTAGAACCTGTGGCTACGAATGAAATGTTGTTAGAATCAGCAATATCTCTGATGATATCCTCACAGAACATGCCTACTGAATTGGAGGAACCGCTCCAAACATTCTTGAATATGTTCTTATTGAACCAGATGCTGCCTTCTCCTTTTTGAGCACTGGCTGCAAAGATGTATAATTTTGCATCTATTACATCATCGGCATTAACATCCATAACATTGTCTGACATTACGAGTCTTTCAGCAGCATTATAGTCATTTGAAAGTAAATCCGCACCATTTGCCATGTATACAGTAGTGATTGTTCTGTTTTGGGTACCATTGTATAAGTATATGAATGATGTTGGATATAATGCGGCCATTCCTTTTTCCTTACTTATGAACAATGTATTGTCTCCTGCCTGTGCAAGGTCGGAAACATCATAAATGTAGAGACCGTATCCGTAACTTCCGTATTTACCAAGGTTGCCCTGATCCCTGTAAGTTGATTTAGGAGTGATTGCATTTCCGTTGAAGGTCACATTCAATGCAGGGCCAGCAGCACCTGTTTTATCCCAGTTATAAGAAAGGTAAACGAATGCTTTTGCTAAAGATTCATTTTCACCCAAATCGATATTCCACACATCGGTTCTGTTTAAAGCGGAAGTTGACATATAGGTGCTGTCATCTTTGACATCCACTTCAACACCGCCGGTTACGGCATATTTTTCAACATCTTCAATATAGGTTGCATTGTATGCAAATTCTTTATCCAAATAACCGTTGTACAATAAAGGAACTTTTATGTAGTCTAAAATAACATAATCATTATAAATTACTGCAACAACATAAGTAATGTTTTTATTATCTGCACCGTTTACAGTAGTTTCATCAACAGACCTCATAGTTAGGTCTAACAATTCAATAGTATTGGTACCGTTGGTTAAGGTAACATTCATTACATCCACATCTTTTAATCCGTCAAGTAAAAGAATTGTGACATTACCTTCTTTAGTAGCAGTTATGGTGGTAGTTATAAGATTGGAGGTACCTGCATAAGCTGTAGGAACAGAAGTGTATTCAGTTTTTATTGAATTAATACTTAAGGCCATACCTGTGTCAGCCACTAAAATTTGAGGCAATGCAAGGATAGTTGATCCTGTTGCAACAAATGAAATGTTATTTGAATCATTGAAAACATCGGTAATATCAGCTTTAAACAAGTCAGTGGTTTTGGAACTTCCACTCCAGACATCATCAAAGACTTTGCCGTTTACTGCAATGTTACCTTCACCTTGTTGAGCGCCGGCAGCCAAAACATAAAGTGTGACATTATCAAAGTCAGTATCAGACAAGTTCACTACTGAATCGGATTTTACAACTCTTCCAGCATTATTGTTAGAGTTTGAAAGTAAATCAGCACCCAAAACAAGTTCAACATCTTTAAATGGTCCACCAGGAACATCATACATATAAACCAAGGTTGAAGGATAAACAGCAGGAGTAGGATTCTTCTTATTTAAAACCAAAGTGTTGTCACCTGTAGTGTTGAGTGAAACTGCATTTAACCTGTAAACCATAACACCATAGCCGTATTGACCGTAATTTCCTAAATTGCCCTGATCCCTATACCATCCAATAGGAACAATTTCGTCCCCGTTGAATTTTGCATAAAACATCTCTTCAGTTTCATTATAAGCTTTTGCGTTAAACCAGTTATATGGGACAAATAAGAATGCTTCTTTAATTTTACTGCCTTCAGGCAAACTGATGTTCCAGACATCTGTCCTGTTCATGTCTGAAGCGCCCAAATAAGTGCTGTCATCTTTTACATCAACTACAACATCACCAGTGATTTTGACTGTATTATAATACGGTTCAAAACCTGAAACATCATACTCATAGTCATAGCCTAAATTACCGTTGTAAAGTACAGGAACTGTTTTGTTTGCTTTTCCGACAACAGTGCCATTGTAAATTACAACAACTTCATATTTCACTTGAGTGTTATTGGCGCCGTTTACGGTTGTTTCATCAATTGGCCTGATTTTAGAGTCAGTCAAGAGTAAGGTGGTTTCATTTTCACCGTCAAGTTCAACTTCGGCTGTTTCATATGCACCATCACTTGATACTAACTCAACCATGTATTTGCCGGCTTTATTTGCCTTGACTTTAACGGTTAAAGTGTTATTGGTTCCGGCATAACATGTAGGAACACTAGTGTATTCAGTGTTGAATGTCACATCAGCGCTAGCTATTTTGGATTGTATTTTTAAAACAGTTAAAACGTTTTTAAGTGATCCGTAAGCTGAAGTTCCTGCATATTCGCTCATGATTTCAGTATTTTTACCTTCTTCTATTTTATCTGTAACATCCCAGTAATTGTATTGATATGTGCTTCCTGCAGTATGATTATCAGGTTCACCAAGCAATTCTCCATTTAATGTGAAGTTTCCATTAGCACTGGAAAGTACAATATCCGTTAAATCCGCTTTTGCAATATCTGTTACACCAGCAGTATCAAAAGAAATTGTTACATTGGTTTTTGTCCATCTTTGAGCAGAATCTATCCAATAGCTAATTTCATCTGCATCACCGTCATCATATGCTAAAACCAAAGCGATTAATTTGATTCTGCCGTCAAATTTCATATCGGTCATTTCAAATGTATCAACTTTAATAGAAATAGATGTGCCGTTCAAACCTTTTAAAGAGTCGGTTATATCATAACGCATTTGATAATCTGAATAACATTTATCAACATGGTCATTTATAGGATAAACTATTCCATTATTAGTTTCATTTACAAACTGTAACTCTTCGCTTGCTATCTGATTTTCACCATTTTGGGTTTTCAGACTCACATTGGCATTTGCACCATATGTAGGGTTTGCACTGCCAGAATAGACATTCACATAAACATCTGCACTCTTAATGTCTTTGGCATCGGCAGGAATATCATAGGTTAATTCACCTGAGGTATTCCACGGATTGACAGTCACTACATCAACATCTCCGGACACTTGGCCGGAATCCGTTGTATTTGCCTCCGCACTGACTGCACTAAGAGAGAAAACCATCATGAAAATCAGTACAATTAAAAAAATAAATGATTTAGTTTTCATAATATCCCACGATTTTTTTACTTTCGGCTTTTATTTAAAGCTGGGAACAAAAGGAAAATGGGTTGTAAACATACTTCAAATAATATAGCCTTAATTTAAATGAAGTAGTAATAACAATATAAATATTTCTTATTACTTTTTTTATAAAAATTAATTAAAAGTAATACTTATAGACAAAAGTAATACTTACAGTGAAAAAATGAAAAAATAGTAATAAAATTAACCGAATTTTAAAAATAAAGAGTAATACTCTATAAAAAATATATTTAAAACAATTAAACCTCATAAAAATTTTGTGTAAAAAATTAAAAAAAAATAGAGAATTATACTCTATCTTTAATTACAATAGTACTTTTTGCACTGATTGTGTATTTTGAATTGCCGGAAGAAATTACAACCTTATGACTTCCAACCTTCAGATACCGGGTGTTGAACTGGGCAACGCCCTTTTTGTTGGTTTTAACCGTCTTGGTTAGATATTTCTTGCCAGTATAGATTTTTAATCTGACTTTGATATTTTTAACCGGCTTTTTGGTTGCCTTGTTTGTAACTGTCAGTTTAAAGTATTTGGATTTTTTAAACTTGCTGGTTACTTTGGAAGCCTTGACAGTGGTTTTGGCTTTGGATACCTTAATAGATGATGTTACTTTTTTAACAACATAAGTTTCATCAGGTGAAGTGATTTCAACCTTATGTGAGCCAATAGCTAATTTTGATGCGTCATTAAGGCTTGCAACACCATTTGCATCTGTTTTGATGGTTTTTGATGTGAACTTATCACCGGTAAATATTTTCAAAACAATATTCAAGCCGCTAACGGGATTATTTTTCCCATCTAAAGCTGTGATTTTAAATGCCTTGGCAGAATCATATGTAGTGGATAATGCCTTAGGAGTTAAAGTAACTGTTACAGGTGCCATTTTGGATGTTACAGCAATTTGATTCAAAGCCAGAATTGTTGATCCGGTTGCAACAAAAGATATCTCATTAGAACCGGTTAATCTGGATGAAATGTCAGTGGTAAATGAATCAAGAGAGTTGGAAGTGCCGTTCCAGACATTTACAATTTCATTTCCATTAAATATGATATTTCCTTCACCTTCTTGAGCACCTGCTGCAAAAACAGTGAATGTGGAATCAATCACATCTGAAGCCTCCATATTTAAAACATTTGAAGTTTTTACAACTCTTCCAGCATTATTGTTTGAGTTTGAAAGTAAATCAGCACCATTAAGCATATAAACTGTATGTATATAATCGCTTTCTGTGCTGTTGTATAAATATATTAAATTTCCAGGATAAACGGAAGTCAATCCTGATTGCTTATTTAAGATTAAAACATTGTTGCCGGGTTTTGCCAAATCAGACACGTCATAAATAACCAATCCGTATCCATATTTGCCGTAATTGCCCAAGTTGGACTGGTCACGATAGCTTGATTTAGGAGTAATGGCTTTGCCGTTGAATGTAACATTAAATGCCGGCCCGTTAACACCACTCTTATCCCAGTTATAGGCAATGTAAACGAATGCCTTTACCAAAGATGAGCTTTCATCCAAATCAATATTGAAAATATCCGTTCTGTTTGATGCAGAGGAGGACATATAGGTTGAAACGTCCTGAGCATCAAATCCTGTTCCACCGGTAACTGTGAATACCTGAATATCTTCAATATATTGTGAATTGTAGGCGAAATCCTTTCCAAGATTACCATTGTACAATACAGGAACGGTTTTATTGGCGCTTCCTACAATAACATCACCCAATTTAACATTAACAATATAGGTTACTTTTTTATTGTCTGCACCGTTAACAGTGGTTTCGTCAACAGCCCTAACGGTAGGGTCAGTTAATAAAGCAGTAACCTCTTTTGCAGAATCCAAATCAACTTCACTGCTGTTTAGAAGTTTGCCGTCGGCCAATAGCTCAATTACATACCTGCCTGCGAAATTTGAACTGACCTTGACAGTCAATGTGTTGTTGGTACCTGCATAACATGTTGGAACACTGGTGTATTCTGTATTGAATGATACGTCCGCAGTTATGTTTTTGGATTCCAGTTTCAAGAATGTTAAAACATTTTTAAGTGAACCGTAAGCACTTGCACCTGCAATTGAAACAAATTCTGTGTCCTGACCTTCCTTTACATTATCCAAAATATTCCAGTAATTATACTGATAGTAGTTTCCTGATACATGTTTGTTTGAATCTCCAATAAATTCACCGTTTAATTTGTAGATTCCATCACCACTGGAAAGTGCAATATTTATTAAATCGGCTTTTACGATACTGGTTATGTCTGCAGTATCAAATGAGGTTGTCACATCTGTCTGTGTCCATTTCTGTGTTGCATCAAACCAGTAATTAATTTCATCATCATCCCCGTCATCGTATGCCAAAATCAGAGCAATCAGTTTGATTCTTCCGTCAAACTGTTTATCGCTCATTTTAAATGAATCAACATTAACTGAAATGGATGTGCCGTTCAAACCTTTCAGGGAGTCTGTTATGTCATAATGCATCTGATAGTCGGAGTAGCACTTATATGTGTGATTGTTTACTGGATAAATGGTTCCGTCAGTGCTTCCGTCTTCAATCCATAGTTCTTCGCTTGCTATTTGATTTTCACCGTTTACAGTCCTTAAGCTCACGTTGGCATTTGCTCCATAGGTGTTTTGAGCGCTTCCGCTGTAGATATTTACATAAACATCAGCGCTTTTAATGTCTTTTACATCAGATGGAATGTCATATGCCAACTCACCTGAAGTTTTCCATGGATTAACAGTAACTACATCAACATCACCTGAAACCTGACCGGAATCGGTTAACTGCAAATCATCTGCACTAACGGCGCTTAGAGAAAAAAGCATCATGAAAATCAATGCAAATAGATAAATAAATGATTTGTTTTTCATAATATCTCCAAATAATTCCATTTTTTCCTATCCTTCCACCATTATCAGCTTGCCCGTTGACGGATCTTTATAGACTTTTCCCATTTCCATATAACCCTGACCTGAGCTTTCGGATGACTCCGGAGTTTCATTTAACTGTTGACCCTCTGTTACCTCAGTAACGTTGGTGGGGGACTTCTGGACAGCCTGGGACTGGTCCTGTGAGGTGTCCTGAAAAATTACGCTTTGCATATTCCAGCTTATCACCACAAAAATCAGAAACCCGACTGCAATAACAAGCATTGCATCAACAAGATTGGAAGTTCCGGCCATAGGGTCCTCTTCACCTTCAGAAAATCTTTTCTTGCATTTACGCCTAACCATAGCTAAAACTCCATCGTTAATGTTTTAATTTATCCAAAAGCGCATCACATAAAGCATCAAGATTGGAGAGGTCTTCCTCATACCATCTGCGCCTTATCTTTGATACGATATAGCCCACTGCACCTGCACCTATACCTACAACGGTTGTATCAAACGCAACAATAATCGCATTTGCCAGTGTATTTACATCACCTGCACCCAATGCAGCAAGACCAGGACCCATAGGGATTAAAGTACCCATCAAACCTAATGTTGGACCTATACGGGTTACGATATCTGTTCTTTCTATTGTTTTTGCTGATTTTGTCTCTTCGAATTCTATCAGTTTTCTGGCCAATGTTTCACGTGTATCATCGGTCAGTGAATCAGCACGAAGGATTTTAACCAAAATCACCTTTTGATTTTCATATAGCTTAGCATTCTTAATTATATTCATTAATTCCTCACTGGAGGTTGCATTTGATATGGAATAGATTAATTTTTCCAAAGCATCGGGAGTAACCTTCTTTCTTGATGTATATTCGCTTACAAGGCTTCCCAATGTAAGTATTGCAAAAAATGCAAAGACGACTAAAAATATGATTACCGGAATTTGCAAACTTTGAGCAATCATATTCAAACCGGAAGTTAAGACTTCGCTTCCGGGAATTGTTGTTACCATATATTATCACCATTAATCTAAATAACTGTTATTCTTAAAGTAAAATGCTCCTAAGAACATTATCAGTAACATTAAGCCTAAAACCGCTAAAATATATTCTGGAGATTGGATTGATATTGCATCCATCGGACTTTGCAGAAGTGCGGTAATGTTCGGAAGGCATAATGCTGAAATTAAAAAATAAATTCCCAAAAAGAACATGAAATTTCCCAAAACTATAGGATATGGTTTCTTGATATATTTGATGAGATGATTTGATGCGAAATATGTTACGACAATTGTCAAAACCAAAGCGACCGCAACAATAATGCTTAAATTCATGAGACCTAAACCTACAGTCGGTGCCACAAGCATGATGCTTACAATAATTGAACCGAAACAACATGGACAAGGAGCCACAACCGCCATGCATGTAGCCGCAGTAGTGTTTCTTTCAAAAACCTTATATTCCCTTATTGTAAATATTCCGGCAAGTATCATTATGACAGCCATAATCAGGAAAAATTCAAAATTATAAGTATAAATTAAATCTGTAATCTGTTTTGTGTAAAATGAAGATATTTCAGTCAAAATCAAAACTCCGCCACCGTAACCTATTGAAACCATTGCCAAGTATCGTTTTGACATATTTGCAAGACCAGTTGCAAGTCCCAATTTGATTCCAAAGATTAAAACTGCGGACAATATTCCAAGTTGCCACAATAAATTTATTACTTCCATATTTTTCCCTCTTTAAAAAATAAAAAATTAATGAACTACATAATTTTTTCATTAAATAGCTCATCTAATTTACTTGAATTTTTATCTTCATCTTTGTTTCTAAAGTAACCGACTCCAATTATTAAAATTAAACATATCACACCTAAAACTGCAATCAGACTCATTCCAACCTCACTTGCAGACTGCTGAGTTACAGGATTAATTTCAATAGATTTTTTAACGTCAGCCCCCTGTGCAGAAGATCCGCCTACATCACCGGATGGAGCAGATTGACCTGCATCTGAAACGGACTGGCCGTTTGACGCTGAAGTGGATTGTGAGAATTGATTGTTGCTTGTGGTTGTTGAGTTTGCTGAAATTGTTGAGGATGAAGTGGAACCTTTTACCGGATTTGGAGTTGATGCCTCATTGTTTGAAGGGTCTGTGTTTTCCGGAGGAACATTGTTAGTGTTATTTAAGAATACCGGATTTTGAGTTGCATCATACAATTTAGGCAATAACTGAGCCAGTATATCCGGATTTACATATTGTGCTGCCCATTGCATCATAGCAATATTACCGCAGCTGCAGTCACAGCATGCAACACCGTTCTGCACTGTTGCCTTTGCCCATGTATTGGCAATATCAGATAATGTAGCCTTATCGGCATTCCAATATCCCTCATGGGCTGCAGTCAACATTGTACCGCTCATGGAAATAAGTGAATATGCATTATTTCCACTCATCAGCCAATCCTTAACACCCAAACCGTATTTATCATTATAATAGGTGTTGTAAACCCTATTCCACAAGTCATCAGATACTGAAGCTGGTCTTGTTACCTGCCAACCATACAAATTACTTACGAATTTGTTTGACATGTAACGGGCCCCGCTGTATCCTTCACCCATCATTGCCTTAATCCAGTTAGGATTGTCATATCTTGAAGCAATTTCACGATACATCACCTCTTCCAGGGATGAAACATAAGCATTGTCCTTATCCGCATACATCAGCACTTTCATTTTAGGGGACTTACCTGAAACGTTTTCAACAGCCATGGACAAACCTCCCCAATAATCAAAGAAGTCATCGTTGTCCAGTACCCCATACTGATTGGTATTACGGCTTGTAACAATTGTATCTGAATTTGACAGTGCCCTTAAAAATACCAAAGAGTTTGTATCTCCCCAATACTTTTTGGAGTACATGTTTCCCATTCTGCCAAGGTAGAACTGTGCCAGTTCGTCTGTATCATTCCATGTCCATGACATTGATACCAGTTTGGATATTCCTGCACCGTAATCACCGTTCGGAGGTGCAAAAATACGGGTAATTGCACATTCACCTGCATAAGTTGCATTATAACCAATGCTTAGATAGTACTTGGTATCCTCAATCCAATGTTTTGCTACATAGTTGTCGCTTATGGCTTCATTTGAAACACCATAATAGTTGATGCTTTCCATTACACCTTCCAAAGCCTGTTTCAAATCATCATTTTTCATTAATGTCTTATCATTGATTAATGTGAAGTAGGACCTTGCAAGTGCAACCCTGTATGCATTATCCATCAGGATTGACTGGGAAGAGTATAAATCCCTGAATAAACCACTTGTAATTACAGTTACATCAATTCTTTTCTTGGCCCATCCGTCAGGACGGGTTAAATCATTCAGTTTGATTACTTCAGGCATTGAGCCTACTTTTTTACCTGTCGGATTACCCTCATCGTCATAGCCTGCACTTGAGGAATCTGTCCAGACAGGCTTCATTCCAAGCAGATATAACACGCTTGAAACCAATGCTCCATCATCCCTTGCGGTTTCCACACACCAGATTCCCATAATGACCTTTTCTGTTTTGTCATCAAGGCCTGATAGTGTTAAAAGTGCAAGAGTCTTTCCGTATGCCCATGCATCTTGTGTCGGAAGCTCACTTGACTGGTCCTGGAACATGTTTGCTCCGGTTGGAAGGATGCTTGGTTTTACTACAATTTCTCCACCTTCGCCCACGGGAACATATCGGCCGTTCAAACCGTTTATCATGGCATTGAGTTCATTTGAAATACTCAGATTTATCAAATCAATGTAGGATTTAGCTAAATTTAAGCAGGCCATCACCTTGGAATCATTGAATTTGGCATTTTCTGCGGCAAGAACCTCACCGACAGTAGTTGCATCCCAATAGATTAATGCTTTTACAATATCATATGATTTGTTTAAGATTAATTCCCTTTCAAAAGCTGACAGTGAAGAATAATCCCTTGAGAAATAAATCTCGGAAAGTTCACTGAACAGATTAAGCACACCTTCATTGTTTTCCAGCACATGATCCCTGGACAGCATTGCACTGACTGTGCTTGCTATGTCCTGTTCGCTCCATGCATCTCCCAATGCATGAAGACCCAAAGGATGCAGTGTGTCCTGGGTGGTTTTGAGGAAAGTGTTGACCTTATCCATCAGGGAAGCGAACTTAATTGTTTTGACTTCAGTTTTATTAAGTCCAAGATTGGTTGAATAATCATTGCTGATTATCAGATTACGGATTTCATTCTCGGTACTTTTTTTAGGGTTTTTATTGTAATCATTGATTAAATTAGCTAAACTGGTTAAGTTACCATATAAATGAGTATATGCCATTGGAGAGGTTAAATGTGAAATTATTACAGCAAAACCTCTTCTTTTAGCTTGAATAGCTTCTGCCAAACCATCACTGATATAGAAATATAGTTGAGGAACATCTCCGACAACAACAGATCCATAGTCAGTTGATGATAGAAGGATTTCCTTTCCAGGCAACCATTCGTGTGTAGCGTGCCTTCCTACAAATATCATCGCATTAGGATGTGATTTCTGCATGTAGTAGTAAGCAGCCAAATATTGATGTGTTGGAGCGACAGCAGTACAGTGGTACAGGTTTTCAATGTCTGCTTCCCATCCCCTTTGAGGTTCGGGAGCTATGAATATGTTTCCAAAGGTCAAACCTGGAATGACAAAGTAATCGATACCTTTCTTATTGATTACCATCACGTTTCCTGGAGCTTCACCCCAACCGTTTAATCCTGAAATGTTTAATTTAATAAATTCATCATAATACCTTAAATATAAATCATAATAATCTGCAGATTGTGTTTTTGCATAATTCTTTAAGCTAGACACAATATTATCCAATACCTTTTTGGCTTCATCGGCCTTTTCATCAGGTAAAAGTGCAACGACCTGATTTAACCAGTCATCTATTGTATCTGATATTGTTTCAGTGTAGTTAAGCTCAACGGCACGCCTTGTAAGCTCGCCTATGTATGCGACAGTACCGTTTGTCACCTGTATTTTTACAATATCATCCAAAGAGTTAAACCATGAGGTGTATTCCTTTACAGGAAGCAGTATAACTTGCGGGCGGTTTGCCAATTTTGCAAGCTCGCCGGGTGCCCATGTAGCAACATTGATACCGCAGGAAATGATTAAATCCTCCAGTTCAGATACGTTGTTCGGCAGACTGCCGACATCATACCCTTCTTCCTTTAATGTGAGAAGAATGTTGTAAATACTTTTAATGGTATCCAGATAGCTGGAACCGATATTCTGTTTTCCGGGAGGATAATTGTAATAGATGATGGAGAGCAGTTTCTCGTCATTAGCAGTGTATTTCAAATCAACCCATGAGTCAATCCTGTCTGCCAAAAGCTCGATGTTGCCCTTATGAGCAATATAGGTTGTGATTTGAGCTCCTGTGAGGTTTGAAACGTAGCTTGAAGCACCACCAATGAATGTTGCATCTATTATACCCTGTGTTTCGGCAATAGTAATGTGCCACCATTTGTCACTCTTTTCTGTTGTAAGACCTGTTGAACCAAGTTCCCATCTTTCATTTGAAACATAATCTGAGTGAACTGCCCTGAATACTGGGACTCCTACCTCTTCAAAAAAGTCTGTCGCTTTGGTGAAGTTTTCACCTCCAACACCATATGCAACCATGGAAACGATTGCATCGACATTGATGTCATATTTAGATGAATCGGCCAAAAATCCGGAAATGTCACTGCCTGCATCTGTCCATGATTCAACCATTACCTTAAGCTGGTCAGCAGACCCCCCTGCTGCAAAAACAGGAATTACATTATATCCTCTGGATTCCAAAGACTCTATAATTGAATAGCATGTATGCAGCTGCTGTGATTCAATATACATTGTACTTTCAAGCACTCCAACGGTTCTGTTGAAGTTCGGATTGAAGAAAGTAGCTACATATTCATCCAAGGAGTACCATCTGTCCCTGTAGATACCGTAGGTTTTTGAACCGGTGAATACGGGTTTTTCAAAACTGACATTAACTCCCAGGCAATTCAGGATGTATAATATCTGATTTTTCAAATTGTCCTTGTCGTTCAGGTCCTTATATAGAACAAGCTGATTTAAAATAGGGTTGAAACCTTTCGCATCACCTGTCAAGTAACTGTTGACATTTGAGTATGATATTCCTCTTTTAGTATTTTTGAAGTATTTTATTAACTCCTCGTTGGAATATGTTGCAAAGATTTTGTTATAGTTCAGAGTATTGTTCCTAAGAAGCTTGATTGAACTGGAATCTGAATTCAGATTACCTGAAGGAGGTTCCAATATCAGAAACATTTTTTTATTGGATAAACTAGGATTTTTAGATAAAACGCTTGTCAGGACTGAATCCACATCACTGCTTATCCACTCGCCGACAAAAGCGTCACAACCTGACAATAAACCTTTCAAGTCATTTTCATTCATTGCCTTTATCTGGTCACCGCTTCTGATGATGAGATTTACATTGTCGAGTTTTTTCTCGTCGTGGAGTTCCCAGGCGGCCTTATCCAAAATATTGGTTCCCGGATTATCACTGATTATAAATAAAGTAGTATTTTTAGAATCTGACAACTCATTTTGCGAATTATCAGTTGAAATCTTATTCACATCACAATATTCGCCGCTTAAAACCTCAACTCCATTATCGCCATTTGCTGCAGTATCATTTGCCTCGGCAAAAGCGACCTGTGAGAAAATCAATAATGAAAGCATTATCAGAAGTGCCAGGAGAATATTGTGTTTTTTTCTATAAAATTTCATTTTTTTACCTCTTAAATAAAAGGTCGAATTTGTAGTAAATTTTTAAATAAAAATATTACTACTAATAATAATTTTGTAATAATTAATAATATAAAATTTTCGAAAAAAAGTAATACCAAATAGCTTAAAATCGCCAAAAAAGTATTAATTATTAGTTAAATATGAAAATTGTAATACATAGTATTTAAATAACTAAACAAAAAGTAATACTCTCGAAAAGTATTACTAAAACCCCTAAAATAAGAAAAAAAGTAATACGATTTTCAATAGCCGCACTGCCTTTTGAACTTCAGGTTGAATATCAAGATGCAGGCAAAACCAAAAATCGAACCAATGTTCATACCGATTATGGCGCCCAAATATACGCCGAAAACTCCCATAGACAGAGTTATACCCACCACATAAGCCAAGGCCATGCTCAAAACCAGTTCCCTTAAAACAGTGAGGCCCAATGATTTGAATCCTGCACCGACGCCCTGATAAGTATATGCGGCAGTTGCACCGAACGAAATCAGACAGTTGTAGAAAACCAGAAGCCTTAATATTTCGGCGGCACGCTCAACCAGAGCAGGATTGGACGTCTGGAAGTTGAAAAGACCACATATCGGATAAGCAAATACAAAAAATATTGCACAAATCGCCAATGTTATTGTTAAACTCAGTAGAGTGGAGTATTTTATTGTCTCATTGAAGTTCGGCCAGTTGCGGGCACCGTATGCAACACCTGAAACCGTTATTGTAGCTATTCCGATTGCCATACCTGGCAGAAATGCAATGCAGATGAATCTCCATGCAATTGTAAAGGATGCGACTTCACTGACACCTGCCGTTTTCATGATGAGATAATTCAATATGATGGCCACCAGTGCAAATATTATCTCCTCCGTTCCTGCCGGAAGAGAAACAACAAGGATTTCCTTATAGATTTCAAGATTTCGCCTATAATTTTTAAGATTAAATTCAAAGAAAGTATCCTTTTTAATTAAAATCCAGTAAATCATCCACAGCCAGCCGATTAGTGAGGCGATGACTGTTGCAAGGCCCGCTCCGAAAATCCCCAAATCCAGACCGAAAATCAGTATGGGATCCAAAACCATATTTAATACAGCAGTTAGAATCAAAGGATTGGTTGCCCTTCTGACATCCCCTTCGGCCCTGAATATGCTTGCAGTAACGTTAGGTGCAAGAAAAACAATATTCAGCAAGAAAATAATAAATCCATAGCTCAAACAATATGACTTTACCGAAGATGCACCTAAAAGCACGACCAAGTCATCCAAAAAGAAAACACCGACAATCAAAACAATTAAAGAAACGATTCCCATCAGAATCAGTGAGTGAACAACTGCATTGTTTGCACCGTCAAACCTTTTACTGCCTACATATCTGGAAATAAGCGAATTGGCACCGGCACCTACTCCGCTTCCAAGGCCTATGATAACCAGATACAAGGGAAATATGAATCCCAAAGCGGCCAGCGCATCAGCATTGATTCCTGAAACCCAAAAACTGTCAATCAGATTATTCAAAAACATGAGAAGCATTGAAAAAATGGTTGGAAATGCAAGAGTGTTAATAGCTTTTCGCGGATTTCCGACAATCGTTTCAATATTATCATTTGTCTGCATCAGTCATATATTTGCAAACAGAACAGATTAATCTTTCTTAATCTTTTTAACCTTCTCTTCAAGATGGTCAAACTTATCGTTGGCATATTTCATTACAATGGCAACGGCCAAAGTGGCGGTACCTACACCGGATAAAAGAAAACCGCTCCAAACCAATATCAATGCATTTATTTTTCCAAATGTCGAATGTCCCAATACTGAATAACCGTTACTTGTAAATGCGTTGGAAACCATTACAAGAGCATTAAGAGGAGTAGTCCTTTCAACAATCATCGTAATGAAGAAACTGACGAAGACTATTCCGAACAAGAACAGAATAGTGATTCTTAAACTATTGGTCTCAGTGTATTCAATGAATTTCTGATAATATATTTTAATAAGATACAAAAAGACAAATATATGGAACCCGTCCATAAATGTAATGAAGTTATTATTAAATATCAGATGTGACAATGAAGCGAGGGGAATTACCAAACAGTAAGCCAGCTTGTTTTTGGAAAATGAAATGTCACCATTGATTATCACATACAATGAAACAATGATGTCCAAAAGCAATAGATTGAGGGACACTTCACGCAGACCCAATATGATATATATCATATTTACAACAAAAATCAAAATCATTATAAGGTAAAATACCTGCTTTATGGTTGTGGATTCCTCTTCAGGCAAATATTCCTCTATATTGAGAAATTTGGAATCTTTAAGAGTGGAAGACAATTTGATTTTGCCGTAAATAAACTTTCCGACATAAGCCATGACAATAAAAATCCCCAATGACACTGCAAACTGAATTATTATATCTATCAGCTGCACCTCCCAATTCATTGCTCATCACCTTCGTCAATCAATTTTTCAAGCTGTTCAAATCTTTTATTGAAGTGCCTCATTAAAATGGCCGCAGTTAAAGTTGCCGTACCTGCACCGGATATGATATATCCTCCCCATACCAGAAAAATACTGTTAATCTTGCCCGGAATGGATTGGCCCAAAATAGCATATCCGTTACTTGTAAATGCATTGGAAACCATGACAAGTGAATCGACAGCATTGGCATTTTCAACCACTTGAGTTACGAAAAAACTAATAAAGACTATTGAAAACAGAAGAAGTATTGATACTCCCAGACCGTTTGAATTGGTAAACTCACTGAATTTATCATAATAATACTTAATGAAGTATATGAAAATGGGAACATGAATTAAATCCAGCAGACTAACCATGCTAAAACCGAACATCAGATAATTCAGGGACCCCCAAGGAACCAGCAAAAATAATATGACCTTGTTTTTCAGGGAGCTCTTCTCATATGTGATTGCAATATATAACGACAGGCCCACATCAAACAGCACCATATAGATATAGTCATTATAAACTACAAAAGTATAGAGCACCACAATAAAACAAGCGCTTATCATGATTAGATAATAAACCTGCCTTAAAGTGAATATTTCATCTTCAGGAAGAAATTCATGGATATCCAGATATCTATTATCGGAGTTTTTAACCTTATTGAATACAAAAACGCCAATAACAGTTGCAACAGAAAAAATAATCAGTTCTGATAAGAATTGAATAATTGAATTGCCCAATATGTCCACTGATATTCACCAATATAATATTTAAAAATAATATGATTTAAATGTTAAATATTAAAGAGTGAATAAAAATATTATTCACTTTTGACAATTTGTAAACCTACCTCATCGCACATGTCAGGCAGCTTTTTGAATGTGTTCATATTGTTTTCCTGAAGTTCTTCATCCAATTCTTCCCATTTGACCAGATTCGGAGAAGTTTTTTCATCAATATCAAGAGGTCCGTGTCTCCAACCCAAATCATACTTGAGCATACACCAGCCGTAATGCTCCCTTTCGGCAAAATGTTCAAGGTCATGCTCATCAAAGTCATCACTTTTAATGGCATCAATCTTGTCATTTTTGTCAATTATGTCATAGCCCCTTTCATTCAATATTTTAACTATGAAATTGGCCTGCTTATAATTCGTATATTTGACATGGTCAGGAAGCCTTTTAAATTTATCTTCAGAACTCAATTCAGAGTCATATTCATCATTTTCAAAGTTTTTCTCAAAGTATTCCTGCATTTTATAGGTAAGCAATCTGATTTTGCTTCTTACCACTTTCAATTCCAGGGAATTTAAAAGTTCAGGAATGATTTTAATAGTATCCACATCATACTCTTTAACTTCATCGGATAATTCATCCCATTCAACTATGTTAGGGTTTTCACGTAAATCTTCGTTTTTAATAGAACCATATGTCCAGCCGGTACCTCTTTTTTCCCTACACCACTCTTGATGTTCAAAGATAGCTAAATTTTCAATCTCTTTTTCATCCAAGTCTTCAAAAGTGATTTCATCACGTTCATCATCAAGAGGGGCAATTTCACAACCTATCAGATTCAATTTCTTAGGAATTGACCTTGCCTGTCTGAGATTGGATAACTTATATTCCGAAGACAATTCATTGAACTCTTCTAAAGTGTTGTGAGATATTTCAAGATTTTTATCTACTTCCTCACCTCTTTCGACAGCATCATCATAGTCATGATTAATACGATTGTTATAGTTAGCATGTATCTTGCTTGCCAGCTCTTCGATGTTTTTAATCAGAATATCCGGAGCCTGAATTTCCTCAATATCCATATTTCTCATGATGCCTTCTTCAATGTCCGGTTCAACATCACTGGATACAAAAATACCCTTTACAAATATGGATTCAATATCTAAAACATTGTTGATGAAGTCCTTTTTATCTTTGGAAAATCCTAAGCCCATTGAACCGTTTTTAATAATGTAAATTACGTCCATAGAGTTTTCCCCAATGCTTATGGACAATTCATTTACATGTAATTTCTGCTTATCAATCTGACCGAAAGGCTGTCTGTTCCACTCCTGAAGCTCATCACATAAAATCAGCAGATAGGCAATAGGATTGGATTTAGGAGACAACTTCTTTAAGTTAAACGGATCTTTCTGCAGAGTTTTGTTGTAATAGTTATGCAACAATATTGCTGAAGCACTATCCACAATAGGATAGAAGAAGAATATGTCATTTTTGTCGTATTTCTGCATAATTTTTCCATATGAGTTCAAAACAAGAATAGCTGAATAAAAACCATGGTCTATGAAGTCCTTTTCTCTCATATAATAAATGAAACCGTTTAAATGTTTTTTTAACAATTTGAATTTTTCATTGCTGAAATTAAAATCCTTTGCTACCTTATGTGCTAAAATATCAGTAGGCTTATATAAATCCAAGACTTTGGATCTTTTGTTTATTTTACGATAATTGTCTGCAAAATCATATGGATCCATCTTTACAATGGAATTGAATTCATCAAAATTATCAAAATCAATTCCAAGACTTACACTGTAGGAGTTTGAAATGGACTTGACTCCATCATTGATTATCTTTTTCAGTTGCTTTCCAACAATTTCAAAGGGATAACCGATATCGTGCAAGAGGGATGCTACTCCCCAGCGGTATAAAAACTCTTCACGGGAAACTTCCTTGTTTTCATATCCGTAATATTTCTTATACTGGCTTTTCTTCACATAGTTGTTGAATGCTTTTCTGTACTTTTTGTTCTTAGTGTAAATGGCCAAACCCAATAAGAAAACATTAACTGAATGAATGAAATGGTCCCTTTGCCTGTCAATCAGCTCACCAGTGTTTTTTTCGTATTTTTCCATTACATTAACAAGATTCAGAAGCGTGTTCGGTTCACTTATAAGCTTTTTATTATCTTCCCTTTTGGATTTATCTTCACCAGTAATCTGGTAAATCATAAAAAATGATCTGTATACCTCTTTTGCAGTATAGTCACTTTCAAAATTTAAAAAAACATCTATGCTTGCTTTCAAAATGCCCTTATAGTTATGTCTGCCGTCATAATCATCATATAATTCCAAGTCCTTGAAAAAGTCTTCAATGTAATTCTTAAAATTATATATGTTCAGTTCTTCACTCATTGAATTTCCACCTTAACTTATATTAACATTAACTATATTTTCAATACTAAATAAGTTTAATATAAGATGAAAAAAATAGTTTACATTGAAATTTAAAAAAAAGAAAATAAAATTGTTAATTAGATTTTTAACAATTTTAACATATTATGGATTCAAATGCATAGATATGCATTATGGATTTCAGCCATGCTCAAATTTAGCTTTTAACAACTTTTAATCCTATTGACTGTATCAAAGACGGAATGTTTCTTACAGGATCCCTGTCAAATTCCTTAATTTCTTCAGTTAAACCATCCCAAGGAACCAAATATGGGGAAATCTTTTTATCAGCATCTTTTACTTCACCATATGACCAGCCGGTTCCCTCTTTTTCTCTGCACCAGTCATCATGCTCGAAAATAGCCAAATATTCCACTTCAGATGGTGTGAATTCAGTTATTGCAGGCCTTTCATCAGTCTCATTTGCAAGTTCACATCCAATCATTGCCAATTTAGTTGGAATTGACCTTGCCTGCCTAATATTAGCTAATTTATAATTAGGCAGAAGTTCATCAAATGACTGAATACCTTCAAATTTTGCCTTTAACTCATCGCTGACATCACCATTGTCGACTGCTTCAAGATACTGTCGTCTAATGGTTTCATTATAATATTCATGAATCAGAACAGCCAGCCTTTCAACATTTCTTAAAAGAATGTCCGGTTCTTTAAGGTCATCATTACTTGTTTCTATTGATGTGCAGTGTTGTGGAACCTCAACATTAATGCTTAAACCATTGGAGAATGCACTATCAATTGACAAGACATTATAAAGGAGTGCTTGTTTGTTATCTGAAAATCCTTTACCGAGATTTCCACTTTTACCAACATATTTTACTTTCAACTCATCATCATAAATTTCTAATTCATATTCATTTACATAATCTTTCTGTTTATCTATAACCCCATACGCCTGTCTGCTCCATTCCTGAAGCTCATCACACAATATTAACAAGAATGCAAGAGGAGATTGGGACGGAAGAAGTTGTTTTAAGTTAAACGGATTATTTTGCAAAACATTTCTATAATAATTATGCAGTAAAATGGCTGATGCACTATCCACTATAGGATAAAAGAAAAAGTCATGGTTTTTAGCATATTTTTGGATTAGATAACCATATGTATCCAATATCAGAATGCATGAGAAAAATCCATGGTCAATGAAGCCCAAATCACCCATAGAATAAACAAAGTTATCCAGATGTTTTATTACATCATTTACATTGACTCCTTCGAAATCTGTTGAAATCTTATGGGCAACAATATCTGTCGGTTTGAAGAGATTCAGAAATTTGGCTTCAGGATAGCTTTTTGTAAACTCATCTGCAAAATCATAATCCAATTTTACTATTGTGTTGAATTCATTGAAGTCCTTAAAATCAATAGCAGTATCTGCACCGTATGTTGGTGAAATTGATTTTACACTATCATTTATGAATTTTTTAAGCTGTTTTCCAATAATTTCTACAGGATATCCTATATCATGGAATAAAGAAGCCACTCCCCAACGATATAAAAATTCCTCATTTGAAAAATCGCCGTTTTCAAGCATGTAATACTTATCATACGGACTTTTTAAAACATAATCCTTGAAACATTTCCTGTATTTTCTGTTTTGAGCATAGATTGCCAAACCCAAGAGGAAAACATTTACTGAATGAATAAGATGGTCTCTCTGCTTGTCAATTAAATCACCTGTGCTTTCTTCATATTTTTTCATGGCATTAACCAAATCAAGAAGCACATTTTGCTCTTTTACAACAGTAAATGATACGTCATTATTTTCGGATTTATCTTCTGCCGTGATTTGATAAATCATGGAAAATGCCCTGAATATTTCAAATGCAGTGTAAGGGCTTTCATATTCTAAAAATGTATCAATACTGGCTTTCAACAAATCCTTGTAGTAATGACCGTTTTTATAGTCATCATACAATACCAGTTCATCGAAAAATTTATCGACATATTCCTTCAAATTATTGTCTGTCATAATTAACACCTATATCTAGGAGGCAGTCTCCTTCTTTTATTTTTTAATTTTCTAATTTCATAAACTTTATATCTTCCAATTACCGAATAAATATGGTCTTTTTGAGTGTCAGTGAAATTTGAGGCATCCACTATCTGATATATGGAACTGATTTCTGATTTATCATGAGCAGTTAATTCAGGTTTCTTCAGTATTTTTTCAATGGATATTACATATAATTCACAAATTGAATCTCCCAAACCTCCTTTATCAACACCAGCATGTTCATTAATCCTATCCGCCATATATGTAACGGCAAACTGAGGTATGGAATCTGATTTTGATATGTTTACTATCTCTTTGACCAAACTGGAATCATCACTGATGAGATATTCATCAAAAAGATTATTTAATTTTTTCATTTCCTCACCCATCAATTCCAGAAGTTCATCCGGCATGTCTAAAACTTCAATATTTTCATCAAATAGGCCCATATAAACCAAATCATAAAAGAACAGACGGATGAAAGGGCTTAGCCTATGTCTGAATTTGATTGTTTGGCTGAAAAGCCTGAAAACCTGCATCCATTCATTATCTCCCCATCCGCCATATAGCTGACTTAGCCGGTTTAAATGTCTGAAGTCCAAATAATCCAATTCGTAGTCAAGTTCATATTTTATCTTTAAGTCGAAAGTTATGAAAACGTTTAAAAGATGTTCCGGATAGCCTCTTATCCTTCCATTTGAGCGGATAAATCCCATGAAAGTATCGGTCAAATCACGAAGGAAATCCCTTTTAACATCTTCATAAGACAATTTACTTCCATGAGTATACTCAAAATACATCAAAATCACTCTATAATAAATTTCAGTTCCTTTTGAACATCCTTTACATCATTTATTTCCATTGACAAATCAATATCGAGATAAGTCTTCACCTTTGTCTGGAAACTTGATGACATTATAATCTGATTGCCATATAAATGATATGATTCCACAGGACAGTGACCCACAACCATGGCCTTTGAGCCGACGATTTCAAGAAATCTAGTGACATCGGCCTTTGTGTAGTCAGTTATGCTGGAGTATCTGTTCCACAGGAAGTCGTATAAAATCGGACTTGAATAATCACCTTCAAATATTTTATTGAACGCTTCAATTGACCTTACCTTGTCTGATGGTCCTGAATGGGATATGAACAATCCGTTTGCAGTTTTTACAAAATAAGGCATTGTCTTGAAGAATTTGATGTAGTTTGTTAAATGGGGTTCAATTAAACCTTTGTTAAATGAAATTATGTTTTTAAACCCTAAAAGAAGGGGCTGATAGTTCTTATAAATCTCCTGGTTTGTGATATGTGCCCATTCATGATTTCCCAAAAGAGTATGAAAATTTGAATATTCCTTTGATTTGACCATTGCATCATCAAGAATCTGAACGGATCCGTCTGTTTCCTCATCCAGGCCGTGAATCAAATCGCCGGTAAAAACAATGTGGAAATCAGGATCTGATTCATCCCATAAACTTAAATAATGATTGTAATCATCCAAATCACCATGCAAATCAGTTACAACTATTAAACGACCGTAATCAGGTAATTCTATTAATTTATCATTCATCCTCATCACCTGCATTCATTAATTTATTTAAAGCTTTCATGGCTTCAGCCAAATCAGAGGGATAATTGAAATCCAGAAATCCGTCTGAATTGGTTTTATTAAGCACCAGTGTCGGTTTTGTAGATTTTGGGTTTTTCATGAAATTACCCCTATATTTAATTTAATTCATGCATTATTTAAATGGAATAAAGTTTTTAATTTAATCACGTTCATCAATTTCATACAATACATTAACAATGTCAAAGAGCTCTTCATAATCATTATCCGCCAATGCGGCATTTGCATTTTCAATAAGTTCATCTGCCAGTTTTTCATTGTTAGTGTAAATACCATCAAGTTTCAGATTGAAAAAGCATTCCTCAATCACATCATCCCTATTTGCAGAGACGTATTTTTCAACCAAAAGGCTGTATGTGTCCTTAAGTTCATCAAGATTCTTTTCCTCTAATTTTCCTATCTCTCCAATATCTAATATATCACTGCATTCAATGATTTTCATTTTTCTGGATACATTTTCCAATAGCACCGAATATTCCAGGTCATATTTTGCCTCATCCACAATAGCTTTCAAATGGCTGATGTAGATTTCAGCATGGTTTAGGGCAATCTTATCTCTTTGACCCATTTCCAGCAATGTTTCTATATATTTTTGAATTTCACATTCATCAATTGAGGTATAATCGTTTAGATAATCAATGTCCCTGAGCAATCTTGAGTATTGTTTCATCAGCTCCTTTAATGTTGACGTACCGTTAATGTTGAACTGCTTATTTAAAAACGGAACAGATATCATCTCTCCGATTACGTGATTTGGTGATTTAGCATCAAGCTCAAGAGGATTGTCGTTTTCATAGATGTTAATGTGATACTCCTGAGGAGGATTTTTAAGCTTGAACTTGCCGTCTATTTTTAAAGGAATTCTCAGTGAACCAATTTCAATGGAATATCCTAAAAATGATGATTTTAAATCATTTGAAAATACCCTTCCCTTCAAAATGCCATTATTATGGCTTAAAACAACAGACAACAGTTCCTTTTTAATGTCCATGTGGGGTTTTTCAAGACTTCCCGCATAGAGTGCAGCTCCTTTTGACACTACCGTAAGGGGATTGATGGCCGATTCAGTAGTGATTGAAAATTCATTTTTGATAAAATCCTGCACTATCGGGCTTAATGATGATCCTCCAACAAGAATTATGCTGACAAAGTCATCTTCGCTGAGGGAATTTTCATCAAGCAGTTTTCTTGATACATTAAAAGTATATGTGATTAGAGGTTCTATAATTTCCTTGAACTTCTCTTTTGTTAAAGTGTATGTAAAGTCATAGTTTTCAAAAAGATTGTTGATGCATATGTAAGCACTGTCTGATTCTGTCAAATCCATTTTTGCAGCTTCGGCAGCATTCTTAAGCTGTGCAAAAACACCAACATATTTTGAATTGTCCTGCCTGAAATCATCAAGATTCAAATCATATGCAATTTTAGGCCTGAACAGGTCATTGACAATCTTCCAATCGAAGGCATTTCCTCCAAGATTTTCAAGCCCATCGGTTGCAAGCTTTTCAAGTTCTCCTCCGATGTTTTTGATCAGACTTACATTGAATGTTCCTCCGCCCAAATCATAAATCATCCATATTCCATCATTTTTGTAAAGTCCATAAGCAATGCTGACGGCAATCGGTTCCAATATTAAACTGTGTGACCTGAATCCGGCAAGATCAGCAGCATCATTAACGGCCTTTGTTTTGATTGGATTTGAATTTGCAGGAACGCAGATTACTGCATGTTCAATATTGACTCCTGTTTCATCATAGACAGATACCCTCAAATCCTTGAGGACTTCAGCAGACAGCTCTTCCGGAAACATGACTCTGGATGACTTTTCAAATTTGAATGGGATTGAAAAGCCCATATTGTGCTTGAACTCACTTACGGCATCTTTAGTATTGTTTAGAATGGCATTTTTTGCACTTACACCCACTTCAACATCATCAGTTTCATCAACAAGAACCGCAGACGGTGTAAAATCATCCCCAGTCCTATGATTCTTGATAATTACCGGATTTCCATTGTTATAATATGATATTACCGAATCGGTTGTTCCCAAATCTATTGCATAATCAATAGTGTCGTTTTTGATTTCACCGGATTGTCTGAAATGCAATTTCATGTTCTGTTTCCACAGTGACATCTTATACGCATATTCCTTTCTGGCTTTAGCATCAAGGATGACTGCAAATTCCATAAGATTGGCTCCGGATGACAGGTCATTCAAATTGACAAGACGTATGGCCTCTATTATTATTTCATCTACAGAATATGTTTTAAGCGTTGGAAGAATATCAGTATAAATCCTTCTGATTTCCCTATTTGATTCCATCAGCTTTTCAAGTAGGGCAACAGCTCTAATAAGACTGCCGTGCCTTTCCAGGTCGATGAAAATTTCCCACAAATCAACGTAATGCTGATACTTGCTTTTAAGTGAAGGATTATATGCAATTGCTTCCCTTAAAAAGTTACAGGACAATTTATAATGTCTTCCCTTAAGATTGACTGTGAATGCCTTTGAGATTAACTTCAAATCAGGGCGCTTTGATTTCCAGATTCTAAGGGTTTCGGAATAGAATTCACGGATTGCATAATCCTCCAAAACTTCGCCTTCCAAAATTTCAATAGCATCTTTAAGCCCGTTTTCACATTTTGCAAGTCTGAATGCCTCCTTGATTGAATCGTTGATGATGTATTCACAATAATCATCATTATATCCCTCCTCAGTGGCAGTCGAAGATGGACTTTGAGCTGCATCATACTTTTCAATTGCATTTTCCACATCAATCAGAAGATCTCCTGCATCAGCGTACCTGTTGTTCGCATTGATGTCAAGACACTTCAATACAATACTGTCCAAAATGTCGGGGACTTGTTCATTATAATAGCTCGGAGGCTTCAAATCCTTTTTCCATGGCTTCAGCTCAACCAGTTCCTCTATCGTATATTCGCCAACATTATAGGGATACCTGTTTGTCAAAAGCTGATAAAACATGACCCCTACAGCATAGATGTCACTTCTGGTTGAAACTGACTTGTTGAAAAGTTCAGGAGCCATATAAGGCCTTGTTCCGGCAATATCAATGTCTGAAATACCTGTTGTGACCTCCTTTGCAAAACCAAAATCAGATATCTTAATGATAATGTCACCGCAGGCATTGAAACTTAAAAGGACATTGTTGGTCTTCAGGTCACGGTGAATGATGGGAGGATTTGCAGAGTGAAGAGTGTTTAGGCCACTTAGAATCTGTCTTATCAAATCCATACAAAGTTTTATCGGCATGAACCTGCTGATTTCAACATAAGAATTAAGGAAATGCTCCAAATCCCCTCCGGAAACATATTCCATTACAAAATAGGCATGGTTTTTGCCGTCTTCAAAATCAGATATTTCAGCAGCATCAAAAATGCTTATGATGTTTTCATGTCTAAGCTGACAGGCTAGAGTTACCTCCCGAAAGACATCTTTTTTGTTTGTTGTGGTGCTTAATGGTTCTTTGATGATTTTCATTGCCATCAAGGTGTCTAGATAGTTGTGATTTACCAGATACACCTTTGCAAATGATCCTTCACCCAAAAATTTTTTAACTTCAAACTTGCCATTAAAAAATTCTTCAATTAAGTGTTTAACTTCATCAAAGTCCACTTAAACCACCGAATTAGATTTAAAAAAATCTAATTAAAATGAGCAATAAATAACTGCACCACCATTTCCTCTAGATAATTTTAAAAATGAATTAGGCCTTAATTTAGTTGGCCTTCCTTTTTGAACCTCAATATCTCCTATGAAAGTTCCATTGGAACTGGATCCATCTATGATATACCAGCCGTCATCCTTATAGAACAGTTTAAGATGAGGTTTTGACACGTTTGAAACTGTATCATAGCTATTGTCCAGAAGTATAGAAAATGAAGCCAAATCTCCCTGTGAAAAACTGGCTTTACGACCGATTAAAACAGTTTCATCCTTTCTAACTTTAAATGTTTTTCCCTTGTCCACACCATTAAATATTGTAAGAACACAGTTTTCGTCTTCATGGAACTTTTGGTTGGACTTATACAAATCAAAGAATGTAAAGAGCTCATCAGAGAGGAAATTAATCTCCAGAAACAAATCTTCAAATGCATCCTCTTTTAAAACGTATGCCTTTACTCCTCTCTTACCAACCTTATTGGGCACTTCCTTTTTAATTTCAATCTCATTTACAAGACCTGCATCCTTAAGTTTCTTAATGTGCTGGCCAAGCATTTGTGGAGTGATTTCAATATTGTAGTTGTTCAAAAGAATGCTGTTTATTTCACGGGAATACAGCGGATCTTTTGACTGTGCCTGATTATATTTTTGATTATCCCTTAAGATTTCAAGTATTGAAAACCTGACCTTATTGTTAACGGCTGATAGCTTTTCTGAAATCAAATTAGGGTCTTCGGGGTCGATAATTGCTGTTTTATTAATATCTGAATCGCTCATAATATATCTCCATAATTTTTTATAATTTTAAATTGCACTGCTTAAAACATCATGATAGGCTTTCAAGTCCTTTTCACGTAAATTTAAACTTTGCATCAGTTCGGTTACCAGAGCATCGAGTAAAACCAAGGCTGAGACTTCAAAAGCTGTTCCCATTAATATTAACTCCAATGGACGGTAAATATTACTGATTCCTCTGATTTCTTCAGGTAAATCATTGATCTCCTTCCACAATTCGTTATCACTTAAATCTGCTGATTTTTTAGGAAGAGCTTCGATTTTGCTTCTGACTTCCTCATCGCTTTCAAAGTTGATTAAAGCTCTCGGCAGAGTCTCCATGAAATCCTTAACATCACTGTCTTCAAGTCTAACAAGAGTCTGGGGAAGAGAGTCAATGACTATTCTGGCATCTGCCTTTTGTGCAAGTTCGCTTTCGGTATTGCCGCATACTGCCAGGAATTTTACATTGTCTATTTTGGAATCCTCAACTATTTGAGTGATTGAATTGGATTTGCCTGATTTTGAAATAATGATAATGATATCCCCATCCCTAACCGGAGGAGCTATTGTCTCATTGAATACGTAGACATAAAAACCCAAATGCATCAGTCTCATCGCAAATGATTTTGCAACAAAACCTGACCTTCCGGCTCCTGCCAGAAATATTGTGGTTTTCCTATCTGACACCACACGCTTGTTGGAAGCTGTAAGAATAACATCCCTAAACTTGACAATTGACTCTTCCTGATTGGCTACAACTGATTTACACATTTGAAGATTTTTTAGGATTTCATCTAATGACAAATCCATATATTTTAACTCAGACATATTAATAACCCTTATTTAAGCTTTGAAATTATAAACTGGTTTTACAATTTCCATTATTTTAACTGTATCTTCAACATTATTTAAAATATTATCTATTGGTTTATATGCCATCGGAGATTCATCAAGAGTTTTTTTGGAAACAGAATTGGAATAGATTCCGTCCATCTGACGTTGGAATTCATCTAAAGACAGCTCTTGTTTAGCTCTTGAACGACTGAAAAGACGTCCTGCACCATGTGGAGCTGAATAATTCCAGTCAGGATTTCCTTTACCTTTACAGATAATGGATCCGTCACGCATATTGATTGGAATGATTAAGGTTTCGTTCTTGTTTGCTGAAACTGCACCTTTTCTTAAAATCATCCTGTCCATGTCAATGTAGTTGTGGATAGTTGTGAATTTTTTGGTGTAGTCCATTCCGTATTCTGTAAGTATTGTCTCTGCAATGGCCTGACGGTTGAGAACCGCAAATTCCTGCATGATTTTCATGTCATGAATGTAATCATCAAAGAGTTTTCCTTCGCAGTAAATCAGATCCTTATTTTGAGCCATGTTATGATATCTCTTAAATTCCTTGAGAGCCTCATTCTGATAATAATCGCAGACATCTGCACCGATTCTGCGGCTTCCTGAGTGAATCACAAGGATTAAACCATTGTCCTGAGTCTCGTTGATTTCGATGAAGTGATTTCCACCGCCAAGAGTTCCTAAATCGAAATTGCCTTCGCTTCCGGCTTCAAGATTGAAATAACACTTAAGTTCTGTTAAATCAAAATTCTTCATGAAATGATGCGGAACATCTCTTTTCTTATAACCATGAGGCACTTTTGTTCGAATAATACCATCAAGGCGTTCAAAATCGATTTCATCAGCATCCAGGTACATGACTTCCATTCCGCAACCTATGTCTGATCCGACAAGATTAGGAACAACCTTATCGGTGATTGTCATTGTAGTGCCGATTGTGCAGCCTCTTCCCGCATGGATATCAGGCATCATGCGGACAGTCTGGCCTTCGGCAATAGGCTGATTTAGAAAGTTGATTACCTGTGAAATGCTTGTGCTGTCAACATCATCTGAAAATACTTTTGCTGTTGCATACTTACCCGCTAATTCAAACATAGTTTCACCTCACATTATTGGTTATCTAAATATTTAATTTAATTTATATATAAATCGTATAAATGAAATGCTTTATTCAATAGAAAATGCAGTTAATAACATTCAAACTATTCTCATTCTGATTTTTGATATCATTGCCTTCACTTGCAATGTTTTTTTCAAAATTGCAATCCCTGATATTCAACATGCCTTCGTTATAGATAGCTCCTCCCTTAAATGAAGCATTACTGTAAAACAAAGCATCATGAAGTGATAATTCTGATTTGTTGTAAATGGCTCCCCCTTCAAATTCAGAGGAGTTTGATTTGAAAACCGCCCTGTCCAAATTCATCAATGAATTTGAATCATTGAAAATGGCTCCCCCATAATCCGCCCTATTTTTTCTAAATCTGGAATTGGCTATCCTTAATCTGGAATAACGTTTATTATAGATGGCTCCTCCAAATTCATCTGAGGTGTTATGGCAGAAGTTACAATTTTCAACCATCAAATCACCCTCATTTATTATTGCTCCACCTGAGTATTCACAATAGGCATTTTTGAAGACTATATTTTTTAAAGTGACCTCTGCTTTAATGCACAATAGAGACACTTGAGCGTTTCCATCAATGGCATGACCATTACCATTGATTATTAAACCATTTTCGTTAATTTCCACACCCATTTCATAGGTTTCCTTTTCATCAGTTTCCAGGATAACATCTTCTGTTAAAGTAATCCGCTTAACTCCACTTTTAAACAGTTCTTCAAATTCCTTGAAATTCATATTATCCCCCCAAATGTATTCCCCTGAATAGGTATCCTCAAGGACTGATATTTAAGATTACTATTGTCTCTGATACTTATTGTAGAGCAATTCCTTTAATTTTCGTTCAGCCTTGAATCTTACCAGATAGTTTTGATCATTTTCGGCTATCTTTTTTAAAAGTTTAGCATTTGTAAAATTTGGATTTTCAATTGCATATGCCCTTTCTACAGCCCCATAACTATTCAATGCATAATCTTCTAAAATATTACTGTCATTTAGATTAGGATTTAACAGTGCAGCCCTTTTAGCATAGTAATGTATAGAATCATCTTTTATTAACTCCTTCAGCATTTCTTCATTTTCTATGTAGCTTACGGCAACAAAAATATCCTGCTCGTCAAATCCCTTTATGATCTTATAGATGAATGAATCATCAGCAATTTCAAGATGTTTCCTTATACCGAATTGGCTTCTAAACTCCTCGTCATACCATTCCGGAAGCTTTTCAATGTTATTGCAATTAATAAATAGATTATCCCCATTTCTAAGCTTATCAAAGTTCCAGTTCAGACAGCTCACATCTCTTAGACTATAACAGTCCCTAAACATTTCAAAAATATTTTCAACATTTGACATGTCCCAATTTGAAGCAAAGGAGACGTCTTCCAAGGAAATGCAAGATTCAAACATGGACTCCATATTTACAGTAGAACTCAAATCAAAATTTTCAAGTCCGTCCAATGTTTTCAGGCTGCAGCAATCGGCAAACATGCCCCAAAAGTTTTCCACATTAGAAGTATCCCAATTTTCAAGAAAAACATATTCCAAAGAATAACATTTGAAAAACATGTTATGAACATCTATTTCTTTTGAAATATCCCAATTTATAGCATAAAAAGCTATTAATGAATTCATACCGGAAAAAAGTGATTTTAAAGTTTTTCTAAAAGGCCGTAATTGAGAAACATGGGAATAATTTTGGATAATAATAACTTCGGCATTGTCGCAATAGCAGGAATTTGAAGATTTCACCTGCTTGGACAGGTCTTCGCTGATATAGAGCACATCATCAAGATCATCCATGTCATCCCAGCTAGTCAAGTTTGTTCCATCCTTTAAAATGATTAGAAGACCTGATTCTCCCAAATCAAATACACTTTCTGTTGTATTATTCATTTCCTCAAAGTCTTTTAAATAATCGGCATTCATTATTATCACAACCTAATATTTCTTCATAATGCAGGTTTTAATTCCAATATTATTGAAATCTAATAATAGATATATCCAAATACCTATTTAAAATACCTAAAGGAATTGCTTTAATCAAGTTAATTATAATTAAATCAAATGAATTATCATGTCAATAATTAAAAGTTTCAAAGATGCAGTTAACGGTATAATCAATACTGTTTCAACTGAAAGAAATCTGAAAATCCAAGTAATAATTATGATATGCGTTATTTCAGCCGGTTTAATTGTTGGATTATCCAATATGGAATGGATTATTTGTATTATGTTATTTGGTCTTGTAACAAGTGCTGAATTATTCAACACTTCAATTGAAAAAACACTTGACTACATTGACAAGGAATATAATAATGAAATCAGATTTATCAAGGATGCTTCTGCAGGTGCCGTTTTAACACTCGCTATCGCATCTGCAGTAATCGGATTGATAATCTTCATTCCAAAATTAGTTTAATTTTTCTATCTACTTTTTTTAATACTCTTTCAATCTCACAAAAACACGCATCATATACATTATAGTCCCCGCCTGCAGGATCATTAATGTCCGGAGGATATTCATCAACGAACTGCTTGATTGTGCAGATTTTTAAATCAGGATAGTAATCCTTTACCCTTTGAGTATAAAAGTCTTCCAGAGTTAAAACCAAATCCATATCCTCAATATTTGAATTTCTGAAGTTGGTTGCTGTGTGGGAAGTTATATCAATTCCATGGGCCCTGCACACCTCAACAGCCACAGGGGAAGATTTCTTGCCATCGATAGCCATGATTCCTGAAGAGCAGACTTCAATATCGTCTCCCGCCATCCTTTTAAATATTGCTTCTGCCATTGCACTTCTGGACGTATTGGCATAACATACAAACATTATTTTCATCAACTAACCTCCAATAATCAATATCCCATTGATTAATATCAAATTCATGCATCATACCAAATACAATAGATGCAACCTCATTTAAAAATATATTCAATTTAATATTTAATTAATCGTTTAAACTGAAAGCTTTATTTGACTTTTATATTAACGACTCTAATAATTAGTTTGAGGTGATACAAGGATGCAATATTAATGGAAATATTCTCAATTTGTGCTGTGGAAGCGGAGAAGTGTCCAACATGTTTCGTGAGTGCAGTGTTGAGGGAATTGATCCCTACACCAAAGGCCTCTATGAAAAAAACAAGACAATAGCTGCATCCCAATGACCTTCAAAGATATTGTTCAAAATGGAATTGGAAAACGTTATGATTTTGTAATTTGCCCATATGCAATGCATTTATGCGAGAAATCAACGCTTCCAATAATTATTTACAGAATTGGACAAGTCAGCAATAATCTGGTCATCATAACACCTCATAAAAAACCCAATTGTAATGGAAACTTCTTTAGAGAAATCAAAAGAATGAAAAAAGAGAGGACAAGCATCGTATGGTATAAAATTAATATGGTCAGTTAAAGCTTTTACTTTATGTGACTTATTAATATGAATATTCAAACTACCATTCAGGTGTTGAGTTATGATTAGTTTGGACTCGAATAAAATTTATGAAACTTGTTGGGAAACACTAATATTGCCAAACATTACATTACACCGAATTAATCATCACTCTTTTTTAAAATCCATTACTTTTTTTACTAACTATTATCGAGGGATATTATGCTAGAAGACTATATCAACAGTAAAATTAATGAAGCTTACGATTTTATGCAGAATGACAGCGAAAAAGCCTTGGAAATTTTTGACGAAGTGCTTGAAATTGAACCTGAAAGAACAGATGCCATCAATGGCAAAGGGTCAACCCTGATGAAACTGAACAGATTTGATGAGGCAGAAGAATGTTTCAATCAATCCTTATCAATTTGTGAAAATTCTTCAGCGCTCCTCAACAAAGGAATGATTGCCAAACACAGAAACGACTTTGAAAATGCTATTGAATATTATGACAAGGCATTGAAAGTCAATCCGAATCTGGAAAATATCGTCAATATCCTAAAAAGTGAAATCAGCGATGCCGATGATGATGTCAATGACAAGTCAAATGAACTGATTGAAAAAGGGATTAAACTTAAGGATGAAAACAAGCTATGGGATTCTCTTGACATGTTAATGCAGGCCATAAAAGAAGACCCCTCCTGTGAAAGTCAGGTAAACGAACTGATTGATGAGATAAAAATCAAATTTGAAAGGCAATTCGTTTATGATGACGGGGACTTTGACATTAACAGCAAAGTCGACAGACTAAAAATGCAGGCCATAAAAGCATTAATCAAGGAAAACAATCCCGAAAAGGCACTGACGTTAATGGATCTTCTTTTGGAGTTGGATGAAAATGACATCAACACGCTGAACCATAAAGGAGGCGTGCTGTTTATCTGCAGCGAGTATCAAAAGGCCATTGAATGCTTTGACAAATGCCTAAATATTGATAATAACTACACCTGCGCTCTTTTTAACAAAGCAATCGTGCTAAGACTTTTAAATAAACTGCCTGAAGCATTGAACTGCTTTAATGAACTTTTAAAAACACCTCAAAATTACAATAAAGTCAAACCATACCAACTGGAAATATTAAACAAGCTCCGCAGGGGAGCTATGACCTGACTCATTTTAAAAAAAATAGAAAAAAATTATTAAAATTTTAATTCATCTGACGAACTTAGCTTCGCAAATCTTTTCTAAAGCTTCTTTTATTTCTAAAAAGCAATTTTCATAAACATTTAAATTATAACCATAAGGATCGGCAATGTCTAAATCATCATATCCGGCATATTCTCTGATTGTATGAATTTTCAAATTAGGATATGACCTCCTAAGATAATCCCTATGGTCGGCTGTTGCGGTCAATACCAAATCCATTTCACCAATATCAGAACCCTCAACTGGAGTGGACCTGTGGCCGGACAGGTCGAGACCATGATTTTTGCATGTTTCAATTGCATTAAATGATGCCATTTCACCGTCAAGTGCAAAAGTGCCTGCAGATGAAACTTCCACATCACCAGCAAGGTCTCTGAATATTGCCTCAGCCATCGGGCTTCTGCAAATGTTTCCAGTACATACAAACATTACCTTCACATTAACACCTCAAATTCACTGTGAGTTTTCAAAATTTTCTCCAAAGCTTCTTTTATTTCAAAATAGCAAACAACATAATCACCCAAACCGCCGTCAGACGGGTCTTTAATATCCAAATCAGAATAACATCCACTATACTCCTTGATTGTATGTGCATTAATATTCGGATAGAACCTTTTTATTTTTTCCCGGTTTTCGACTGTGGCCGCCAATACCAAATCCACGCCGTTAAAGTCAACGTCAGATATGTTGGTTGTTTTAAAGTCAGATAAATCAATACCGTGTTTTCTGCAAACCAAACATGCGTATTCATCTGCATTTTCACCTGATTGTGTTGAAAATCCTGCAGATGAAACATCGACATTTCCAACCATCTTTCTAAACAGACCTTCAGTCATTGGGCTTCTTGACGTGTTGCCGCTGCAAATAAATACTAATTTCATCATGTTAAACCTATAATTTCCTGAAATCTGACGTTATAATCTTCAATGTCTCTTTTAGGAGCCTTGAATTTTGATTTTTCAAAGCCGTTCAAAACGTCTTCAATCCATGTGTGAACCAAATCCAAATCCTCATCGGCAATTTCATCAAGCGTCAAATTCATATAATTTTTTCTTAAGTTTGAAATGGCTTCGCTTACCTCATCAGGCACTTGAGGAGGGTTTTCACTCAGATCTATCCATGCCATATTGCATCTGATGACATATAATGTTTTTTTGACTATTTTCTTATCCCTCAAATTGCTTCCAACAATGTATTTTCTGTTTGTTTTAATGGCCTGGCCATAGTACTGGTGCCTTAGGGTTTCGCGATTGAATTCAGGCAAGTCCCTGAACAGTCCAATCTCATCCGGAATATAAACAACCGGTGAATTTAACCATTCATATAAACTTGCATTGCTTTTAAAATGAAGATTCAATGCTTTTTTAATATCCCAACCCATCAAATCAAACAATTCATCCTCCTTCTGGATCACATCACAGAAATTATCCAAAACCAGATATTTGGAGATGTCATTGCGTTTGTAGATAAATTTGATGTCATAATCGGAATCCTCATTTGCATAGCCATGTGTTCTTGAACCAGATTCCACCGCATATAGGATTGTTATGTTTTCATTTACTTCCAAATCATGTAGTTTTTCTAAAATCTGTTTCTTCATATTATCACTTAACTATAAATTTATAAAAAAGAGTATTTAAATTATGTAAAGTGCTTGCTTTAGCTAGAAAATTAACTGAAACTCAAGTTCATCAGGTTACACAGCCTTCATCAAAATCAAAATATTTAAAAACAAAACAATTTATAAAGCTTTTCATTTATGCAATTTATATTATCCTAAGTATAACAAATTAATGATAAACAATAAAAGGTGATAAAATGTGCGGAATTGTTGGATGCATTTTAAAAGAAAAAAAAGATGTGGCACCTATTCTATTCAGCTGTATTTCAAAACTGGAATACAGAGGATACGATTCAATAGGCCTTGCCACTTATGATAACCAATTAAATGTTAAAAAGGCAAAAGGAGACATTGAAACAGTTAACGGCAACCTAAATTTCGAAGATATGAAGGGAAGCCTTGGAATTGCTCACACAAGATGGGCATCAACAGGAAGGCCAACCGATGCCAACGCCCATCCTCATCTGGACAATTCACAAAGCGTTGCAGTTGTCCACAACGGTACTCTGGAAAACTACACAGATTTAAAGGAAGATCTTATTGGGGAAGGTTTCACATTCAAGTCAACAACAGACAGCGAAGTGATTCCAAACCTTATTAAAAAATTCATGGACGAAGGCTCAAACCTTGAGAATGCAGTAAGAAAAACAACAAAAATGCTTAAAGGCTCATATGCCATCGTTGCAATTTCCAAAGATGAACCTGACAAGCTTGTTGCAACCAGAAAAGACTCCCCATTGATTGTTGCATATGGAGATGAAGGCTATTTCGTTGCATCAGACACTCCGGCAGTCCTTGAGTATGCACGTGACGTGATCAGACCAGATGAATGTGAAATTGCAGTCCTGACCAAAGACGGCATTGAAATTCACGATGAAAATGGAGAAAATGTCAAATGGGAATCCAAATACATCGACTGGACACCTGAAATGGCACAGAAGGAAGGTCATCCTCACTTCATGATTAAGGAAATCATCGAACAGTCCAAAGCCGTCAAAAACACTTTGGGCCAAAGGGCAAACATCCAAAGGATTATCGACGAAATCGGAGATGTAAAAAGAATCTGTTTTGTAGCCTGCGGAACATCCTACCATGCATCAATTACCGGAAAATACCTGATTGAATCCATGGCAGGAATTGCATGCGATGTGGTTATTGCATCAGAGTCCAGATACACTGCAAAAACATGGGATGAAGACACACTGGTCATTTTCATCTCACAGTCAGGTGAAACCTATGACTCACGCATGGCCCTAAAAGAAGCCAAAAAAAAATCCAAGACATTAGCTATCGTTAATGTTGCAGGATCTGCAATGACCGATGAAGCGGAATTTGTAATCCAAACACAGGCCGGCCCTGAAATCGGAGTGGCCGCAACCAAAACATACATTGCACAGCTGACCGCAATTTATATGTTTGCAGGATTGCTCGCCAAAAACGATGCACTGGTTGAGGAGCTCTACAAAGTTCCGGCATACATCGATGAAGCAATAAAAGAAAGGGAAGCAATAAAAGAAATATCCAAAAGATACACCTTTGCTGAAAACATATTCTATCTTGGACGTGGATTTTCATATCCGATTGCTCTTGAAGGAGCCCTTAAACTCAAAGAAATCACATATATCCATGCAGAAGCGTATCCTGCAGGAGAGCTTAAGCACGGTCCTCTGGCTTTGATTGACGAAAAGGTTCCGGTCATCGTGGTTGTACCTCCAGGTGAGGATTATGATAAAACATTGACACATATTGAAGAGGTTAAGGCACGTGGAGCCATCGTATTGTGCGTTGGTGCAAAGGGTGATGAAAAACTAGCTGAAAACTCCAAGGAAGTTATTGAAATCAATCCTGAAGTAACCGACATTATCGCCCCACTGGTTTACACAGTGCCGTTACAGTTAATCTCATACTATGTGACAGTCGAAAAGGAATATAATCCAGACAAGCCAAGAAACCTGGCAAAAGTAATTACAGTATAGTCATGAAGTTCCATTAAACTTCATGAACCCCTTATTTTTTTTGATAGTTAAAGTTAAAAGTCAAATTATTCTTATAGCTATTTTACATTAACGGCAACGTTACTGAATTTATATTTAAATTTAAAACTGTGATAGTATATCCACAAACAAATTTAAGTCAAAAAAGAGAAATAGCTGATGTTAATGTCATTTCCAATTAATTACGGAATCAAAATAGACATTCTCCAGAATAATTCTTCCACACCGTTTACATACCAAATCATGCAAACGAGTATATCTTATGTCATTGCAGTCACAATCAGGACATTTCAGTTCAAAATGACTTTTGACAAGATTTTTACATTTCCCGCAGGTTATCTCACCGCCACCGAAAACCAGATTTGCGCTTCCACACTTCGGACATGTCAGCTGGGGTTTGATATTTGATCCTTCAAGTTCTCTCTCCATTTTCAATTCCCTCTTTTTGGATTTGAACCTGTTTTGAAACCGGGTATCGTAAAACATGTTTTTGGTATCGCAATCGGGACTCAGATTCCATGATTCAATTGGGGAAATATCATTCAGACCATGGCAATACTTAAACATTCCCCTCACTGATTTGACATTGCCCACATTCCAATTTTCCAAATCGGAAATATCCTTAAGGCTCATGCACTCATTAAATGCCCAGGTCATGTCTCTGACGTTGCCTACATCCCAACTTTCAAGGCCTGAAATTGTCTTTAGATTCCTGCACTCCATGAATAGCGAATCCATTGTATTTATGTTGCTTACGTCCCATGTGTCCAGACCCGAAATTGTCTTTAGGTTTTCAAGACCATTGAACATATCATTTAGTGAAGTTACATTTGACGAAACCCTCTGCACCACCATAGCTTTAATGTTTTTAAACGGATTTTGGGTGTATCTTATAAAAAGAGGTGAATTGTCTCCATAGGTCCTTTCAAAAATCTCCCCCAAATAGTAATATCTCTCCAAATCAGCTCTGCATGACAAATCCTCGCTTATGTAAATCACATCTTTAGGATTTTCTATATCGAGATAATCCGTGAGATTTTCACCATCCTTCAAAATAATCAGGACTTTAACATCACCCAATTCATAGATGCTTTCACATGTTGTGTTCAATGCTTCAAAATCTCGTAAATCATCGTTGTAGAAATATTCGCTCAATCCCATCACTATCCCCTAAGCACATGCAAATTTCATGATTCAATGCGTTTTCCTATTCCAATTCCCATAATCGCAATCTTGCCTCGCTTTTTACCTTCCATTTGTATCTGCCATTTACAATATGGTTTAAAAAAGATTCATCACTTATGCACCTGCAGACTGTCTTTTTAACTTCACCATGACAGTCATTTGCAAAAATCTCTTTTAAAACATCGTCATCATTTATTTTTAAAACTGCCTCTCTTCGAACATTATAATCATAATCCTCAAATGCCAATTTCCTCAAAAAGGATTCGTCAGTCATATTCGGATTTGATATTGCATGTACCCTGACACAGCTTTTTAAATCATTATCAATTATATACTTTAATATTGATTCGTCCTGGATCTGTTTGGCCGCATCACAGCGGACGGAGTAATTGCAGTCGTTAAGTGCCAGACGGCAAAAAAGCTCCTGGTCATTGAGGTTTGGATTGTCCAATGCCCCGCATCTCACCCGCAGATCATAGTCGTTTAAGGCAACACTTCTTAATATGTCCTCATTTTTCAGCTCAGGATTGCTGACTGCATAATATCTGACCTTCCATCTCTTGTCGGGACATACCAGATACGGATATACTGTACAGTGGTATACTTTTCCGCCCCCTGCAATGCGGGGTGATTTGTAAATGGAGGATTTGATGATATCTATCAGTCTTTCCTCATCTGTGATTTTGGCGACTTCATATGGATTCAAAAGCAATTCGGATTCCGGATTGAAAAATTCCAGCCTTCTATATGCATAAAAGCATACATAATCATCTGTTTCTCTCAGCAATACCTCTTCGAAAACAGATGGATTGCATAAATTAGGGTTTTTAACCGCTTCTTTTCTTATCATCCAATGCGGACCTTTCAAAGCTAGTCTGGCCAATAACTCCTCATCAGTTTCGTTTTTAGCTTTTTCAAGCAGTTCATCCATTTCAAAATCCATGATAAAAACCCCTTAAAATAAGATTTGTTTTAATTACATATAAAGTGAATATCTTAAAAAAAAGTTAAAAAATAAAGAGCGTTTAAACCCTTTATTTGACAGTAATTTTTACCTTTTTGCTGGCGGCCTTATAGTTTGAGCTGCCTGCATATTTATAAACGGCAGTGTATTTGCCTTTTTTAGTCAGCTTTACTGTGAATGTGGCAATGCCTTTTGAGGTAGTTTTGGCTTTGTAAGTCTTCTTGTTGACTGTTAAAGTAACTTTAGTCTTTTTCATAGGACTTTTCTTATTGTTTTTAAGAGTTACTGTTACCTTTTTGGTTTTTGCCTTAACTTTAAATGTTTTTGATGATGCTGCCATTATTGGAGTTGCCTTTTTAACAACTACCTTTGCAGATCCGTTTGATTTGAGATATGTATCATCACCTGCAAAGCTGAAGGCTGCCGCATAGGTTTTTGCAGGAAGTTTTACTGACAATTTTACCTGACCTTTGTCATCACTGGTTCTCTCATAGGTTTTGCCGTTCAATACTACAGTGACATTTTTGCCTGCTAAAACATTGCCTTTTGCATCCTTTAAAGTTATGACTAAATTTTTGGCATTGTTGTAGGTTGTTGAAATGTCAGGAGCAGTTAATTTGGTTATTTTACCAACACTAATGTTGAATGTATTTGAATAGACATCTCCAAGCAGTTTGCCGTTTTCAAAATAGCCGTCATTATATTGAACGGATATTATGTGATAACCTGCAGGCAGTCCGGAAATGGATTTTGTTACTCTGCCGGACTCCATGCTGTAAAATTCATTTGCACCGCCGTCAACGGAAATGTATACAAATCCGAATGGGGTTGCAGGTGCTTTGAAATCGACTGTTACATTCGAACCTACCTCAACATTATCTGAAACATTTGCTGAAATACTATCGGAGTTTTTGACAATATAAACATCCTGAATGATTGGATAGTCACCACCGGGATAGTCGAATTCAAGGTAATATTTGTTCAAACCGATTATGTCGCTTGACAGCTCAACAGATGAATATCTGTTTTTAATGGTGCCTGAAGCCAGTAGCTTTCCCTTTTTGCCGCTATTGTAATCATAGACATTGAAATCACCGTTCACCCATTCATGAGTGCACATTGTGATTGTGAAATTCTCATTTTCACTTACAAAGAAAGGAGCAGTTATGGTCGGGACGACAATGACTGTTTCTGTGGCTGTCAATGCGCCGAAATCATCACCTGTATATGTTACTGTGACCTTATTTTCGCCCAGATGGTTTAAGTTCCATGACGGCATATAATATTGGGCACGTCCGTTTGAATAGGTTATATTTTCGTCAACATTATTGAATCTTATGTTTAATGTGCCTGTTGCCTCCCAAGGCAAATAGATATGGGCAATGTTGTCTGCAGGCAGGTTAACGGTATAAAGATCAAAATACAATTCCACTTTAGGATTTGTTGTAGGTTCCCTTTCGGCCACAACAACACTTTCATCCCTTAATGTTTTTGTAACTCCGTCTTGGGTAAATGTTATTTTTACGTCATATGTTCCATATCCTTCAAACAAATCTGAGGCCGCAATATATCTTGATTTATTGCTGCAGTCAGGAATTTCTTCAAAATCACCATTGTTGAGAGCATATGAAATCTTGCGGTTTCCGTTTACAAGAATTTCCATTGTCCCTGTGTTTAGATGGTTTGAATCTATAATGATGAAACTAGGTGAAGTCCAGTATTCCTGCATGCAGTAATACGGATTCTGCATGAAAATGTCAAAATCTTCCTTTTCCTTTAAGGTGACCTGAGTGTCAATTAGGGTCTTCTGGTTGAAACTGACTTTAACGCTATAGCTTCCCAAATCCATGCCCAAATCTGCAGGATAGATTTGTGCGAAGTACTTTTCATAGGTTCCGCCATACCCGTTGTCTTCAATAGAAAAATAGCCGTTTGTAACATTTAAAGACTGCTTTTCAACATCATCCACCATAATGGAGAATGTTCCGTTATCTTGGGAGTATGATGAAATATAAATCAGCTCGTTTGAATTCCAGTCATTTCTGTCTTGGGTATAGTTTTCCTTTACTGTTATATAAAAATCGTTGCCATCGTAAGTTTTTGCGACAAAACCGTCAGATGACTCGTCTACTGAGGTAACTGCATCATTTTGAGTAATGTTGTCTGCTGCACTTACCGCGCCAATTGTCATGATAGCCAGCAAAATGCAGACTATCAAAAATTTATTAACTTTCAAAATAACAACCTCGATAATCTAAGTTATAATACTATTTTGGCATTGATAATAATTAAGTTATCTAAAGATTTTACTTTATAGAAAGATTGAAATTGGTAATTTTAAAAAAACAGTTTAAATTATGAAGCCGGATTGTTATTCTTCATCAGTATTTTGAGAGTCAGTTTCCTCATCGGTATTTTGAGAATCTGTTTCTTCATCGCTACTTTGAGGAGTGGTTTGCCCATCAGTTATTTCTTCCGGTATTTTTTTAATTTTTGACCATTCAGGAGTTTCTTTTAATGAACTGCAATCTCCAAATATCATATCCATATTTTCAACTTTTGAAACGTCCCATCCATAAATGGCTGATACATCCTCCAATGACCTGCAGTCAAAGAACATATGATCCATTGCAGCTACATTTGACACATTCCAGTTTTCCAATGCTGAAATATCTGATAGTCTTCTGCAGTGTTCAAACATCCCTGCCATGGTATTTGCATTTAATACATTCCAGTTTCTCAATGCGGAGATGGATTCCAATGCGATGCAGCCGAAAAATACTCCATTCATATTTTCAACATTGCTTACGTTCCAGTTTTCCATTGAAATAACATGAATAAATGAAATGCAGTTCCAAAACATTGCCCTCATATATTTAAGATTAGATACATCCCAGTTCTTGAATGCAGAATTGTCCAACAGGGACAGACAGTTTAGAAACATTCCATTCATGTTTTCAACACTGCTAACATTCCATGAGGCCAACGGTGAGATATCCCTCAGCGATTTGCATCTGTGGAACATGAAATTCATGTCGCTTACATTTGAAACGTCCCATAGTTTTAGGAATGTGATGTCTTCAAGTGATTCGCATTTTGAAAACATTGCGGTCATTTTTTCAGCCTTATCCACACCGAAGGCAAAAATCGCCTTAAGGGAAGTCATGCCCATATATTTTTCAGTCAAATCTGCTACGCCTGACAGGTTTTCATTGACATACAGTATGTCCTGCCTGTTTTTTACCTGATTCCAACTGGTTAAGTTTGTTCCATCCTTAAGGATGATTAAGACTTCAAGGCCTCCCAAATCAAAAATATCTTCAGTTGTTTTGTTGAGTCTGTTGAATTCGCTGATATGTTTGCTCATTCCGCTGAACTGTCCGTTCATACACCAGACAGGATAATTGCTTATGGATTCGCAGTTTTCAAATACTCCTTCGGCACTTCGAATGCTTTTAAAAATCCAGAAATCAAGACATGATGCATCAGTAATGGATATGCAATCTTTAAACATCCTGTCGGCTATAACCACATTGCCAACATTCCATTTTTTAATAGGGCGTAAATCGGCAAGCTCTTCACATCCGTCGAAGGTCTCTTCCATAGATTCTATTTTGGAGACATCCCAATCACATATTGGAGAGATGTCATTCAATGATATGCATTCTTTAAATAATCCTGTAAGTCTGGTTACATTGGATATGTCCCAATCTTTCATGGCTGAAATGTCATTGAGTGACTCGCAACCATGGAACATATCATAAAACATTTTTACATTTGAAGTATTCCACTCCGCCATAGGAGAAATATCTTCAAGAGATACGCAATCGCAAAACATTTCAATCATGTTTTCCACACCGGAAACATCCCATTTTTTTAAAGCGGAAATGTCAACCAGTTCATAACAGTCGGCAAACAGCCTCTCCATGGACGTGACATTTGAAACATCCCAATTTTTAAGTGATGAGATACTTGTCAGTGAACTGCAGCCATCAAACAGGCCACTTATTCTTGTAATGTTTGATAAATCCCAATTTTTAAGTGGTGAAATATCATTTAAAGATGAACAGTCACTGAAAAGAGACAGTAAACTTGAATTATCAGTCATTTTTGATAAATCCCATTTTTTAAGTGATGTGATCTTTTTTAGGGAACTGCAGCCTCTAAACATGGCAGTTATGTTGAATGCGCTCGACAGATTCCAATCCTTTAGGGCGGAAATCTCTACAATGGATTCGCAAAAATCAAAAATGCATGCCATATCCCTTACGTTGGAGACATCCCATTTTTTTAAAGCTGAAATATCATATAAAGAGTAGCACTCGGAGAATATGTAATGCATGTCCTCAACATTGGAGACATCCCACTCATCCAGTCCTGTCAGCTCCACTATGCTTTCACAGGACCTGAACATGTTTGACATGTTCTTGAGAGAGGAAACATTCCAGTTTTCCAATGGAGAAATATCCTCAAGAGATTTGCATCCCTCAAACATCCTGCTCATGTTTGTTACATTGGATACGTCCCATGATTTCAGGGAAGATATGTCTGCCAGTTTTTCACATCCTGAAAACATTCCTTCCATATTGTCAACATCCCCAAAACCGAATACGATAATAGCTTTAAGAGAAGTCAAACCGGCATACCTATTGGCAAGATTGGTTTGGCCGAACAGATCTTCAGTAATATAGACAATATCCTCTTTATCATCTACATAGTCCCAACTGGTGAGATTTGACCCGTCCTTTAGAATTATTAAAACGTTTAGATCGTTTAGTTCGAAAATGCTTTGAGTTGTTGTATTCAACATCTCAAATTCTCTAAGTTGTTTACTAATCATGAGTTTATCTTCCTGACTTTACAAATAATCAATATCTATTATATTTTTCTGATATATAAATTCTTTATATTATCATAGTTAAAAAATATTTTCCCCATCCAATAATTCCGATGCCCTATTGGAAACGCAAATGTCCTATCATCGGCATATACAAATCCATATTTTCCCATTAAAATTCAGTTAATGTTTTAGAACCGGTCAAAATGAACCTTTGATTTGTCATACCTTAATTTCACTTCACCCTCTTGGGCAGGCCAGCCAACACATATTACTGAAAACGGAATGCAGTAATCTGGAATTTCAAGATACTCCTTAAGCTTTAATGTCCGCTCTTCAATCGGATGAAAACCCAGCCAGACAGCACCCAGTCCCTCATGAGTGGCCTGAAGCAGTATGTTTTCATTGCATGCCCCAAGGTCCTGTTCTATCATTCCTATTACTTTGGCTTCATTCAAGTTCCCTAAAGTGATAATCAAGTGAGATGCATTGGCTGCCGGCTTTGCAAACTGATGCATTTCGGAAATTGCTTGCTTATCATCACTTTCAGACACTACAATGAATTCCCATGGCTGAGAATTGCATGAGGAAGGTGCCTGCATACCCGCTTTAAGCAAGTTTTCAATAAGCTCATCGGGAACTTTCTCCTGTTTAAATTTACGAACGCTTTTTCTCTTAAAGATTATGCTCATCTAACCACCGAATAAATCTTCAATTTCTTCCCTCACATAAGGATAGTCATTGCTGTCTGCCAGCACATGTATCTGGTCGCCATATTTTATGTGGAAATCTTCCGTTGGAATGATGTATTTTCCGTTCCTTATTACGGAGACCACTATTGCATTTTTTGGAAACGGAATGTCCTTAATTTTAAAATTGACATAATTGCAGTCCAGAGGAACCAGATATTCTGAAAGTACATGTTTTGAAGGTTCCTTTACAAATTCCCTGTTTTTAGCTAAAAGCAACCTGTCATAAAGTGATTCATAAATTGGTTCGTTTCCTAAAAGGGTTGGAACAACATAAGCTATCAGGGACACTATAATCATGGCCACAAGAGATTCTGTCGAACCGCACATCTCGGCTATAAGCACAATGCCGGTAATGGGTGACCTTACTGTTGCGGCAAAAAATCCCGCCATGGAGATGACTACAAACTTGTAGATTAAATCCTGCTCAAAACCGAAAATCGGAACAACTGCAGACCCGAACACCGCACCTATATAAGCTCCTAAAACAAGAATTGGTAAAAATATACCTCCAGGTGCACCTGATGAGAATGAAAACATTGAAAACAGGTATTTCAGAACCAGCAGCATTACCAAAACACCAAGTGAAGGCATTGCTATATCCAGCATGTCCATCATGAAGTGTCCGCCGTCGCTTATTTCTGGAATGGTCAGCGCCACAACACCGGATACCATGAACACCAAGACGAACTTGAGCCATGACGGAATCCTTAAACGGGAAACCAGATCGCTTGACTTGATCATTCCAACATTGTAAACATATCCCAAAAGACCTATTAAAAGTCCTAAAACAACCAAAAGCCAATAATACCCCAGCGGAATATTTGGAATTACGAATGTCAGTGCTGTTGACTGGCCAAATATCATTTTTGAGATGAAATCAGATACAATGGCCGATACAAGTGCAATGAACACCAGCGTCTTGTCAAATCCATGATTGATTTCCTCCAAAACAAACAGCACACCTGCAAGGGGAGCGTTGAATGCCGCCGTAATACCTACTGCCGAACCTACAAGAATCAGCCTCAGCTCATCAGTCTTGGATCCTTTGAAAAGTTTTGCCACACCTTTTCCTGCCATACCACCAATCTGGACAGACGGACCTTCAGGACCAAGTGAGAGCCCGCCCAAAGCTGTCAGTACACCTGCAACAATCTTAGAAAAGAGCACCTTTGCCCAGTTGGCTTCCATGTGGCCCTTCACTTCAGCATAAACCTGAGGTATTCCGCTTCCGGAAGAGTCAACTTCCCATTTTGTCAGCAAATCTATTAAAATGCCCATGACTGCCAGGGCAATGAAAAATAATACAATATACAATAAATTTCCACGTATTATTGTCAAATAATCTCTTAAAACATGTTCTGACCCGTAAAGTAAAAACCTATATAAACATACCATCAATCCCGCAAATATGCCTACCATCACTCCCTGAATGGTGAGACGGAAAATATATCTTGGATTTTCAGCTACAGATTTTATTGTTCTTTCAAGAGATTTCATCATTTAATATATTACTTTAAATCATATAAATTATTTTCAGAACATGAGATATATCTTACATGAATTACATGAAAAAATGAAAGGCAATTCATTTTGTATCATCTTAAAGCCTCCCGGTACAATACCAATAATCCCGTTCAATTATTTTATGAAAAAACTGACAAAACGTAAACTTTTTTTGCCAAATTATTAAATACAAAAATTAAAAAAATCAATAAAACAGTTATAATATGAAAATTAAATATCTATTTAGTTGATAAAAGCAGTTTAACACATTAACATGCCTCAATTTCAAGACATATGACATAATTCAAAAATATAGCTTTTATAAACCAAAGGTGAATTCATGATAGATATTGTACAAATATTAACAGCAATTGATGATGTCATGTACTATCCCATATTGATTATTATCATGGCAGCGGCGGGATTGTACTTTACTGCAAGAACAAAAGGTGTGCAGATTAGATTATTCCCAGAATCCGTAAGGATTCTGTTGGAACCGCCAGACAAGGAGGGTTCAGTATCTTCCCTGCAGGCAATGCTTGTATCCACCGCATCAAGGGTAGGAACAGGAAACATCATTGGCGTTTCTACAGCAATCTGTCTTGGAGGTCCCGGAGCCTGTTTCTGGATGTGGCTAATGTGTCTTATTGGTGCATCCTCCGCATTCATTGAAAGTACACTGGCTCAGATTTATAAACAGAAAGACCCTGAAGGCCATTCCTATGGAGGTCCCGCATATTACATTGAACAGGGTCTGAAAAAACCGAAAATAGCATTTCTCTTTTGCATATTCTTAATCGCAACATATGCCGTGGGATTCAATTTGCTGTGTTCATTCAATCTTCAGTCAACATTCATGGATTACCCGTTCTATAATTCAACCACACCAGTAATCATTGGTGCTCTTCTGGCTATCCTAACTGCATATTGCCTTTTTGGAGGCGGGAAAAGAATCATCAAAGTCACAGGTACAATAGTACCCTTGATGGGAGTCACATATGTTGCAATCGCATTAATCATAATCCTTTTTAATTATCAAAACATTCCATCAATGTTTATGCTGATTTTCCAGGATGCCTTTAATTTAAAACCTATTATCGGAGGATTTGCAGGATCATGTATTGTATACGGAATCAAAAGAGGACTATTTTCAAATGAGGCAGGAGTAGGTTCTGCACCTAACGCTTCCGCTTCTGCAAATGTTTCACATCCTGCAAAGCAAGGTCTCGTGCAAACCTTATCCGTTTATATTGATACAATGCTTTTATGTACTGCAACCGCATTGATGTGTCTTTCCACTGGAGTGGCAAGGGACGTAAGTGTTTCCGGCGCTCCATATGTGCAGAATGCAATCTCCACGGTTTTCGGCACTGCAGGACCGGTATTCATCACAGTGGCGATGGTGCTTTTCGCATTCACAACACTTATTGGAAACCTATATTATGTGGACAATGCACTGATATATTTAAACGGCAAAAAGAAGCCTTCAAAAAAATTCATGAACCTATTCTATATTTTCGCTACCCTGATAGTCTTTGTAGGGGCCGTCATTCCAATGGATGCCGCATGGGCAATGGCAGACATTACCATGGGAGGAATGACTCTGATAAACCTTCCTACATGTATGATTTTGGGTAAAATCGCCATTGCCTGCCTTAAAGATTATGAAAAACAGAGAAAGACCAGTAAAAACCCTATCTTTAAAGCTTCAACAATAGGATTTAGCGAAGAAGAACTTGATTTCTGGAAATGACATTTCCCGAACAGTCTTCTCAAATTTTTTAAAAAAAAAGTTTTTAATCTCTGAATTTCAATCCAACATTGAATCCATCAGCTATTTTTCCACCAGTTTCATAATATGAGTGTGTTATGTCATCCCAGACTATTGGATTTACTTTTTCAAAAATGATTTTGCCATTTTCATCCACAACATCCTCATCGGCCTGAACATTGACAATCTCGCCTGTGATTTGGGTGTGTGAACCTACTTCGGCAATATGCATTACCCTGCATTCAAGAGACACGCTGAATTCATTGATTATGGGAGCATTGACTTTTTCACCCTTTTGATGGGAGAAACCGATTTTAGCCAATTTGTCCTGGCGATATCCTGATTCGATACCCATATAATCTACTTCGGCCACATGTTCAACACTTGGAAATGCCAGGCAAAATTCTTTGGAATGCAAAATGCTTTTAAGGGTTTTTCTCTTTAATGTGGAATTGATTGCAATCATCACTGCTGGAGGACGGTGAGAACACATTGTTGCAAATGCCAGCGTGCAGGCGTCGGCTCTGCCTTCCTCATCATAAGCGCTTGCAACAACCGCAGGAGCGGGATACATCATGGTGTGATTTTTGACATTGATTTTCATGGTTATATATTAAATTAATAAGGGTTATTTCATTTCATCAGCTATTTCTTGACCTGTGGAAGTCAGCCTGTACAGTCTTCCCTTTTTGGCATCCTCGTTGATGCATTCCACAAGTTCCTCATTTTTTAATTCACTTAAAACTTTAGAAATGTGATTTGTTCTAATTCCGGTATCCCTGGCTATCTGTGTGGGAATCTTTATTTCATTGTCCAATGCGCTGACCGCCTTAACCCTATATGTAGACCCCATTACAAAGCCAAGCTTTTTTAATGTTTCATCATCTATACTAACACAACCTTTTACTTTAATAACTTGGTTTAAATATTTAAGTTTATCTACAAAAATCCATGAGTAACCTCAAAATGGCAGTACATCTGTAAATCTAAAACAAATGCAGAATATAATCGGAAATGAAATTGCCAGCGAATAATTATGATGTCTTGATGAAGAAAATTGATAGTGATATCGATATGCTAGCTAGTGCCTATGAAATATTACAATATCAAAAAAATAAAGAAGATGCACAATGGCACCTTTAATAGGAAATAAGTATTTTTTTGTTTTGAATTTCATGACCTTACCATCATACCGTTATGTATGGTATATACCTCTTTTTGGATCATACATTACATATAGGCCGGACTCTTCATCATATTTGACATCATTGCCTCCAACTTCCATTGCATGCATTGCCTGTTCTTTTGTTATGCCCAGAGAATCCGCTTCAGGACCTTCAATATCATTTCCACCACTGGAAGAGGCACTACTTTCACTGGACTGTGTTTGTACAACCTCTTCTTTAATAGTCAATTTTTGTGTGGTATTATTACCTGTATAGTTTTCATTTCCACCATAAGTAACATTAACATTGTATTTTCCTTCTTTAAGGTTCAAATCGAGTTTTGCCTTACCCTTTGAATCGGTTTTTACAACATTATCAACAACTACTTTGCCTTTGCTATTGGTTACTGTAATGTTAACTACTCCTTTGGATATTGGAGTTTTATTCAAATCTGTTAATTTGATAGACAAACTATCTCCTTTGGTCAATGTCTTATTGCTGGTTATTTTAATTTTACTCGGTTCCTTGGCATTTGCTGATTGCAGATATATCATGCCCAGAACAGCTGCAAGAACAACGATTATTGCAACCATTATTATGATTATATTTTTTTGTTCCATGATTTCACCTCAAGTGTGGTAGCTTCCTGCTTTAGAATCATAAGGCACGTATACTCCGGCATCCTGACCGTCGATTGTCTGAGGTATATAGTGCATGTTGTTTGCTATTGCCTGTTCACGGGTCAGACCCCTTGAATCAACTGCAGGACCGCTACTTGCATCATATGAATATCCGTCTCCACTTAAACCGGAACCAGAACCAGAACCAGAACCGGAATTGTCCGTTTTATCTTCACTAACCAGATTAGTGGTTGCTTTGTTTACAGTAACGTTTTCCATTACTGAGCTTGAAGCATACTGGTCATTTCCATTGAATTTGCATTCTACAAGATACTTGCCTTTTTTATCCATATTATATTTTGCTTTTCCTTTAGAATTTGTTTTTATATCCTTATTTACTGTCTTTCCATCTTTATCCGTGAGTTTGATATTTATTGTCTCATTTGAAATTGGATTACCGTTACTGTCAGTGAGTTTAACGACTAATGAATCACCGGCATTAACCTTTTTATCGGCAATTTTAAGATTTGACTCTTCTTTAGCCATTTGCTGAGAAACAATCACTCCTATGGCCGCTGCGAGAACAACAATTATTACAACCAGAATAATGATGATATTTCTGTTTTCCATTTCAATCCCCCAATCATATTCAACCGAAATATGAAAAAATAGTTAATATATGCACATCCACATTAACTTAACTTTTGTCTGCCCAATAGCTCCATTCTCCTGTTACGGCATCTTGAGCGTAAACATATTTCCCGCCTTCCTGTTTTTCATGGTAACTGCCATCAGTATCATATCTGAAATACTTGCTATCAGGACTGTTGTAGTCTATCTCTTCCGGTTCACTGGAACCTGAAAAATCAGCAGCATTTGCCTGTTCTGATTCAGATGAGGAAGAGTCGGTTACTGCATTATCATTGTCCTGAGTAACATTGGTAGTATTGGCAGTAGTGTTAGTAGTGTTAGTAGTGTTGGTAATATTGGTGACATCAGTAGCATTATGGTTATTTTGAGGTTGTCCCATTAAAAATCCTAATGATACTGCCAGCAGCACAACAATAATGGCCAGACAAATTATTATAATATTTTTTGTATCCATTTTACCACCTAAATTATATTCTTAATTAATATTATGTAAACAAAATTATAAATATTTAGGTAAATAATTAGGCGCATTTTTGATGAAAATACCTCCAGCTAAGTAACTGCATTAATATTATTAACTTTTAAATTCATGTTTATATCCTACTAAAATCAACAGATTACATTAACGCCACAAGCTATCGCTTTTAGGAAAAATGATAATGCCAATAAGAATTAATAACAAGTTGCACATAACATATATTACCTAAAGATAGGAGGAAACCATTTTGAAATTTAAAAAGATAATGATTCCGGTAATGCTTTTTGTAATTTTACTTGCAATTTCAGCAGTCAGCGCATCTGAAAATGTTACTGGCGATACTGTTAGTGTAGAGGATACAACAGAAGCCATTGATTTAACAGATGATACTGATGAGAAATATGGATCTGATAGTTTTCAGCCAAGAATAATCCCACAAGGGTATAGCTACAGGCAAAATATCCCTCAAGAGATAAACTATTCGGCTGATTACGATGATGATGAAGGTTATTACATATCCGTTGTTGATGAAGATGGAAATAACATTCCTGATTTGGAAGTCAGACTCATGGACGCAGATACAGATGAAGAATTAATGGAATTTTCTTATGATGAAGAGACAGATTCGTATTGGTGTGATATATGCACAATTGGCGTAGGAGAACATTCCTGCAAAATTATAGTTGACGATTATTACTATGACATAAAACCAATCAACATTAATCTTGAAGTTGGCAAAGCATACGCTGAATTATATTTAAAAGAAGTATATGTCGTTAAAGGGGATTATGCAATTATCAAAGCAGAAGTGACAGATGTTGAGGGCAATTATATCACTGATGAAGGCAAAGTGAAATTCACAGTCAACGGTAAAACCTACAAAAGAAGCGTTGATGAAGATGGTGTTGCTACCTTGAAAGTAAAAATGAATAGGCAGGGAACTTTTACCTATTCTGCAAAGTATACAGGCAGCGAAACCTATAATCCTTCATTTACTGAAAAGAGCAGAATTCATGTATTGGGTACAAGCAAAACCGCAAGAACCATTTCAATTAAAGGGTATAAAGCCGTTATTCCATTATACAAATATAAGAAGTTAATTAACGCCAAAAACACTGGAAAAACTTATGTTTACAAGGTAGGCACTGGAAAAACAATTAAACAAAAAGTTGATATATACAACACAAAGACCCATAAAAAAACAACTAAAACAGTAACTTCAAAAGTCTTCTTCTACATAGCTTATGACGGAACCGGCTACTACTCAGGAAGCTTTCCGGCAAATCAATATGTGGCGGAACTTACAACAACAAACCAACTTCGTCATGGCAATATAATTTGTCAAAAATGGCTTTTCGGCTACAAGCAAGCTAAAGAATTTTCAAAATTGAATTATTCAAAGGTCAGACAAAAACTTTATGATTTATAAAAACTAACTAAAACCGTCACCAGATTTTTTCTTTTAATAATGGACTCCGCCAAAGCCATACTTCCAGTTAGATTTTCTCCATCGGTATCCATAGTACTAACTGATTCACCAATAAAATAACATTAAGACATATAAAGTCTTGGTTGTTTTATAAATCAATTTTACAAGGAAAAATCAATAGTTATAAAAAATATGAAAAGACTGCGAAAATGAAGTCAATGAAATCTATTGGAATTATCAATTTTTGAGCTAATTAAAAACATTATTCTGATGTTAAAGTTGCTTTTAATTGTATGAACTTTAACATTAACGATAGCCATTGCCTATTTCAGATTTAATATGTTTGGGGATTATATCAGACACTTGAAATCTTGCAATTCATGAAAATGACGGATGTTAATGTCATGAAAAAAAGAAAAAATCATCAACTTTACTTTACGGTTGTTTTAATGATGTCTTTAAGCCAGATACTTTGAATTGCAGATTTTGCCTTTTTATGGCATGACTCCAATTTCAAAAATTTAAAAAAAAGGAATGTATAGTGAGATTAATCTCACTATTTGACTTTTAAAGTTACGGTTTTGCTTGCGGATTGGTAAGTTTTATCACCAGCATAACTAATTTTAGCTTTGTAACTTGCTTTTTTGGACAGATTAGTTATCTTGAAAGTGACTTTACCCAAGCTGTTTGTTTTACCAGTATAGGTTTTGCCTTTGACAGTGAGTTTTACAACCAAACCACTTCTGAGGCGTGCCTTGCCGTCAAGAGATGAACCGACAATTGTTTTGAGCTGAACTGTGTATTTTTTGGTTTTAGTTTTGACCTTGTATGTTTTTGCACTTGCCTTGATTGTAATTGGCTTTTTGTCCAGGTCAGCGCAGACTACAGCAAATGTACCTGTGTAGTTGCCGTCTCCACCGAATGAGAACGCCATTGTGTATCTTCCTGCCCTTACCATGTCCAAGTGGTATGGATCAATGCTTCCGTTTTAATAGGTTGTTCTGTTATAGATTTTGTTGTTTACAGCAAATTGGACAAAAGCACCACAGAGACATTGACGCCGCCATAAACATGAAAAAAAGAAGGAATGAAAC
>ONJC01000002.1 GCA_900318035.1 uncultured Methanobrevibacter sp.
ATGTTCACCAGGAGCAGCATCGCTAATGTCTATTTCAGCAACACCATCCTTAATAGGAGCAGTGTAGTTTTTACCGTCAATTTCAACGGTTACAGTACCAGATGCATTTTCAGGAACAACAACTACAACAGTACCGTTACCTTGATCAACAACTTTAATTTCATCAGGACTTAATTCCACTTTAGCAACTTCGAAATCAGTAGAGTTGCTGCTTGGTTTATATTTATCGTCACCTGAGTAAGTTACATCAACAGTGTAATTATCTGCTTTAAGGCCTGGAACAACAATCAATGCTTTACCTGCAGTTACATTTGCAGTGTAAGTTTTACCGCCAATTGTTACATTTACAGTGCCGGTAGCATCATCAGGAACAGTCACTTCAACAACAGCCTTATCACCATAGGTAATGTTATCAACTTTAACAGTTACATTTGAAGGAAGGTCACTTATTTCAACTGATTTGGATTCAGTACTGGATGGACCGTATTTGTCATCACCAGGATATCTTGCGAAAACTTCATAATCTCCACCAGCCATGTCAGGAATGACCAGTCTGCCTTTACCGTCAGTAATGTTTACATAATATCCTACATCATTTACATCAACAAGAACCGGATCGGTTATGTCTTTAGGAGCAGTAACCTCCACGATTATATCATCACCGCGAGTAGTCACATCAAATGTGATTTCAGGAGCGACTTTGGATACTGTCATGCTTGCTGTTGTGTGGTTAGCCATGTATTTATCATCACCTGAGTAGTCAATAGCAATTGTTTTGTTTCCGTCAGTTAATCCACCAACATTGAATATTGCTTTACCATCTTGTACAGGTTTAGTGTAGTTTACACCATCAATTTCTATAGTTATATTACCTTTAGCATCCTCCGGAACAGTTACAGTGATTACTCCGTCTTTGCCGACAGTTGTATTTTGAACTGTTGCATCAATAGGAGCATTTTGTTTTGGAACTGTTACCTTGGTTGTAGTGGATGCTTTTTCATAGTTATTATCACCGGAGTATAATACTTCTGCATTATGGACTCCAGGTGTTAAATCATCAACAGTTACTTTAGCGAAACCGTTTTCAATTGGAGCAGTATAGTTTTTATCTCCAATCTTAATAGTTATATTGCCTTCTGCGTCTTCAGGAACAACAACTACAACAGTACCGTTGCCTTGATCAACAACATTAATATCTTCTGGACCAAGTTTGACTTTAGCTACTTCGAATTTAGTAGAGTTGTCACGGGATTTGTATTTGCCATCACCGTTGTAAGTTGCTTCAACTGTGTAAGGGCCTGCAGGCAGTTTAGGAACAGTCAGGTTACCTTTTCCGCCGCTTACAGCAACAGTGTAGGTTTTGCCGTTGACTGTGACTGTAATGTTTCCTGTTGCATCTTCAGGAACGTTGAATATAATTACTTCATTATCGCCATATTCTACAGTTTGAGTTTCAATAGTTAGAGTTGAATTGTTCTTGGATACGTCGAATTCATCTGATACGGATTTGCTTGTGTAGTTCTCATTGCCTTCATAGGTTGCAGTGACTGAATATTTGTTTGCAGGCAGTGTGTCGATTTCAAGTATTGCTTTGCCGTCACTTACATTAGCGTAGTAATGTTGACCGTTGATGTCGAAGAGAACTCTGCCTGTAGCGTTATCCGGAACAGTGACTGTAATTGTCTGTTTGCCTCCAACAGTGCTGTTTTTGATTTCCATATTCATATCATAGGAATCAATTTTTTCAACTTCAACTGTTTTTGAAGTCCAGTTGCCGGTCAAGTTCTTATCACCATTATAGAATACTGTTATTGTGTGGTTTCCACCAGCAAGTGATTTGATTGGATATTTAACAATCTTACCGCCTTCTTCTAAAGTAACAGTGTCGTTTTTACCGTCAACACTGATGATTACATCACCGGTTGCGTTAATGTTGCTTACAGTAATGTTGACATATAGGGTTTCACCGACTTTGATGGAATCATCGGATTCGATGCTTATAGTAGCATTTGCTTTTGATACAACAAAGTCATCGGTTGCAGTTACTTTGCTGTAGTCATCATTGCCATTGAATGTTACTTCAACATTGTATTTACCTGCTTCTAAGCCTTCTACATTAAGTTTTACTTGATTATTGAGTGTATTATCATTATTCCATCTGGATGCCATTAATTTTCCAGTCCAGTCTTCACCATTGAATATGAGTACAACTGGTATTTCTATACCATTAATCTTAACGGTTACATTTCCTTCAGCATTTGAACGAATAATAATGTGTTCAACATCACCGTATACAATGTCACTGGTATTGACTGTGATTTTTGGATCTGCCTTTTCGACAGTGAAGTTGACTTTAATGGAAGTGTCATTGAATCCGCCATCGCCTTTATAGATTATTTCAGCAGTATAGTTGCCTGCACCTAATCCTTCAATTGAGAATTCAGCTCTTCCATCTTTAATTTCTTTTTCTCTATCAGCCTGACCATCTATTCTGACTGTTACAGTACCACCGGTTGCGTTGGTAATTACTGTTATGGTTTCGATTTCACCATAGGTAATGTTTTGGACAACCGCAGCCAATGCGGTAGTTGAATTTGAAACAGTGAATTTTGTTTGAGCAGTGCTTGGCATTAATCTGTCATCACCGTTGTAGGTTACTTCAACAGTCTTGTTACCATAGGTTAAACCAGGAACAATGACGCTTGTTATACCATCGGTTATTCCGACGGTCTTGTTGAATTCATCTCCAATTGTTACTGTTACATTGCCTGTTGCACCAGGAGTTACAGTAATGTTAATGACTGCAACATCGCCGAATGTGATATTGTCCGCTTTCACTAATACATCGGATGCAACTTTGTCAACAGTGAACTGTTTAGGAGCTGATACCTTACTGTTATACCTATCATTACCTGTGAAATTAGCAACAACAGTCAAAGTAGCATTATTAAGTGGAGTGTAAGTGAAAGTAGCCACACTAGCATCAACAACATGCACAGCATAATTAGCACCATTAATCACAAATACAACATCACCAGTAACCTCCTTACCTAAAGTAGCAGTGAAAGTCACAGGACTGCCCACAACAATAGTTGCCGGATCACTAACATCAGACACACTAATAGTTAAATCATCTTTAACAACTTTGAATACAGTATGATTACAGGATGGACCATAATTAGCATCTCCTGTTAAATTAGCAATAATGGTGTAAGTACCGTTAGGCAAACCACCAGTAATAGTCACGACCTTATTTACAACAGGGTAAGATTCACCATTAATAGTAACACTGACATCACCAGTAGAGTTAACAGGAGACAAAGTAATTACAATATCATCACCGACTTTATAAACCTCATCAACATCAATTCCAATGCCGGAAGTTGCCTTAATAATTTCAAATGTTGCTGTAGCACTAGATCCATAATAATTATCAGACTCAGCAATTGTAGCAACAACAGTGTAATTACCAGTAGCATTAGCCTTGAAACTAACAACATTATCAGTTACAGTATAAACCTTATCATTAATTTTAACAGTAGCAGTACCATTAACCGGAGTCAAAGTAACAGTTACGGTATCGCCAATGACATAAACATTTTCCACAGCAATTTTAACACTAGAAGTTGCCTTATCAACATTATAATTAGCAACAACACCATTCTTGTCAGCATACTTACTGTCATGACCATAGGCAACAGTAACAGATCCAGGACCAGCACTTGTTTCCTTATCTAAAACAATAGTAGCCTTACCGCCAACAACCTTAGCAGTCTTACCATCAATTGTAATATTACCATCAGCATCACTAGGCATAATAACAGTCACAACAGAACTGCCACCAACAACAGTATCACTAGCAATAACCACGAAATCATAAGTGGAAATCTTATTTACAATAACATTATAATCATTATTCACACTGTCAGCATATTTATCATCACCAAGATACTTAACAGCAATAGGATAAGTATCATTGACTAATCCGGAAACATAAACTGTAGCCTTGGAATCAACAAGACCGACACTTTGAGTCACACCGTTAACAGTCACATTAACAACACCAGTAGCACCACTAGTAACAGTAACAACAATCTTAGCAGTCTGACCAACCTCAATAGTCACATCACTTAAACTGACAGAAGAAGCAACCCTACTAACAGTGAACTGTTTAGGAGCTGATACCTTACTGTTATACCTATCATTACCTGTGAAATTAGCAACAACAGTCAAAGTAGCATTATTGACTGGAGTGTAGTCATAAGTAGCAACTTTAGCATTTGTAATACTTACAGTGTAATTCATGCCATTAATAGTAAATATCACTTCACCAGTAACTGTCTCATTCAAGTTAGCAGTGATTTTTACAGGACTGCCAACATAAATTTCGGAAGGATCAGTAGTCTTATCAACGTTGATAGTTAAATTATTTTTAACTACAGTTAAGTCAGTAGTTGTAGAGTAACCAGTGTAGTTTACATCACCTGCTAACATAGCAGTAATGTGATGTACTCCTTCTCCGTAACCCGCAATACGAATTGTATGATTTTGAGGATTTGGACTATAGGTATTATAATATACGCCATCAATTAAGATTTTAAGATCTCCAGTAGAGTTTATAACTTCAAATTTAATTTCTATGTCCTCGCCAACTTTATAAACTGCCTTATCCTTAGTAATAGTAACAAGTGAATTGTTTGGATAAACAGTGAATTTAGCACTGCCAGTAGCGTTATTATTATATGCATCATTAGTGAAGAATTCAACATTTGCAACTTTGCTGCCAGCAGATAAACCTGTTAAATCAACAGTTGCAATACCATTTTCAACATTGCCTTTAATGACTCTGCCGCCAACAGTAACATTTACAGTACCATTAGCATTATTGCCAACGACGATATTTGCGATAGCCTTATTAGGATAAGTCACATCATTAATAGTGACTGTAATGGTTGGAGTTACTCTTGAAACTGTGAATTTAACATTGTCTAAAGTCAATTTATTATAATTGTCATCACCATAGAATACAACAGTAGCTATTTTATCTCCGACTAATAACTTAGTAGCATTAATTAATGTTTTGACAGTACCGTTATAGAGCACTTTATCTCCAACTTTGATTGAAACGTTTCCTTTGAAGTCATCAGTGACATTGATGACAAATGTGCTGTTTTGCTCAACAGTTACATTCAATCCAATCACTTCAGCAGCCAAAGTAGCCTTGTTAATAGTGAATGTTGTGGAGTTTGTGCTTCTGGTGTACATACCATCATCTGCGAATACCACATTAACTGTATGATCGCCACTATTTAATCCGGAAGCGTTGAATATACCTTTACCATCCACTAAAGCAACATTATATTCTTTGCCGTCAACGCTCAATCTAACTGTAGCATTGATGGTGACATTCAATTCAACAGTAACCAGTGCATCATTGCCATAGGTTACAGGAACTTTAACAGTTGCATTAATGTCAGTGATAATCTTATTAACTTTTAAGATTACGTTATTTGAAATGGTTTGATTGTATCTATCATCGCCGGCAAATACTGCAGTAATGATGTAAGTACCATTAGCCAAATCAGTTAAGGTCAGACTACCTTTACCGTTAACAAGTCCAACAGTATTGTTATGTCCATTAATTTTAAGGGTAACAATAGCATTAATAGATTGATTTAAAACAATACTAACTGTAGCATTTTCACCGACATTTATAGATTCCTTATCAAGTGTAATGTTTAATTTAGTGCTAATCATATTTACTGCCAGATATGCAGGTTCTGAAGTGCTATTTGCATATTTATCATCACCGGCAAATTCTGCAGTAAATGTTTGAATACCACTAGCCAAATTACTAACTACATATCTTCCCTCACCATTCACAACAGCAACATCATAAGGTTTATCTCCATGATATAAAACCACATTAGCATTAATGGAAGGATCCATAGTAATAATGACATATGCATCATCACCGGATGTAATAATTGGAGAATTGAAAGTCACTTGAATACTTGTAGGGGTTCTATTTACTATAAATTGTTTTTCATTAGATGCATTACTATTATATTTATCATTACCCATGAATGTGGCAACAACAGTCAAGGTAGCATTATTGAGAGGAGTGTATGTATAAGAAGCACTATCTGCATTATCTACATGCACATTATAATTGATGCCATTAATATTGAATACCACTTCACCTGTAACAGTCTCATTCAAGTTAGCAGTAATTGTTACAGGACTGCCAACATAAATAATATCATCAATATTCTGGACAGTGATTGTTAAGTTGTTTTTAACAACTGTGAAGTTAGCAGTAGTGGAGTTGAATTTGTATTTATTTCCACCATCATAAGTAGCAACAACAGTTCTTGTACCATTAGATAATATTTGTACTTTGAATACTGCTTTACCATCACTTACAGCACTAGCAGCATATTTCACACCATCAATTTCAATATAAACATCATTTAAAACATCACCAGGAGCAGTAACATTAATTACAGCAGTATCTCCAACTTTAATATCGCCAACATCAATAGTTATTGGAGTTTCATGTTTATTAATGTAGAATACACCAGTAGCGGTTTTATTAACATATTTATCATCGCCGAAGTAAGCAGTAATATTATATTTGCCAACAGGCAAGCCAGTTTGATTATTGAATATAGCTTTACCATCTTTAATAGTGGCAGTGTAATTTGTACCGTTAATACCTACAATGACTTTACCACTAGCATCGTCAGGTACATTAACAGTAATGTTAGTTAAATTATCAACTTCAACATCTTCAGCAGTTATATTTAATTCATAATCTGTGACTTTATCCGGAGTGAATGTGAATGATTTTTCGAAACCAGTGTAGTTTTCATCACCAGAGTATTTTACTATGTATGTGTATTCTCTGTATTCTAAAGGAGTATCAGTTACTATTGTAACAATTCCAGATTCAATTGTCTTAGTATATTCTTTATCAAGACCTGTAACAACTACTTGTTCATTATCGATTATGACTCCACCATATACTCCAGGTTTAATATAAACAACAATTTCTCCGTTTTTATCAACGATAGCAGTTGCAGAAGATTCAACAATAGGATCAGCCCTATTGACTCTGAATTTAGTGGATATTGTACTGTTCACATTATATTTATTGTTTCCATTATAAGTCACATTAACTGCGTAAACTCCTCCGGCAAGGTTTTCAACAATCCAGTTGACTTTACCATCATAGACAGGTAATGTGATTTGTCTATTATTAGTATCATTAAGTTTAATTGTAACATTGCCGGTAATTCCATCAGGAACAGTTACAGTAATGTTAGCTTTTTGACCATATGTAATATTATCAACACTGACCGCAATACCAGTTGCATTTAATTTAGATACAGTAAGAGTAGCATTGGTATTGTTAGCCAAGTATTTGTAATTACCGATATAAGTTACATTAAATTTGTGTTCACCTGCTTCAAGGCCAGTAATGTTGAATTGTGCAAGTCCTGTGGCAGTTACATTAGCGTAGTAATGTTGGCCATCGATGTCTAATAATATTTGACCGGATACACCAGCAGGAACTGTTACATTGATTTGTTCAACTGAATCGAAAGTGGAGTTGGTTACTTCAACTGTGATTGGAGTTGGGTTTTTAACCACTTTGAATGAACCGGTTGTACTTGATTCATTGTACCATTCGTTTCCATGGTAGACCACTTTAACATTATAGTCATCAGCATTCAGGTTAGGTATTCTTACTACAAGTTCTGAAGTGGTTGTAGTGTATTCAACACCATTTACCCATACTGAAATGTCTCCGCCTTTATGGTTTTCATCCAATTCAATAGCAAGTGTAATATTTTCAGTTTCGCCAACAAATATTGTGGCATTGAGTTCTTTTATAGTAATTTGGGAAGCTAATTTGTATACATTGAATGCACTTGTACCTCTGTGTACAGTAGTTTTGGTTCCGTCTATTTCTTTGTATATTGCAGTTACATCGTAGCTTCCTGCATCTAATAAACCGGTATCAAGAGTTGCGGTACTTACACCTTCAGCATAGGTGAATGTAGCATTTTGTTTGATTACTTCACCGTTGGCACCGGTTACAATGATTGTTACTTCATCACCTGCATGGTCTTCACCAATTGTTACTGTGATTTGGCCATGCACATTTACAGCAACAGTAAGTGAGTCGACATTTAATGCTCCGCTGGTTGAGAACACTTCAAATGAAGTATCATTAGTGCTTTGCTTATATTTGTCGTTTGTAAGGTATACAGCAGTTACTGTGTATGTTCCAATAGCAGGACTGTCAAGATGTAATATTCCTTCACCATCATTTACATATACAGTGTATGTTTTGACAGTTTCCGCACCTGTTACAGTTACAGTTACTTTGCCTGTTACATCTGCAGGAGCTTTTATAGTTATGTTGACATCACTTCCATTAGCAATAATTCCATTGTCAGATACTGTTAAATTAATGCTTGAGTCAACTTTGTTAACTTTAATTGATTGAGTAGCATTAATGCTTGAAAGGTATTGGTCATCTCCAATGTAAGTTACATTTACCTTGTAAGTTTCATTCTTAAGACCGCTGATTTCAATTGATCCTTCACCATCAGTCAAGTTGATTGTGTAGTTGTTTCCATCAACATTTACAATCACATAACCGGTAGCGTTTTCATAAGTTTTAACGGTAACTGTTGCGTTGTCTCCAACTTCAATAGGTGAAGTGACAGTTACATTTACCTGTGAGTTGCGTTTGCTGACTGTGAAGTTAGCAGTAGTTGAGTTGTAATAGTATTTATCATCACCGACATATGCAGCAACAACAGTCTTATTGCCGTAAGTTATGGATGGGATGTAGAATATTGCATCTCCATTTACGGTCTTGTTAGTTAATTTAATATTATTAATTTCAATAGTTACACTTTCAGTTACATCCTTAGGAACACTTACAACAACTTTTACAGTATCTCCAACTTTAATGTTATCTTCATTAACTACAGTAATAACTATTGGAATGTCAACTTTAGATACCCAGTAAGCAGTGTAGACAGTTTGATTAGCATATTTCTTATCACTTAAAGTAGCATTTACAACATATCTGCCTGAAATGGTTTTGTTAAGTTGAACTGTTGCAACACCATCAACAATAGTTGAATTGATTATTTGAGTACCATTTACCCAAACAGTAACATTACCAGTAGCATCTTTAGGAACATGGACAGTAATAGTAGTATTTTCACCAACATGCACATCAACTGCAGACACATTCATCTCATAATATTGAACTTTAATTACTTCTAAACCATCTATAAGAGTTTCATTGACTCTAGCAGTGTAGTTAGCATCACCAGCGTAATTAGCAACAATGTCATATTTACCAACAGGCAATTTATCAACAGTAAAACTAGCCACTCCACCAAGAATAGAAGCAGTGTAATTCTTATTATTGACTGTGATATTTAAACTGCCTGAAGCATCACTATTGATTGTGACTGTAACAGTAGCATTAGTATTAGCATCAACAGGGGCGCAATCAATTGTAATATAAGGAGTTGCTTTAGTCACATTAAAGTCCTTATCAGCACTACCAGTAGCGTATTTGTCATCACCTTTGTATGATACATAAACAGTGTAATTTTCAACACCTAAAATACCAGCATTATAGGTGACTTTACCATTTACAAGAGTGAATTCACCTTTATCGGTATCATTAATCTTAATAGTAATATTTCCGGTTGCACCAGGAACTGTAACAACAATAACCGTATCAGAACCATAAGTTACATTACCAACAGCAATATTGATTACAGGAACAACCTTAATCATATCAAATGTTTCAGTCACATTAGTGCTCGGCAAGTATTGATCATCACCAAGGTAAGTAGCATATACATAGTAAGTTCCGTTTCCAAGACCAGTTATATTTACTGAACCTGCACCAGTACTGTTTAAAGCAATAGTGTAATTTGTACCGTTAACATTAACAGTAACATATCCGGTAGCATTACTTTGTACTTGAACAGTAATTGTAGCCTTACCTCCAACATTATCGCCAGTAGCAGACACATTTACTTGTGAGTTGCGTTTGCTGACTGTGAAGTTAGCAGTAGTTGAGTTGTAATAGTATTTATCATCACCGACATATACCGCAACAACAGTCTTATTGCCGTAAGTTATGGATGGGATGTAGAATGTTGCATTTCCATTTACGGTCTTGTTAGTTAATTTAATATTATTAATTTCAATAGTTACACTTTCAGTTACATCCTTAGGAACACTTACAACAACTTTTACTGTGTCGCCGACATAGATGCTTTCATTATTAAATACAGTAATGTTCATTGTAGGGTAAGTTTTGCTTACAGTGAACAGTGCTGTGAAGTTAATATGATCAATTTCAGTATCATTTACTGTAGCAGTAACTGTGTAAATTCCTTGTTTAAGGTTTAAGCCAGTTATATTAAATGTGGCTTTATTGCCTGAGAATGAAGTGTTTCTGAATTTAGCTCCATTTACCCAAATAACCACATCATCAGCATGGTTTGGAACTTCAACAGTGATAATCTCCTCATCACCAACAGTGATATTCATTCCATACACAGTAAGTCCATAATTAGTAATCTTTGAAGGAGTGAATGATAGTTGTACTCTATCATCAGTGAAGTTTTCGTTGCCGCCATATTCCACAATGACTGTGTAAGGTCTGTATTCATTGAGAACTTGGGCTATGAATTCTTCATCAACGGAAACGTTTGGATATAATGCTCCATTGACAGTGACATTTACCACTTTTCCATGAATTTCTTTATCAATGAAGATTTTTACAGTAGCGTTTTGATAAACAACTCCTTCGACTATAGCGGATAAATCAGGATCTGCTTTTTTAACTTCAAATGATTTGTTAACTTTATCAGTATTGTTAATGTTATATTTACCGTCACCGGAGTAGTTAGCCCAAACAGTGTAGTTGTTAGCTCCTAAGCCGGATACAATCCAGTTAACTTTACCTTCGACAATAGGTAAAGTGACAGTTCTTGTATTGTTTACTCTGATTGTAATGTATCCGGTAGCTCCAGGAGTAATTGTTACTGTAATATTTGCTGACTCACGGTAAGTAATGTCACTGACTGAAATAGTCATTGTAGCATTTACTTTAGTCATTTCAAATGTGGTACTGTTTGTGCTTGGTTTATATTGATCATCACCTAAGTAGGTAACATTGACCATGTAAGTTCCATTTCCAAGACCAGGGATTTGAAGTGAACCTTCACCAGCATTATTTAATGGGATTGTGTAGTTTGTACCGTTTACATTTACAGTTACATATCCTGTAGCATTAGCATAAGTTTTTACAGTGATTGTAGCATTGTCTCCAACAACCGCTCCAGTAGCGGTTACATTTATTTGTGAGTTACGTTTGATTACAGTGAATACTGTTGAGTTGAATCCTTCATAATATTTTCCGGTTTCTTTGGATACGACAGTGATTGTGTATTTGCCTTCAAGCAATGGAGTGAATTTACCGTCAGCACCAATTACAGTATCATCAACTTTAATTGTTATTTCACCATCAGTAATGCCGGTAGTTAATGTAATTGTGATTTCATCTCCAACATAGATGGTTCCAATTTCAGATATGATTAAGGTAGCATTGGTTTTGAATGCTTCGAATATTTCAGTTCTTTCAACACTGTAATAAGTATCGTTTTCAGTTGTATTTGCATAGATTGTGTAAATTCCAGCTTCAGTTACAGCATAAGTTATTTTACCCTTGGTTATTGTTTGTTTTACACCATTAATCCATACGGTAAAGTTGTAGCCGTTGGATGAAACAGGAATCTCAACAGTTTGACCAACTTTAACGTCACTAGGAACAGTGATATTAATTACTGGAGTTGTTTTATCAAGGACTTTGAAAGCATTGCCTGATTTATTGGATGCTTCGTGAGTTGAATTGCCGAAGTAATATGCTTTAACTGTGTAGTCTCCGACAGGTAAGACTACATCCAATACTGCAATACCATCTTTAATTTCAACAGTGTAGTTATAATTATTATTGATTTCAATTAATACTTTACCTTTAGTTACATTCTCCATTGTTACAGTGATTCTTGTATTTTGACTGAGGTAAGCAATATCCGGAGCTGCAACAACAGTTAAGTCAGTAGGTATTTTATCGATAGTGAAGTTTTCAACGGTTCTTGCGGAAGTGTAATTCTTATCACCATTATAAATTGCCACAATACCATTGATTCCGAAACTTAAGTGATCTTTTGTTAATGTTGCAGTTCTCTGGGAAGTGAGGTCAATTGTGTATTCCGCACCGTTTACATAGAATGTCACATTACCGGTAGCATTGACTCCACTTACAGTAGCAACTATATCTCCGTTAACTTCTTCCAATGTGATTGTAGATTTTGCTTGAGGAATGTTAGGGCGGAACACTTGTGAAATTGCACTGTAGTTAGCATCGCCTGCATAAACAACTAATCCTGAATGTGAACCTGCAGAAAGATTGCTTAATTTTAAGGAAGCTTTACCGTCAACAATAGGAACAACATATGAAACGCCATCGATTTTTATAGTTAAATTCTTAGCTGTGAAATCGGAAGGTATGTTTGTAATGTTGATTGTTGTGGTTTGACCGTATGGCCTGTAGTCCACTTCAGTTATGTTGACTTTCCAGGATGCTGGATTTACTTTAAATGTAGTTCCGTTATTTTTAGGAGCGTATCTTGGACCGCCGTTGTAGGTCACATTTACAACATGGTTTCCACCGGCCAATCCTTCAACATCCAATGTGGCAACACCATTTGTCAGATTTACGGTTTTAATGACTTTTCCGTCTATGCTGATTGTCACGTTTCCAACAGCATCAGTTGCTACCAATACTCTGACAGTAGCATTCTGACCGTATGAGATGTCATCTACTTTTACATCAATTTTATACTTGTCAGTTGGGTCAACTTTAAAGCTGATGTTTGTTGCAACTCTCTTGAAGTTATCGTCACCACTGTATGTTACTGTAATGTTTTCATATTTTCCAGGAGCTAAACCGGAAATATTGAATAGGGCAGTTCCGTTTTCTAATGGAAGCAAGTGTCTATTACCGCCAATATTGATTACAATATATCCTGTAGCTGTTTTATTTACAGTCACATTGATTATTTCATTTTCACCATATGTAATGTTGGTAGGAGTTGCATTTATAGGAGTTACGTATTGGTCAATGCCAAATGTATTCCATCCGAACGCTTTGGTATAATTCTTATCACCATTATACTCGACTACAACAATGGTATTTCCAGGAGTCAGGTTATGTAGTAATGTAGCCTTACCGTCAACAAGGTTTATGGTATAAGATTCACCATGGATGTTGAATGTGACATTACCTGTAACATTTCCGCTGACAGTAGCTATGACGTTTGTACCATCCTGAGTCAGGGTTACTGTAGGGGTTGCCTTAACAATGTTCAGGTTGAACTTTTGCATCATGTATGAATAATTAGTATCACCTGCATATTCTACAGATGAAAGATATGTACCGGCTGAAAGGTTGTTTAAAGTCAAATTAGCAACACCGTTAGTCAGATTTACAACATATTTTTTACCGTCTATTGTAATTGTTACGTTTTTACCTGCCACATTATAAGGGTCAGTTAATATTGTAATAGTTGTATTTTCACCGTATGGTGCCTGAGTAGATCTTATTGTCATTTTCCAGTCGGATTTTTTAGCAACATTGAATATGACATTAGTACTGTTTTTAGCAGCATAATATCTGCCACCATTGTATGTTACATTAACAACATGGTCTCCACCGGCTAATCCTGTTATGTTTCCTAATTCAGCAGTACCATCAGTGAGGTTTACTGTTCCCCATTTAATGCCGTCAACATAGATGGTCACATTTCCATCAGCCAGACTTGGTACTTTTACACGGACTGTCGCATTTTCACCGTAAGTGATATTGTCAACTTTTACATCAACAGTGAAGTTGCCAGTTGGACCTACTGTGAAATTGATATAAGTCACGTTTCCATTATAGAAGTAATCTCCTTCATAGTTGACTTTAATATTCTTATATTCATCACTGAACAAGTTAGGAATTGCAAATTGGGCTACACCGTCTATTATTTTAGCCGCAAATTCTTGACCAGGACCAACGTAAACTGTAACATATCCGGAAATAGGTTGAAGCGCGGTAGTGTTGACTGTTTCACCTTCACGGACTATGATGCGTAATGTTGCATTGATATATTCAACATCCCAGAATACTATGTCCATTCCTTCTGCACTTATTGTCACATTACGTTTAAATATTTCAAAGCTTGTATCGTTAAGTGCATATTCATAATAATCATCTGCCTCATAAACCGCACTCATTGTGTAGTTGCCAGGAGCATATAAAGCGTCGAATCTTACTAATAGAGTGTAGATTCCATCTTTACAGGTAGCGTTTTTAGATTTAGACAAGTCATATCTTTCGGTTCTACCATTCATGCTTAACATTACAGTTCCGTTACCGTTTGTGGTAATATTTGCAAGAGGATATACTCCATAAACACTATTTTCAATAACAATCTTAATCCATGTTTGACGTTTATCGAAGTTGAATTCTGCGGAACTTGTAACATTCCAGTGAACTTCATCTCCAGGATGATATGCAGTTACTTTGTAATGTCCTGCAGACAGATTATTCAATACATCTTTTCCGACAGCCAATACCCAAGTCAGGAAATGACCTTCCCGAGTGGAATTACATTCTAAAAGAACAGGGTAATATTCTTTATCATTTATTTTGAAGTATAAATGGTTATCTTGAAGAGTGAAGTTACTCTTAGATTCAGGAGATAACTGAGCAGTGATTTTTACTTGATCGCCAACAATTTCATAAGTTACATTCAAGTTTAAAGGCATTTTAACATTTACAGTACCGTTCTTATATTCATATTTCTTGAGATTTGGATCGTTAGGCTTGAGATGGAAAGCACCTTGATAATATGCGTTAGGAACTTTAACCCTATTATATTTCAGTGGATAAGCAGTACCTCCTCCTTCTTGATATACATCGTTTGTAGCATATAATGAACTTACAGAGATAATGTGATTGTCCTGAGTATCATCTAGAATTTCAGCCCAGAATGTAAACTCATCCATCCAGGTGATGTTATAAGTCTCATTGCTTAACATGTAAACATAAGTCTGAGACCAGATTGTTCCATTGTTGAATGATACATAATCGAAATTATTTCCTTTAAGATATAAGTGACCATCATTCCATACTGCATAGAATACAGGATTGGTTTCAGAGTCATATGAATCTACAAGATATTTTAAATCATCATTTGGATTTTTACCTGTAATATTGATTTCAATTATGGTTACATTAGCATTTTTAGCCACCCATATAGCATTTTTACCATTGAATGAAGAGTTGCTTATGGTTGAATTTCCGGCATGAAGATATATTGCACCTGCGTTATCTAATGATGCGGAATATCCGACAAATGTAGAGTTGTCAACAGTTACATTACCGTTTATGTAAATTGCTCCACCATTACCCCATGGAGTTGAAGTGTTGTTGAACAATGAATTTTTAACAACCGCATCAGTATTATTGAAAAAGATTGAACCACCATTATAAGATGCACCGGAATCGAGGAAATTACATGTGTCAACAGTAACATTAGTTGAGTTAATCCAGGCTACACATCCACCATGTGCAAAAGCAAACATGCCACTGAATGTTGAATTGTATATTCCTGAATTACTACAGTTTATGACTGTTACTGTTCCCATTGCATGGGATTCAACATCCGTGAATTTCACATTGGTTATATTGAGGTTGCTTCCGTCTTTTAAGTATATTGCACCACCGTCACCATATGTGACATTAGATGGATCGACATAACCTGCACCTACAGTGTGGTCAAATATACAGTCAACAACTGTTATATTGTGTGCCTGGTAGGCTGAGATTGCTCCACCACGCACTAAACCTATGGAATATGTGAAGTTTGTTCGGATAATATTTACATTGTCACCATATAAAACAACAGAACCTCCTTCACCTATAGCACGTGAACCAGTGAACAATGAATCTGTAATGTTCATATCGGTTGAGTTAATACCTACATATAAGGTACCTCCGTTTACAGCAAATGAATTTTCGAAGGTAGTATTGTATATATATCCATGGTCTCCTAGCCAGTCGATAGCTCCACCCTGACCGTTTCTTACATCAGTCACATAGTTGTTGTCGAAGTAACAGTTGCGCACTTTACAGTTTGGACTGTCTCCCCTTACGTAGATTGCTCCACCGGAAGAGTATGCAGTGTTGTTGATGAATGTGTAATTGTTAATGTTGATTCCACCTACACCTAACCATGCAAGAGCCGCACCTGCAATATCCGCATGGTTTGAAATGAATGTGTTGTTACCACCGAAACCACCGGTAGCGTTAGCTTCCCTACATAATGCAGCACCATACTCACCTGCATAATTTGATATGAACTGGACATTGGAAAGACCCATCCTAGTTGCATTACAGTCAATAGCACCACCGTTTTTGGTAGCTCTGTTTTCTTTAAAGATAATAGTGTTTAATGTGGAATTACTTGAAACACCATTTAAGTAGATTCCTCCACCATATTCTGCACTATTTTTTGTGAAGTTGATGTATTCGAAAACACCTGCTGATGCAAGCCAGTTGATAGCACCACCGTGATCACCTGCAGTGTTAGATTCAAATAAGGCATAATGGATTGTATTATTTGTACCATTACCACCGGCATATACTGCACCACCGTGACGTCCTGCAGTGTTGGATATGAAATTAGTATTATTGATAGATAAAGATTCGGCTTTCAATCCAAGAGCACCACCATCACCTATAGCATAGTTTTCAGTGAAGTTGGAATCGAATATGCGAATGGTTTTAGAATGGGAACCCATATAGATTGCACCACCAGTATATGCTCCGTTGTTTGTAAATTCAACATAGTCAATTGTTAGATTTTCACCTCTACAGTCAATAGCACCACCATTGTGGTCAACAGTCAAATTGGTCAGATGGTTTCCTTCAAATGTACAGTTTTCAATTATGTCATTGTTACTGCCTTCACCAATAAATATAGCTCCACCTGATGATTCAGCAGTATTGTCAGTGAAAGTGTAGTCTATAATGTGAATATTTTTCACACCCATCCATGCAAGAGCTGCACCTGAGATTCCTGCATGGTTAGCTATGAAAGTGTTATGAGTACCGTGACCACTGGTTGCATTAATTTCCCTACATAAAGCTGCACCGTATTCACCGGCATAGTTATGATCAAATGTAAGGTTGTAGATTCCGATGTTGGATGCATTACATTCTATAGCACCGCCGTTTTTGGTAGCATTATTGTAACTGAATGTTGTATTTGTAATGTTAGTATTATGGGATTTTCCATTTAAGTAGATTCCTCCACCGTATTCAGCAGCATTTCTTATGAATTTGGAATTAATAATTTCACCTTCATGTGCAATCCAATAAATACCTGCACCATAGCCTGTTGCAATATTTCCATCGAATATTGATTCATGTATTTTGTTTTCTGTACCGACACCACCAACATACACTGCACTACCGTTTATAGCAATGTTGTCATAGAATTTGCCTTCATCAATGTGAACAGCAGAAGCGTGCAGGTTGATAGCTCCACCACGCTGGGAAGCAACGTTAGCTCTCCATACAGTATTATTTATGTTTGTACTACCGGAGTTAGCACCTACATATATACCTCCACCTAATCTTGCACTGTTTCCTGTGAATTTGGTGTTTGTAATTGTAGCATTGGATGCTAGAATGGTCATTGCTCCACCAGTACCTAACAGAGTATCAAGGTCTTCTGCATCATTATAATAATATATAGTTTCAAGAACATCAATCTTAAATGTTGAGATTTTAGAAGAGTTATCGCTATAGTCAGTACTGAAAGTCATATCGTTACCATCCCATGCAATCCAACTGAATGATTCACCACCAGACCAGCAGTTTGTCTTATTGGTCACATAGTTATCTTCAAAGTTACAGTCAATAATGGAACAGTTGTGGCTTGTAGGACTTACATAGATGGCTCCACCTGCAACATCAGCAGAGTTGTTGATGAAAGTGTAATTGGTAATCTTAATACCAATAGATCCCATCCATCCTAAAGCGGCACCAGCTACAATTGCATGGTTATTTTTGAAAGTGTTATTTTCACCGGAACCGCTTTTTGCATTGGTTTCCCTACATAAAGCAGCACCGAATTGTGCAATGTTGCCATCAAATACTGTGTTTGATAAATACATCTTGGATGCATTACAGTCAATAGCACCACCATTATATTTAGCCTGGTTGTCTTCGAATATACAGTTTTTAATTGTACTTTCGTTTGATTTTCCACCAAAGTATACTCCACCACCATAATCAGCATAGTTACTGGTAAATCTGGTATCAATAATAGTACCTGAAGAAGCAACCCAATCAATAGCTCCACCAAGACCACTCATTTCACCTTCAACACCTATAGCTGTATTTCCTTCGAAAACAGATGAATAGATGTAATTGTCAGTACCATTACCACCAACATATAATGCACCGCCTTTAATAGCTTTGTTATTGTAGAAATTAGATTCGTTTAAAGTAACAGCTGAAGCTGCAATACTGATTGCACCACCAAGAGTGCTTGCATAATTATCAGTGAATGTGGATTTGGTAACATTAATTTCACCGGAACCACTTCCTACATAAATTGCACCACCATCATATGCATGGTTGTTAGAAAATACTGAATTATATACAGTTCCTTTTTCGGAATACCATTCAATAGCACCACCATGACCGTCACTCTCATTTTCTACCCAATTGTTATCGAATACACAATTCAATATTTCACAGTTTTTACTGCCTTCACCGACATAAATTGCACCTCCACTGTAACCTACATAGTTATTGTAGAAGTAGTATGTGTCAATGGAAATGTGTGTTGCATTTATCCATGCAAGAGCAGCACCTGCATATTCAGCGTGGTTGCCTGTGAATGTATTGTTTTTACCTTTACCGTCAGTAGCATTGATTTCCCTACATAAAGCAGCACCGATATATGCATAGTTGTCAGTGAATGTAGTATTATATAATCCCATTCTGGAAGCGTTACAGTCAATAGCTCCACCATGAGTAACAGCATTGTTTTTTACAAATCTTGTGTTTATAATCTGACAATCTGGAGCGGTAGCATTATAATAGATTCCTCCACCGAGGTTTGCATTGTTTTGTTCAATAAGTGAATTTGAGATAGTACCGTTTGCTCCAGCCCAATATATAGCTCCTCCAATATCGCCGTCATGATACATAGAATCACCATATTCACCACTAGCATTACCTCCAACCAATACAACATTATCAATTGTAACATTTGGAGAGGTAATATAGAATATTCTGGAATATCCTGCTGCATCAATACGCCAACCTTCACCGCGAATTGTGAATGGACGATTGATATGTGTTAAATTAATGCATCTGTCATCCATATTATCGTGTTTGCCATTGTAAAGCGGAGTGAAAGTGAAAGTCCTGTTTAAAACAATTTCGCTGTCTCCACGATCAATAGCATCCTCGATTAATCTTTGAAGGAGTTTGAACTCACCTATAACTTCACCGTGAGCCTGAGCCATTGTAGAATTCTGTTTATACATGTAATCAATATCTTCAAATGAAGCAGTGATGTTATAGGTTTCATTCATTATAAGATTACTGAAAGCTACATATAACATTCCGTCTCTGTAGTGAGTATCATAGTTAGATGCATTTACAACTACAGACTGGATTACTTCATGAGTAGTTGCATTGGTTAAATTCACAACAAACCTGAGTTTATTAGATCTCCAGTCTCTAGGATTATCAAGGTAAACCGCAATGAAAGGAGTTTCCCTATCAGAAATAACTCTAAGGAGTAACTTGTAATCAATATTATCTTCAAATAATGAAGTAGTAATAATTTCGACTTTTGTTACGTTTGTTTTGACAGTAGTTTTACCGGTTTGTGAAATAATTCCAATTCCATCAAAGTTATTATAATCCCTATAGTTATTAATTCCATTATTGGTGACATATAAGATAGCACCACCATTATAATCCGCAATGTTTTTGATGAAAGTGGAATCTATTATTTTAAGACCATTATTTATATTAGTAGTACCTCCATAATAAACAGCACCTCCGTTGTATGCATGTGAATTTGTAAATGTTGAATCTTCGATTTTTACTCCTGTTACACCTTCTTGGACATAAACAGCACCACCATCTCCAGTAGTAGCTTTGTTTGCATCGAAATTACAATTTTTAATCAATTGAGTATTTTCAATATAAATAGCACCACCAGCCATAGTAGCAATATTGTCAGTGAAATTACAATCATGAATATACTTACTAGCATCATATTTGGTTCCAGAAAATATTGCACCACCTCGAGTAGCATTGTTTCCTATGAAAACTGAATAAGATACATCAACAACATTAGAAGTAGAATAAGGAAGGTAAATAGCACCACCTTCCATAGCAGCACGATTATTAGTGAAATTATTTTTTGAAATAATTATATTTCCACCGACAGCATAAATAGCACCACCCTGATTTGCAGAATTGCCTGAGAAATTACAATTTAAAACATTATTACTGCCAGTAGGGATATATATAGCACCACCCAGTTCTGCAGAATTATTTATAAAATTCATGCCGTCAATTGTAGCACTTCTACTCCAGTATAATCCTCCACCGTTGATTGCAGTATTGTTTATGAAAGTTAAATTAGTATATACCATTTCAGCATTATTAGAAATATATAGGCCTCCACCTTTATGTGCAGCCTCACCATTGGAAAATGTGATATTATTCACAGTAATCTTAATTTTAGTCCATATACCACCACCTTGGCCGCAATTTTGATCCCCAAATGTGGCTTTATTGCCATCAAAAGTAGCATTGGTCATAGTAATAGTACCACCATTAACTGAATGGAAAACAATCCCTCCACCATAGTTCGAAGTATTGTTTATGAATGTGGAATTTATCATTGTGAACGAACCAGAAGCACTTTTTACTAAAACTGCTCCACCACCAAGGTCATTATCATTAGTCACTTTATTACCGTAAGCAGTGTTATTTATAAATGTATTGTTGATTAAATGAATTCCTACAGTTCCACCATTCTGCAAGTATAATGCACCGGCTTCCCTTTTAGACCAGCAATTTTGGAATACGCAGTTAGAAATAGTAAAATTATTATTCGGTCTTGCATACATTACTCCTCCTTGTATCCAATTATCAGACTTAGATGTGACAAAATTACTATCAAAAAGACATCCGTCAAGATAAATATGAGAACTTTTATCCCATAAAATAGCCCCACCATCAGCCTTTGTTTTATCAGCCTGGGCTGAATTATGGAAGAATTTAGAATCTTTTATACCGCAATATTCACCATTTTCTGAGAAGTAGATGGCTCCTCCACCTTTAGTATCATGTCCCGGATCCGCAAGAGCGGTGTTATTATCAAAAATACAACCGATTACATAATTGTATTTAGATCCAAGCCAGAAGAGAGCTCCACCATCGGATTTAGCAACATTATTTGTAAAATTGGAATAATAAACACTAGAATATATACCTGTAGAATAAAAAGCACCACCATCATAAAAAGAATAACCTTGATCTAATGAGGAATTATAAATATTACAATAGTCACCTTTCAAGTAAATAATACCTCCAGCAGCCGCAGCTGAATTTGTAAAGTTGGAACCAATAATATTAGCATTATTACCTCCAATAAATATTGCACCACCAACATTAGTATTCTCTTCATTAGGTTTTATTTTGGAGGGGTAATTACTACCAAGTGAAATGTAAGAAGACCCTAGTTTTGCAATAGTATTGTTGAAGTTTGAATTTTCAATAGTTGCATTACTACCTACAATATATACTGCACCACCAGAACCAGATGCATTAGTCATTGATATATCAGAATTATTAATTACCGCATGGTTACCCTGTATGTAAACTGCTCCACCAGTTTTAGCGTAAGACATCATTGATGTTGAATTATCAATTGTTGCATTATTACCATGAATATATACAACACCCCCTTCTTGGGCATGGGTTTGTTTGAATGTGCAATTTGAAATTAAAGAATTGACACCTTCAACAAAAATGGCTCCTCCACCATAAATATAACCTGTTTCATCTTTCATAGTTACATTACATTTGCTGAATGTTGAATCTGTAATGTTGATATTATCGCCTGTAGCATAAATAGCTCCACCAGCTACAATAGTAGAAACCATTTCGAATTTGGATTTTGAAACTGTAGAGTTAGCACCAATAAGATTGATTGAACCTCCTTTGGAATGGTGTCCTTTCATTCCAACAGCATGTGTAATTGTGAAAGTGGAATTATATATCATACCTCTTGCACCGGTCCATATGATTGCACCTCCATCATCACCTGCAATGATATTTCTGAAAGTGGAATTATATAGTTTACAGTCCAATCCTTGTACATATAATGCTCCTCCTTCTTCAGTTGCATTACAACTTACAAAAGTACAATTGTCAATTATAGTCTTATTACCGATTACCTTAATCGCACCTGCGTGGTTAGGTGAATAACATCTGTCGAATAATGAGTGTGAAACTGTAGTGTTTTCACCTGTAATGAATATTGCACCGGCATCTGTTTCATTGAGTTTACCTTTGTTGTAATATACGGTACCTAAAGTGAATTTGGATTCTGTAATTGTAATATTGTCACCAGTTACACAGATGGTTCCTCCTTTTGAGGTGGATGATCCAGTTACCTTATCATCGAAAGCTACACCTACACAGTTATAACATGTGATGTTTTTAACAAGACCTACGTCACCTTCCCAGTTGATTGCTCCACCGTCATCTCCAGTAGAGTCATTGTTGAATATTGAATTTTCGATTGTGAAATTAAATGAATTTTCTGCAATGTTGATTGCACCGCCGTCACGACGAGCGTAGTTATAGTTAAATTCAGAGTTTTTGATTGTACAACTATGAGCACCTATATCAAATGCAATAGCTCCACCGTGACCTGTGAGTTTATAATCAACTTTAGTATTCAGATTAGCATCATTTCTTTCCTTAGTGTAATCTGGCCATGTGTTAGTTGCATTACCGTATGCTTCATTTCCAATGAAAGTACATAAATCAAATGTAATATTTTCATTATCCTGTAAAAAGACTGCTCCTCCACGACCATCAGCAGAACAGTTTATGAAAGTAATGTTGTAAACATATTCATGGTCACCTGTAAACATGATTGCACCGGCATCTCCACCGGTAGTGTTAGTGTCCCAGTGACTTGAATCCCAACCGGCATAATTAACTCTTCCGTCTTTGCTTTTATCTAATGTTCCGCCATGAGCTCTAGTATTGTTAATAATAATATTTTCCATTCTACCATAGTCACCGTCATAGTAGATTGCACCGGCTGAACGAGCTGCACGGGTATGATCAAATGTACAGTTGATTACTTTACCGTAGTTTGCACCGGCTAACCAGTCAAGACCTCCACCGTTAGTACCTGAAGTACAGTTTATGAATTTGGAGTTTTGGAATGTGATATTGTCAGAACCGGTCATGTATGCTCCACCACCACGACGAGCGGAGTTGGAATCTATGAAAGTACAGTTGTCAACAAGACCTACATCTCCTCTCCAGAAGATGGTACCACCGTTTCCACCGAAGTACTCATCGGTAGCCCAATCAACAGTAGATGGTCCTGTTTCGGTTGTGAATTCTATTGCATTCCATTCTGTACCAATGTATACATACATAGTATAATTAGCGCTACGATTGGTTGTTGGATTATGTCCTTGATACTGAATATAAATTCCCTTACCTCCAGCAGGAGCACCAGGAGGTTTCTCAGTTCCATTATATTTTAATTGGTCAAGACTAGTTATATCAATAATATCCCGATTGATATCTGTACCTAATGCAGAGTTATTTCTAAATGTACAATCTTTCATATTACCGTTTGTACCATCCCATGAAATTGCTCCACCAGAACGGTATGCAGTGTTATCGTCAAATGTGGAATTCAATACAAAGGCATTTGATGAACCTTTACCGAAACTGATTGCTCCACCAAGACGTATAGCAGTGTTGTTATTGAATTTGGAGTTTTTAATTGTTCCGTTGGTTGCACCTAAATCAAATGCAATTGCACCACCATAACCGGTTAACCAAGTGTTAAGGCCACTGCCTATGTCTGTATCATTAATAAATGTATTTTTTGCAGTACCTGATGCAATGTTATTTTCAAATGTACATAAATCAAATGTCACATTATGGTTATCCTGCAAGAACACTGCACCTCCACGACCTGAAGCGTTACAGTTAGTGAATGTGACATTGTAAACATTAATGAATGAACCGGTGTACATGATAGCACCAGCATCACCACCGGTAGTGTTGGTATCCCAGTGACTGGAATCCCAACCGGCATAATTTACTCTTTTATCTTTACTTTGTTTTAAAGCTCCACCCCATGATTGGGTATTGATGATTGTGATGTTTTGCATGTCACCATACCAACCGTCGTAGTAGATTGCACCGGCTGAACGTGCAGCTCTTGTATTGTTGAATATACAGTTGTAAATCTTACCGTAGTTAGCACCAGCCAACCAGTCTACTCCTCCACCGTTGGTACCTGAAGTACAGTTTTCAAAGTAACAATCGATATAGGTTACATTGTCACAACCGGTCATGTATGCTCCACCACCACGACGAGCGGAGTTGGAATCTATGAAAGTACAGTTTTCTATCAAACCAATATCCCCACTCCAGAGGATGGTACCACCGTCACCTCCGAAGTATTGATCTATTGCCCAGTCAACAGGAGAAATAATGGAATCTGAAATATTAATCTGAGTTTCATCTAACAGTTTCCAGGTATATCCTGCAGAAGCATTGCCTATTAGAACATATGAATGGAAACATAGTACGTTGCTATCAGTAGGAGAAGTATAATTAAGCACAACTAACTTACCTTCATACTGTGATATATCTGTTTCTGTAGGTAAAGGCATACTATTTTGTTGAAGGACATATATATTACCTAATATCAAGTTTCCATTTTCATCAACAATAGTTTTAGTTCCCATATCCAACGGCATGGAGTATTCCCAATCTTCACCAGTAGCCCTATTGTTAATAAATCTGGAATGTTTGATAGTACCATTGTGTCCGTGCCAGAATACTGCACCACCATTACGTTTAGCCGTATTGTTGATGAAAGTACCATTATCTACCAAACCGTCTTCAGCACCATCATGCCAATCAATAGCACCACCGTTAGTACCGGCAGTATTGTTTTCAAAGTATACATTCTTAAAGGTAGTATTCCTATTAGCATGTTCACATTCAGTTAAGTATACAGCACCACCACGACCACCATTAATACGAGCACCAGTACTGTCAACAAGAACTAGGTCAAGGTTATATATAGCTTCATTGCTAATGAAACTACAGTTTTCAACATCACCATCAATACCAGCCCAGAAGATTGCACCACCATCACCTAAATTACCATAACTACCAATATATAGACCTTTAGCAGTGTTGTTAGTAAAGTTAGAATTTAATATGTAACCTTCATGTCCCCTCCAGTATATTGCACCACCATTTGAGTTAGCAGTATTGTTCTTGAATATGGAATGAGATACTGTACCATCATGAGCACCTTCGTGCCAGTCAATAGCACCACCATTAGTGCCTGCAAAGTTATTGATAAATTCACAATTAGTAAATGTAGTATTACTACAATTGGTTATTTCACCATTTTGCATACTTCCTTGTAGATATACTGCACCACCACGACCACCGGATACAGTAGCCTCATTATACATAGCTTTGTTACTATCAAATTTACAATTATCTACAATACCATCAGAACCAGTCCATATTACAGCACCACCATAACCACCATAAGTCATATTACCATAACTGTCTTCAGCTTCTTTAATACCTAAAGCAGTATTATTGGTAAAGTTGGAATTCTTGATTTCACCTTTAATACCAGACCAGAATATAGCACCACCAGACCTATTAGCTATATTATTCTCAAATATAGAATTAAGGACATGACCATTTCTAGCACCCCTATACCAATCAATAGCACCACCATTAACACCAGCAATATTACTTATAAAAGTACAAGTGTCAAAGTTAGTATTATTACAAAGTCCTTGAGTACTACCTTGTAAGTAAACAGCACCACCTTTATTAGTAGCAGTATTATTAGTAAAAGTAGATTTATAAACAATACCATCAGAACCTGTCCATGTGATAGCACCACCATTACCACCAACAGTTTCATATGTGACAATATGTTTATCATGTTCAGTAACATTGCCTATAGCATCATTACCATTAAAGTCACAGTTAGTTATAGTACCATTAATACCATACCAATATACTGCACCACCACTACGCCATGCAGTATTATTAGTGAAGTTAGAGTTAACTAACCTTCCATTATGAGCACCTTTTTGCCAATCAATAGCACCACCATTCAAACCAGCAACATTATCTTCAAAGTTACTGTTGGATACAGTGGTATTAGTACAGTTTTCTGTAGAGTTACCATGTAGGAATATAGCTCCTCCACGGTATTGGGCAAAGTTATCAACAAATATACAATTATCGACAGTACCATTACTACCTACCCATAGTACAGCACCACCGTCTCCACCTCCCTGGATGCCACCGATTTCACTTATCACTTCACCGGTAGCAATATTGTGGGTGAAATTTGAATCTTTTATAGTACCATAGTAACCGCTCCAATGTACAGCACCACCTGAACGTTTAGCAGTATTGCTTGTGAAATTAGAACCGATAATTTTTCCGTCGGATGAGCCGAGATACCAATCGACAGCACCACCGTTCAAACCAGCAGCATTGCCTTCAAAGTTACAGTTTGTGATTGTATCTCCAATAGCGGATCCAAGGTATACTGCACCACCATGGCCACTAGCAGTGTTGTTAATAAAGTTACAATTATCTAAGGTTAATTTACCTCCAGAAGTTATAGACCCTCCATTTCCGTCAGCATTACCATTGATAAATGTAATTCCTTTTAAAGTTACTGTTTTTCCTTCAGCAATATTGAATATTCTAGACTTATGATTAGCATCAATGATTACATTACCCTTACCATCAATAACGATATCATGATCTATTAAAATACCAACACTGCCGGTATCAGTACTTTTATATGTATAATTCTTTATCAGAGTTAACTCTGATGCACCATTTATTTGGCCTTGTAAGTCGCTGAATGAATCTGCATTCGCCACTTCCGCCAAACTACCTACATCAGAGTTAGGAAGCGCATATGCAGAGACATTAGAAGCTGACAAGACCTTACTATCAGTGCTATTTGATCCTCCATCAGCAGCAGATACTGCCTGAATTGAGAAAATAACACATATTAATAAAATTATTGTCAATATCTCTTTTTTATTCATAATACACCCCCTCCCATATTTCTTGATATGAATTATTATCACATCAGGGAGAGTCTATCGTGATTTATATATTATTACTTCATAATATATATACTTTCGTTTATTGAATTTTTAGGAAAAATTAAAAATTTGATTAGCATATTAAATAAATCTTTGATTATTAGTGCAAAAATTTTTTTATAAAATTAAATATTATACAACTATTATATATTATAAATGAATAAAAAATATTTAGTCATTCCTAAATTAAATTTAGTTCACTTATAAACGAACAAAATAAACATAAAAAGTAATACAAACTTTGAATTATAAATAATTCTTTTAAAAACTAAAAATTCTAAAAATTATTCATAATTTTATGGCAAAATCTTACCAAAAGTGCTAAAAACTGAATTTTTTATATTCGATTAAAATTAGCTAAATCCCCTACAAACAGATATGAAACACTTGTTCGATTAATATCAAACTAAATATGAATAATTTAAACATAACTAAAACAATATTATACAAAAATGCACCTGTTAAAAAATGCGACTAGTAATGATAAAAATAAATTACATGACCAAATAATAAATAATTTAATAAAAAATAAACATATTACGAAAAAATTAAAGGAAATTAAACAAGTAACTAAGCAAAAAACGATAGCATTATCCAGTTAGCAATAGCAAATTCAGAATCTTGTCGCTGAAGCAAAAATAAGATTAATGAACCAAATGATATTTCATACTTATCATGCATATATTTCAAACATAGAACCTTCACATAGGACCTAGTTGCAGCGTGTTCATTGCAAAACTGATCATTATTGCCAGGAAATACCTGATTGAGTAATCAATATATCAAACATCACAACTGCGTTGATAAACCAGATATTACTATCATGCCAAAATATTTGAAGGTTAAATCAAAATCCCAATTTTTAACTAGAAAAAATGAGCAATTTCAATAAGATGATATATATGTGATAAACCATTTAGCCTATTTTCTAAAGATTAAATTTCAATGAACACATCATGGACAATAATAAATAAATAATTATCAATTAGATGTGGAATTATTACAGAAACATATAAAATATTCATAGAATTAAATGAACTCCTAAAATAATGGAAAAAATAAATACTATCAAACAAATTATCTGCACAGTTTAGATAAACAAGCAAATAATCTCAATATGTTTTAAGTAGGAAAATATTTACTGAATAGTAATACTATAAAATTAAACCATCAAATAAATACGTATAATATTTATTATTTTTTGGCAGTTTTTTCATGAAAATTAACAATGACGCCAAATGATAATCATTATCCTCAACCGCAACACCAGAATAAATCAAATTCATATCCATTCAGACTACATATGAAAACAGTTAAAGGGAAATGAATATCCAATAGAATATATGACATTGAAGAAAAATATTTTTAAAAACAATGCTCCTGGAGTAAATTCTAAAATCTAAAATTGGAAAAAACCAATGTTTTTGACTAATTGATGTATATGGAGTAAGCAATATACAGCAGTTTTGAACCTTAAAATTAAGACAAAACTATCAATCACAGAAATCTATTGTATACACTCCATACATTGCCAAATTCAAAAATGCCTGAATAAGGAAAATAAGAAGATTATATTTTAAACCATAAAGTAGAGATCATATTCCAATACCCCCAACAGCAATACCAATATAGATTGACATACATATGATTCTGCAATATTGTAAAGATGGGTAGAATATATTTCCACAGGCAGTATTTCTCATCACCATAGTATACTTCATGAGTTGCTTACAATCTAATATTTAAGTGGTTGAATATTAAATGTCATTGATTAAATTGTTATCCTCACAGTAACATTCATAGTGGACAAAATAGGAAATTGGTAATGTTTGTAAAATCATATTATTCCTACTTCACCATACTTAACTAATAAAAGGTAAAAGTTAGAAATAATAAAATAACCAACAATAACATAACTGATATGAGTATCATTAGTGAATAATACAGAATAATATGGATAAGTATATATAAATCAATTATATGATTATTAATATCTATTCCATAATATTCATAAATACATTTAAATCAATAATATGAATTATATGATTATAAGTATCATACCCATTATACCTAAACTTACATCATATGAATAATATCCATAACTACCTCTAAATATATTACTGCACATATATGGAGACGCATCGGACAAATATGTGAATAATGATTTGAATTTTATTTCTTCAAAAATGAGCCCCACACCAGGGTCATGTTGGCTCTGTTAATTGCGAGGAAAATTGTGTTTGAAGAGGAAATGTAAATTGCATATTTACTCACATATCAAAAACAGTACTGTTGACAACAGCATTATCACATAACATTAACATCACCCAACATCGGAAAATGACTGGATTTTCATGAAATAATAATCATTGCCATGAATAACATAATCCACAAGGTTTATATGAAACTTCAAATTATTGTCAGCAGGAGTTGAAAATAAAATTATTTGCAATACCCCATTACTTATCACAAAATATTGATACTATTATTTTTTAAATGGATGGGTATTGGCACATAATAATATAATATTATACTCAGACATTCATTGAAAAATTATACAATAGATATGATGTCCATCATTTAAAACCTGCAAAAACATTTCCATTAGATGAAAATCAGATGTAAAAAGATTGAATTTAATTAAAATAAATTTTAAAAAAATAAATCTTAAAAAAAACTAAACTAAACTGTAAACATATAAAATTAAAAGCAAGAAAAATAAATAGTAAAAAGTATATTGTAAATTATACAATATATTTAACTTAAAAAAAAGAATTATTTGAATCTTCTAATTTGAGAAGATCCAACAACAAGCAACATTAATAACAATACTAAAATTGGATTACCTGTTTCATATTGACTTAAGCCAACATTTTCACGAGGGGAAACTTTTTCATGATGATTTTCTTTTTCAGGAACAGCATCTTCGATTACATCATCAGTACCATCATCAACTACATCATCATCAGTATCATCATCAACTACATCATCATCAGTGTCGTCATCCACTACATCATCATCGATTTCTTCATCATCAACAACTGTAGTATTTTCGACATCGGAAACTTTGAAAGTAACTGTGCTGTTGCTTGGCAAGTATTTGTCATTGCCTCCGTAGTATACTATAGCAGTGTAGTTTCCAACTGGAAGATCTGGGATAACAATTTTAGCTATGCCATCTACGATTTCACTTGTGGAATATGATTTACCATTGATTTCAACAGTTATTGTTCCGGTTGCATCTTCTGGAACAGCAACTTCAATCACTTCTTCATCTCCAACTTCAATGTCATTTCCGGTTGCATTGACTGCTGAAGGAAGTTTGTGAACTGTGAATTTACTGGTTGTAGTATTGTTTGAGTATTTGTCATCACCGGAGTATTTTACAATAACGGTTTTGTCACCAGCAGTTAATCCATCAACTTCAAATATAGCTTTACCATCAATTATTTCAGTAGTTGAGTATGATTTACCATCGATTTCAATGATTATTGTTCCAGTTGCACCATTTGGAACTGTTACAACAACAGTTTCAGTTTCACCGACATAAATGTCATGACTATTTGCATTTACAGGAGCATCATTTACTGTTTCTGGTGTTTCAGCTACAGGTTTGGTATTGTTAAAGAATTCCGCATTGATACCTCCTTCATCTTCAGGAACTTGAATCGGAGTGATAGGATCTGGAACACTTATAGGTTCAGTTTCATTTTCTGGCAATTCAAGATTAGTTGGAGTACTGTTCTCTTCACGAATGATTTCAGGTGGAATATATTTAATTACTTTGAAAACAGTGTCATTTATAGCAGGCAAGTATTTGTCATCACCATTGTATCTTGCAGAGACAACATAATCCCCTTCCGGAAGACCAGATATTACTAAAACACCATTTCCACCACTGACTGCAACATAATATTTAGCTCCTTGCATGTATGCAGCTGCCAATACGTCTTCATCTAAATCAAATGTGAATATTTCACCATCGATGACTACAGTTACATTTCCTACTGCATCTGCAGGAACCATCAATTGGATGTTTTCAAGTTCACCAACATAAATGTCTTCTGCAATTGGAATAACAAATGATGGAAGTTTGAATACATTGAAACTGTCAGATGCATTTGTTGGCAAGTAATTGTCATTACCAGAGTAGTATGCGACAACTGTTTTGCCTCCTGCGTTCAAGTTTTCAACTGCGAATCTTTGAACATTACCATCTATAGTAATTGGTTCATAGAGACGGTCATCAATTTCAATCAATACATTTCCACTAACGCCATCAGGTAAAGTTACATTAATCAATTCTGTAGCTCCAACATAAATGTCATAAGCTTCAACTGATATTATGATATCTTTAGGAGTTATGATTATAGGTACCTCTGGCTCAATAGGCACTTCAGGTACATCAGGAACCTCTGGCACTTCAGGCACCTCAGGAACCTCAGGAACCTCTGGCACTTCAGGCACATCAGGTACATCAGGAACCTCAGGAACTTCAGGAACCTCTGGCACTTCAGGCACTTCAGGTACATCAGGTACATCAGGTACTTCAGGAACCTCTGGCACTTCAGGCACTACAGTCTCATTTTTGCGGACTGTGAAATCAGCAGTTGTTGAGTTAAATACATACTTATTGTCACCATCATATATTGCAACAACAGTTTTGTTTCCATAGACTAAGTCAGGTACATAGAATGTTGCGTTTCCACCGTAAGTTTTATTGGAATATGTTCTGCCATCAATTTTAATGGTTACATTATCTTTAACGTCATCTGGAACATTAACGATTATTTTTACAACATCTCCAACATATATATTATCTTTGTCTTCAACTGTAATTATGATTGGAGTATCCCATTTAGATACATAGTAGTCTGTGGTTGCGGTCTTTTCACCATACTGATCATCACTGAAAGTTACATCCACTATGTATTTGCCTGAGATTTCTTGAGTTACATTTAATTTGGCTATGCCATCTTCAATAGTTGCATTGCCTACCCAAGTACCATTTACATAGATTGCAACTTCACCTTCCGCATCAGTTGGAACAGTCACGACAATTGTAGAGTTAAGACCAACTTTGGTATCTTCAGCAGTTACTGTAATCTCATAATCGTCAAACTTGACGACATTTATAGCATTTGCAGCTGAAGTTGATGCATCGGTGTAGTTTCTATCACCTGCATAGTAAGCATTAACTGTGTAATTTCCAGGGTTCAACTGGTCAACGACAATTGTAGCAATGCCGTTGTTGATTGGACCGGAATAGACTTTATTGTCAACTGTAATTTCAACTACTCCTGTAGTTCCAGGAGTTATGTGAACGACAACTGTTGCATTGCTTTTAGCATTTGTTTCTACTGAATCAATGATAATTTCCGGAGCAATCTTTTTAACTTCAAATTCTTTAATAGTTTTATTAGGATTATATCTTTCATTTCCGGAGTATACTGCATATACAGTGTAGTTGTCAACTGCCAAATTATCAACCATGTAATTTACAGTGCCATTGAAGACAGGTAATTTAATTTCTCTGATTATTCCACTCTTATTAACGACATTTATTGTAATGAATCCGCTTGCATCATCATTTACATTGACTGTGATATCTGCAATTTGTTTGTAGAAAATGCTTTCAACAACAATGTCTATTGGAGTATCAATAGGAGAGACTGTGAATGTTGCATCAGCTTCACCGACAGTGTAATTGTCATATTCATCACCGTAATATTTGATATGTACGCTGTAATTTCCAACAGCCAAATTATTAAATGTTAAATCAACTTTACCTGCATCAAATTCAGTGATTTGAATTGCATAATCTGTGAAGTTTCCGGTTAAAACAACATATCCAGTTGCGTTTGCCGGAATTTCAATGTGAACATTTTCAGTCTGGCCAACATATATGTCTTGACCGGTTACATTAACGATAGGATTTCTTTGACCAACATTGAATGTTGCTCTGGATTTGTTTCCGTTATGGTTTCTGTCTCCGTCATAATATGCCCAAACCTCTTTGTCTCCTACAGACAAATCAGGAATTACAAATCTGGCAATACCGTTAACGATTTTTTCACTGTAGATTGCGCCATTAATATTGAGGGTAATGTTTCCGAGTGCATCGGACATTATTCTGCCATTTGCATCCCTGACTGTAACATTGAGGTATTCACTATCCCATACTTTAATGTCATGGGCATCAATGGTTACAGTAGTATTTGCCGGAATGACCCTGAATACGGCATCTCCTGAAGCAGGGTAATAGAATTTGTTACCATTATAATTAACTTTAACAGGATAGGTGCCTACAGGCAAGTCAAAGATATTCCATACGGTTTTTCCGTTGAATTCTTGGTAGTGGCCAACACTTGATCCACCTTGTGAACCATAACCGGTATCTTTAAGTTCAAAGGTTCCATTTTCACTGTTTACGAAGATTGTAACATTACCGTTTGCTTTTACAAATACTTGAATGTCTTCATAGTTGCCGTAAACAATATCATGAACAACAACATCAACAGTTCTATTCAGTTTATATACTTCGAAAATGGTTTCATTGTTACTTGGATAATAATAATCATTTCCAGAGAAGTGAGCTGTAATTGTGTAAATTCCAGGATCCAAATCTTTTAAGTCATAGGATACTTCACCATTTAAAAGTGTCCTGGTGTTTTTGACAACATCTGCAATTGTAGCATTTACTTCCCCAGTAGTATTAACATAAATATAAGCCATTCCTTTTTCCAGGAATGTGAAATTTTGAGGAACTATTATAATTGGAATATGTGCCTTATCAACTATGAAACTTCCTTTTGTAGTATTTCCATTATATTTCTTATCACCCGGATAGATTACATCAACAGTATAATATCCAGGGACAAGACCTGTAACATCAATTCTGGCTACACCGTCCACTATCGGAACATTTTCAAATACTCTTAAAGTATCGTTTATTCTTATTGTTACATTTCCGGTAGCGTCGCTAAATTCCATAGTCACATTAAGCATTTCTTTTTCGCCATATACTATATCTTCTGTTTGAACATCTAAAGTGATATTATATTTGGAAACCTTGAATGTAGTGGTATTTACTACACTGTTCCAATAGTTATCACCGGAGTAATTTCCCCATACATCATATATGCCCTCATCTAGCGGTGGAATATTAATGCTTCTTTCACCATTGGCTAAGTCAAGGTAATATGGTGTGCCGTTTACTTTAAGGTAAACAAAACCTGTTGCATTTTCAGGAAGATTTATCCAAATAAATCCTTTATCATATACGAATATGTCTTTGGCATTTATTATGAAGTTAGGGTCATGTTTTGTAACCATGAAACTGGAAGTGTTGCTTACAGAATTGAAGTTGGAATCACCTTTATAGAATGCGATTACATTATGTTTGCCTGCAAGTAATCCTTCCCTGTCGATTTGGACTTTACCGTCAACTAAAGTATACTCTCCTATGTATTTACTGTCGAGATATACTAAAACCTCACCGGTCACCTTATTTGATGGGAAAACAGTGATAATAATCGGTTCTATTTCACCAACTTTAATGTCAACAGTTTCAACAATGATTGAATCATCTATTTCTAATACTTTAAATGAGGAAGTATTTTCTTCAGGCAAGTAATCATCATCACCATTATATTTAACGAAAACATCATATATTCCTGTCGGACATTTAGGAACAATTACTGTTGCAGTAGCACAGCGGCTGCCTTCTTCATTTATTAATTGGACATTATCTTTAAACAATTTACCCTTAATCCAAATGGAAATATTTCCTGTAGGAGCCACCATTTTTGAGTCGTCCTGAGGAACAACAGTAATGTTGATTATTTCATCATCAAGACAGTATATGTCAGCTGTCTCAATGAATACGGAAGTTAGATTTGCACCTTCCACATGCACCAGATAAGTGTAATAGTTATCTTCAGGGTGCTGTATTTTAAGTTTTAAGGATGCCTTGTCACCATCCATATCAGCATAATATAATGAAATTTTACCTTCTGAATCTGTTTTCATTTGTTTCCTGACGAGTTCCTTATTATTAGTGCCGTAAAGGGTTACGTCAACAGTTTGGAAAATTTCATAGTCAGTTTGATATATTTTATTAGGATTTTCTGGAGCTCCATCGATTTTTTCAGGAACAACAGGAGAATTTTTACCTGTGTTTCTAATTCCATCCACTCCTAAATAAGTTACATCAGTAAAGTAAACATTATTTTCACCATCATTGTAAATGGCATTGATTATATTGTCATTGCCTCTGAAGTATGCGACTAGGCTGACAGTTTTTTCATCATCATTAACTTCCAATATTAAAGGATCGAAACGGTTAGCATTAGCTCTGTTTTCAAGGAATTTTGAACCAATAATATCCATTCTAGGAGCTGATTTATCCACATACATTGCAGAACCGTTATCTGCTTTATTATAATTGAAATTGGAATTGTCAATTGATTTACCGTTTACCCAGTAAACTGCTCCACCTAAATCAGCAGTGTTGTTGAGGAATGTTGAATCAGCAACATCGCTTGATGATGTATTCCAGTATAGGGCACCACCTAAAGCATCACTGCCTTGAGCATGGTTGTCAAAGAACATTGAATTTGAAATAAGACCATTCTGACCTGCAGAGACTGTTTTAGTATATTCTTGGGTTTTAGATGCAGCGTAAGTTGCTGTTTGGGTAATGTTATTCCAGTAAACCGCTCCACCTAAGTTAGCTTCATTTCCAACGAATGTTGAATCATCAATAATACCATTGGTACCTGTCCAATAAGCTGCACCACCTTTTTGAGCAGTGTTTTGTGTAAATGTGGAATTATAAACTTTACCGTTTTCACCGTGAACAACAAAGGTTTTAGGATAATTGAATTGAACATTCATATATTCTACTCCACCTTCCCAGTATAATGCTCCACCTTCGGTTGCATTGTTTCCTGTGAATTTGGAATCTTTAATTGTACCGTTTGTAGCCTGCCAGTAAACAGCTCCACCACGAACAGCAGTGTTGTTAAGGAATTCTGAATTGGAAACTAGACCATTTATACCTAAATATTTGGTATTGTGTAATGAGGAAGGATTGGTATTTTTATAGTTCATACCTCCATTCCAGTAGATAGCACCACCTTCAAGAGCAGTACAGTTTATGAAAGTACTGTCATAAACAGAGATTTTGTTATCTCTTGCAAATATAGCTCCACCTTTACCTCTTACTTGAATATCAGATTTTAAATCATCTATGGCAACTGAATTGATGAAAGTACATCCTATGATTTCATTGTTAACAGTTACTGCATCTTTCATGATGACAGATCCACCAAATACTGCTTTATTTCCTATGAAAGTTGAATTGATAAAGTGAGAATCGGACATCTGATTAGATATAGCTCCTCCTGCATAACCTGCAGTGTTATTGATGAATTTACAGTCGGTTAAAGTGATGTTTTTACCTTTACCTCCAGTATCACCAATGTAGAAAGCACCACCATCTTTTAAAGCGGAGTTGTTTATGAAAGTACAGTTATCCATTACACTGTTGTATGACCTGTGCCAGTCAATAGCTCCACCGTGTTTAGCTGCATAGTTGCTGTCAAAGATATTATCTTTTATTAAACCACCAGGAGTGGAAGCACCACCTGCACTCCAGTAGACTGCTCCACCTAATGCATTATTATAACTGGTTGCCTTATTTCTGGTGAAATTTGATCCAATGATGGAATCTCCACCATGACCACCATTCCAAAAGATAGCTCCGCCTCTGCCGACAGCAGTATTTTCAGTGAATGATGAATATTGCACGGTAGCGTTTATACCATCAATGTAGAGAGCACCACCTATTCCTTTGGAGTCTCCTGAATATCCTGCGGTGACCTTATTTTTATCGAAATGTGATCTGAGGATTGTGGTATTTGTACCTGAAACTCTTACTGCACCACCGGATATTACAGCGGAGTTGTCATCAAACAGACAATCTTCAATAGAGGTATTTTGAGCTTCAACAATAACGGTTTTTTCGTTGACAGTGACATTATATTTTGAAATGTAAATTGCACCAGCAGATTGTTCAGCATGATTTGATGTGAATTTGGAATCTGCAATGTTGGTGTTTTTACCTGCCACATATATAGCTCCACCATGTCCTTTTGAAGTTGAATCTGTAAATTCAGATGCTGAAATACTGGTATCGTCACCAGCTACATAAATTGCTCCACCACCGGAATAATCGCCAGCACCTAGAGAGTGACATGAATCAAAAGTATCTTGTGAAATTCTGGTATTTTCTCCTGCAACATAAATAGCTCCACCACTGGTATCAGATGAAATGTCTGAGAAATGGGAACCTGTTATTGCAGCATTATCACCAGTTACATAGATTGCACCACCAGCTGCAGAGTTGCTGTCAGTGAAATTTGAATTGATAATTGTAGTGTTTTCACCTACAATGTTAATAGCACCACCAACACCGTCGTTTTGGGTATTGGTTGTTGTGAAAGTAGAGTCGTTGACTATTGTACGTACTCCATGTACGTAAATAGCTCCACCATTGTTGGTTGCATAACTTGATACTATATCTACATTTTCAATTTTAGTATCATTTCCTTCAATATAGATTGCTCCACCATCATGAGCATGAGTATTTTCGAACTCGGATTCGGATACTTTAGCTGAAGCTCCTTCAATATAGATTGCTCCACCTTGACCGTCATCATCGGTTCGAACATTATTAAATTTAGAGTTTTCAACATTGGTGTTCATTCCCGCTACGAAAATAGCTCCACCGTTACCACCATACATTGCGATACAGTTTTGGAATGTGGAATCTGTGATATTAGCATTGGTACCGCTTACATAGATTGCACCACCATTTTCTGCATTACATTCTGTAAAGTCAGCAGATATGAGTGCGTTTGTACCATTTACATATATTGCTCCACCATCATATTTGCTTGAAGCTTCACTAATATCGGAACCTGATATTTTAGCGTTGGCACCTTGTATGAATATTGCACCACCGTAATCGGCAGTTGATTTTGTGAAATTGGAATCGATAATTGTGGTATCTATACCGTTAATGTAAATAGATCCACCAGTGAATGCTGAATGACCTTCAAATGTTGAAGTGGAAATGACTGCTCTTGCACCATTTACATATATTGCTCCACCGTAATTATCATCATTTGAATAATCAACCAGTCTGTTGGATTTGAATTCGGAGTCTGATATTTTTACATCATCACCATCAATGTATATTGCGCCACCATCTACACTGGCACATGAATCAAATAGTGCATTGGTTATTTTAGTGTCTTTACCTTTGATGTATATTGCTCCACCAGCACCATTTTGAGATGATGCACTGCAATCGATAAATTCTGCACCATTAATAGTGGTTCCGTAACCGTCAATGTAAACTGCACCACCGTCATTATTTATTGCAGAACAATTGTCGAAAGTGGTTTGGAAAATTTTAGTAAATACTCCATCTAAAATGTAAACTGCTCCACCATCATTAATTGCATAACTGTCAGCCATATTGGAATTATTTATTTTAGCATATCCACCTTTTACAAATATTACACCACCTTCACGTGCGTAACATTCTGTGAATTCTGAATCGGTTACAACAGCGTCTTCTCCTTCAATAGCTATTGCACCACCTGCAGCACCTTCACTACCTTCAACAGCATAGGTATTGTGGAATTTTGATTTTTCAATATTGGCTTCGTCACCTTCGATATATATTGCTCCACCGTATGAGTCAAGACCTGCACTACAGTTTTCGAAAGTTGATGCAGTGATGTTTGAATAATCTCCACCTACATATATTGCTCCACCTGAACCTTTGCCTGCATTTAATCCTAAAGCTTTAGTGTCTTTAATGTTGGCTGAGACAAGTGCATTGTTACCTGCAACATAAATTGCTCCACCGTCGGCATCGGAGGTTGCTGAAGTAATTTTACAGTTTAAAACTTTTGCATCTCTACCGGTTCTGTAACCACCGATGTATATTGCTCCACCGTATTCAGCTTGAGCTTCATTGAATGTTGAATCGAAAATGTTTGCAGAATCTCCTGCAATGTAAATTGCTCCACCTTTACCATCTTCGGCACTTGTGGATTTGAAATCAGATTCTTGTATGGTAGTGTTGAATCCTCCAATATAGACAGCACCACCGTCACCACCGTAAGCGGTTGAATTCAGGAATGTAGATCCTATAATATTGGTGTTTACACCACTAATATATATTGCTCCACCGCTTCCTAAAATATTGTTTTGCATATCACCTGCAATACAGTTAACAAAGTTTGCAGAAATTACTGTATTTGGACCATTTACATATACCCCACCAGCATCAAAACTGATAGAGTCGGTAATGTTTGATTGGAGAATATGAGCATCGTGACCTTCAATGCAAATTGATCCGCCATACACAGCAGTACAGTCATTAATGGCACAACCAGATATACTGGTATCATTACCTATAATGTATATTGCACCACCACCATGAGTAGCACTACAATCATCAAAAGCAGTATCAATAATATCTACATTATTTCCAGTAATAAATATTGCACCACCATCTACTTTAGAATCATCTTTATTAGTATCAATGGTAACACTGGAATGAGTGAAACTTGATTTGGTAACAGTTACATCTGAACCAGTTAGACAAATAGTACCTCCACGACTACTGGAGTTACCTTTACTTATACCTTTATTATTTATACAGGTAATATTATTCATGATACCTCTTTGACCTTCCCAGTAGATAGCACCACCATCATCACCAGCAGTATTATTAACAAATAATGAGTTGTATAGTTTACCATCATCACCGGCTACATATACACTACCACCATCAAATCTAGCTTTATTGTTTGTGAATGTTGAACCATTAATAGTAACCTCATTACCTTCAACATAAATAACAGCACCATCATTATCAGTAGTACAATTATCAAAGGTACAATTGTCAACTAATGAATTGTTACCTATAATGTATATTGCACCACCACCATGGATAGCACTACAATCATTGAAAGTAGTATCAACAATATTTACATTATCTCCTGTAATGAATAATGCACCACCATCTACTTTAGATGCATCTTTACCATCTGCCATCCATGCAGAAGAAGATATGAAAGTAGATTTGGAGATAGTTATATCTGGACCGGTAAGACAGATACTACCACCACGAGTACTAGAAGTATTACCATCAGGTTTATCAATACTTATACCTTTATTGTCAATGAACTTAGTATTAGATATAATACCACTAGCACCATCAGCATATATTGCACCACCATCATCACCAGCAACATTGTTGGTGAATGTGGAATCTACAATTTTAAAGTTATGTTCAGAAGTTGAAGTTGAGGTCATTGAAGGAGTAGTAGAATCTATGTATATTGCACCACCATCACCAAAAGCAGAATTGTTAATGAAGTTTGAATTGAATATTTCAACATTACCAGTAGTTGTCACTTTAAGTGCAGCACCATCACTACCATTAGCATTAACAAAGTTAATGTTTTTCAATACTACATGTGAATTACCACATATATTGAAAATGGATGCCTGATTTGCACCGTCAATTGTGTATCCAGCACCATCAATAGCAATGTCTCTATCAATAGTAATTCCATTAGATAGGATACTGTCACCACTAGCGTAAGTGTAATTTTTATCCAAGGTAATATTTCCAACTGCACCTTGAATCTTTTCATTCAATTGTGTAAATGTTCCTGCCGAATCGGTCAGGAGATCTTCTTGAGTGTCAGTGACTTGTATAATATCATTTGCAGTTGAGGACATAGTTACATTATTCACACTGTCAGTTGCTGATACAGCAGAAACTGCCAAAAGAGATATTATGAACAAGCTTAACACAATAAATATCTGCTTTTTATTCATTATAATAACCTCATTTTTTATAGTATAACTTCAATATTTCCGAAACATTATACTGGTATTAATTTATATTTTAACTAATATATATTCTTTATGCTTGAAAATTTTAGCAAAAAATTAAAATTTATTCATAATTGATAGTTAAGTTTAAATGTTTGTTTAAAATATCTAGGAATAAAAAATATAATTTTTAAATATATAATTAAATATCTAAATAAAATTAAATTCATAGTCACATATATTATACAAAATCATAATAAAAAAATTTTAATTATACATTATGATAAAACTGTTTGTCCCACAAATAAAAAATGAAAAAATAGAACTCCAATATTTGAATAAAGTTCAAAGAAATATATTTTTTACCTAAAAAAAATTAAAAAAATTTGAAATATATGAATTTAAAATTAATGAGTGAAAAAATAATTGAATAATATCATACCCCGATTCGATGAGGAGGCATCTGAGCAAAAAGCTTCAACTTACATACATATGATTGCGGACCCCTATATAAATCATATAATATTGATAAGTTTTTCCAGTTTTTATGTTCTTTAAAAAAAATATTTGAAAACATACGGAAATTATAAAAAAAGTAATAAAAAAAGGTTGCTTCTTGAGAGAAGCTTAAAAAAAGAAGTGAAAAAGTAATCCTATTTGATTACTTTACTTTTGATGATTTCTACTCTTTTGAGAGGGTAGATTTTTTTAGCGTTGTGGTAAATTTCAGATGCTAATTTACCGTTTACACAAACTTTTACCAAGTCATCAAATGATTTTTCAGCAGCTGCTTCTATGAGTAAATCTTCAATGGTTTTTCTCATGAATCTTTGTTGGGAAGATTTAGCCCTTCTTACGGTTACAGCTAAAACTTGGAGTTTTAATTTGCGATCATCTTTAGTTTTAACAATTGCTGAAGCATCGATTCTGGAAGTTCCTCTTCTAATCATGCTTCTTACATAATCGGTAGTTGTTTTGTGTCCGGTGAATTTGGTGTTTGCAACATCACCTGCAACATTATCAATTTCAAATCTGAGTTTGATGTATTGTTTTGAGAAATCTCCGGTTAATTCTCTCATGGTAACTTCTACGCCTCTGCCTATGAGAAGTTCTGGATCTTTTGCTGGAGTTTCTCCGATTTCTTTATCTTCAAAGTTCACTGGTGTTTTAATAGTATACCAGGATTTTTCTTTCCATGTATCACGTACTCTACGTCTTGATTTTGCTTTTGCCATTATATCAACCGTTTAATTTAATAATTTATTATATATTGTAATTTAGCGTTTCGCCATTTAATTTTAAAAATAGTCTTAAAACTTGTAGTTTACAAAATACTACACTAAATAAACTGTAAAAATGATTTTAAATAAGTATATATTTACAATCGTTTATTCGACTATTGTGAGCTCTGCTCACTTTATTTAAAGAAATATTTGTAATTAAGTTTTATTTTTTTAAAACCCGCCCATAAAGGTTATATTTAATTATTTAATTCATATTATATAAAGATTATTGAAATCTTAAAAAATAGCTAAAATTTCAAGAAAAATAAAAAAATAAAAATTTCTCATGTCTCGAAATGTTTTTGAAAAGAAACATGAATGAGCTTTAAATAGAAAATAAAGCTCAAATAAAGTGTTTTGAAAATATGACTAATTTTTCATAAAATTATAATGATCAATGTATCTCCGCAGAACTTCCTCAATCGGACCTTCATCCATAACCAGCTTAATGCCTGCATCTTCGGCCTTAATTTTTGATTTGAACCCATATTGAACTGCAATTAAAACATCACAATCCTCACAGGCTTTAAGGACTTTACTTCCCTGATGTTTTGCATCATCTGCAATCTCAACTGACCTCATTTCTACAAAGCTTAATTCATCATCATAATCATAGACATATAATGATTTTCCACGTCCCAAATGCAGATCCACATTTTTACCGTCAGAAGATACAACAGCCAAACGCATTTTTAATCCCTTACCTTTTTGATTATTTTTGCAACATTTGCTGCGAATAGCCTGATTGTGTCTATTCCTTCCTCATCTTCAAGTGCAGTTCCTTCAGGACCTGCGATTACCATGTTCCAGTATGTGCTTCCTGCAAGAATCATGTTGTTGATTGTGAAAAACATTGACATTTCCTGAAGCGTTAATGTTACACCTCCACGCCTTGCAACCGCTATTGGTCCACCTACCATCCAGTCGAGAAACTTATCTCCCCCACGGGAGACCTTTCCGATTCTTTGAAGTGCTGACATTATGTCTCCTCTAGCGGTTCCGAAATATACCGGTGCGGCAGGTATGAATCCGTCGGCCTGTCTTATTTTTTCTATTATTTCATCCAAACCGTCCGGAAGAATACAGTTGCCTTTTTCAGCGCATTTCCCGCAGGCAATGCAAGATAAAACATTCTTGCCTTTCAGAGAAATGATTTCGGCTTCAACACCTTCCTTTTCGATTTCACGGGCACACTGCTCAAGGACAATTTTTGTATTTGAGTTTGCCCTTGGACTTGCATTTAATAAAATAACCTTGCTCATATTATCACACCTATACTTCAGCACCATCTAATGCATGATGACACATGCAATCTGAGGAATCATCTACATTTTTAATAAAATTGTAAATCAGTTCAAGTAGCTCGACTTCTTTTTCAGCCACCATTTCAAAGACTTCATCGATTGTCAATTCCTGCTCGGAGATTCCTGCCGCATAGTTGGAGACAATGCATATTGAATTGTAGCACATTTCCCTTTCACGGGCAAGAGTAACCTCCGGAAGCCCAGTCATTCCAACCAGGTCTCCCCCAAGCATTTTGAACATTTTAATTTCGGCCGGAGTCTCGAATCTTGGCCCTTCAGTACACACATATGTTCCGCCCAGCACAACATCACCGCACTGAGCCAATACGTCCCTTAAAGAAGGACAATAGGGTTCGGTTACGTCAATATGAACGACTTTGTCTTCAAAGAATGTTTTTGCCCTGTTTTGTGAGAAATCCAAAAAGTCATTCGGGATAACAAATGAACCTGGAGGCATTTCCTCATTCATTGAACCGACTGAATTTGTGGCTATTATTTTGGTAACGCCCACTGATTTTAAAGCATCGATATTTGCTCTGAAATTAATTTTATGAGGCGGAATTGAATGACCTGATGCGTGGCGAGGAATGAATGCTACCTTTTTGGAAAATATATCCAGTATTGAAACTTCCACATCCCCATAATCTGTTTTAACCGTTTCAGTAGTGCAGGAGTCGGCCTTATGAGTAATCTCATATACGCCACTTCCGCCGATAATTCCAATCATTTTAAAACTATCCTTTACAAACTGCCAGCGGTCTGAGTTTAGCAACAAGTTTGGCAATTCCTGTGCTGTCTGATACCCTTACGACACTGTCGACATCCTTATAAGCGCCAGGGGCTTCCTCTTCAATCACATGTTTGCTTGTAGCTTTAATCCTGATTCCTTTTGAAGCCATGTCAGAAGTAATCTCATCTGCATCATAATCCTTTTTGGCCTTGGATCTTGACAGAACTCTGCCCGCACCATGAGCTGTGGACCCGAAAGTCTCCTCCATTGCTGTTTCGGTTCCGTGCAATACATATGAAGCAGTTCCCATTGTACCCGGAATCAATACAGGCTGTCCGACGGCACGGTATTTTTCAGGAACCTCTTCCCTTCCAGGACCAAATGCACGTGTGGCTCCTTTTCTGTGAACTAAAAGGTCTTCCTGACGGTTGTAAACCTTATGATTTTCCATTTTAACGATATTGTGAGCTACATCATAAACAATACCCATTTCCATGTCCTTTGCGGATTTGCCAAGTACGTCCTCAAAGGATTCGCGAATCCAGTGAGTCATCATTTGCCTGTTTGCCCATGCATAATTGGCGGCAGCTGCCATAGCCTGAATATAGTTTTGAGCTTCTTTTGAATCAAGTGGAGCGCAGGCGAGTTGTCTGTCATCAAGCTGGATTTTGTATTTCTTGTAGGCCTTGTCCATAATCCTCAGATAATCGGAGCATACCTGGTGTCCGCAGCCTCTGGAACCTGAATGAACCATTACAACAATCATTCCCTTTTCAAGGCCAAATACCTTTGCAACCTCTTCATCAAATATCTCTTCAACTTCCTGAACTTCCAAAAAGTGATTTCCGGAACCAAGAGATCCTAATTGAGGAATTCCTCTTTTTTTAGCCTTATCTGAAACGATGCTTGAATCCGCATCAAGCATTCTTCCGTTTTCTTCAAGAACTTCCAGATCTTCAGGCCATCCATAACCGTTTTCAACTGCCCATTCAGCACCATAATCAAGAACTTTATCTATTTCGCCTTCTTCAAGTCTGATTTTACCTTTGCTTCCAACTCCTGAAGGAATGTTTTCAAACAGCTTTTCTGTAAGTTCATCAATATGGTCTTCGATATCGTCAATAGTTAAATTTGACTTAATCAGTCTGACGCCACAGTTAATGTCAAAACCGACTCCTCCAGGTGATACAATACCGTTTCTCATGCTGAATGCTGCAACGCCTCCAATCGGGAATCCGTATCCGAAGTGAATGTCCGGAAGTCCTATGGAGTATCTTTGAACACCAGGAAGACATGCAATATTGACTATCTGTTCAACAGCACCTTCCTCCAAATCGTCAAAAAATTCGTCTGCAATATAAAACCTTCCGGAAGCCCTCATTTTTTTGTTATAGGTTCCCGGAATTTCATAAACGTTATCCCTAACTTTTTTGATTTCATCTTTAATTGTCATAAACATCACAAAATTTATTATGTTTAAATATATGTCAGTGATGTTTAAATAAGGTTTGCTAAAAAATGAAATTTAGGGACATTTATATGAATCCTAAAAGAAATGCATTGGGAAACTTCACTAAAAATTCAAAAAAAGCTATAGCTAAAAACAGTCCCGGATTGCATAGCCCCTTTTAAAGTCAAAAACCCAATGAAATGAAGTTAATGTCTGAATAATGTTGATATACCTGCAATAAGTAAAAATATTGCACTTAAAACGTTGATATATTCTGATCCGATTATTACAAACATTGTTGCAATAATGAATCCAACACCCGCCAGCTCTTCATGTGATTTGACATAGCAGCTGGAAAGGATACCCAAAAGTGATGCTATAATTGCGATTAATCCTAAAAAGGGAGTATGTACACTGCCTGCCTCTTTTAAAAATATTAAAAAAGAACCCGAAAATATTCCGATGATTGAACCGATTAAGCCCATCATCATCTCAAAGTTTCTTGATATTGTTGTTGTTCTTTTCATGTTTAATAATATGTTTTAGTCATTATATATAATTTACAAATCGACTATTGCCCTTAACTTTACATTTTCTGTCTTTTTAACTTCCATCTTATGGAACGTAATGGCTTTTATTTCTGTCTTTCTCTCATGTTTGTCCCAGTTTATTTCTTCTCCTGCGATTGTTGCCCTTAAATGCAAATTTTCATCTATTTCAACATGAAATTCACTGAAAAGCATAAAATCGATTTCGTGATGGAACAATAGCTCCTCCAGATAATCGTAAAGAAGAGAAACCTCGTCCTCGGAAGTTATTTCGAATGTTATTTTGGATTTTGCCTCTACATCATCTGTATCGGTTATTATGTTAAACATTGCGACTCCTGCATTTTCAAAAGCCTCGTTTAAATTTTTACCGTATGCATTGAATCCTATATCTGCTGTTGCTTCAAAATATTCATATTTTTTCATGATTTTTCCTCAAAAATAATACTCATCAAATGCTCTCTAGCTCTTTGCTTATATATGTACTTTCAACAATTAAAATATAGTGATTAATATGTTGAGAAATAATGACACCACAATACAAGCAGATTTAAGAAAAAAAAGTTCAATAGTAGATGAAATTACATACAGTAACATAGACATTCAATCTTGCATGGTAATGCTTGGAGTAATAACAGCATTGCTATTATCTGTTATTTCTGTTGTTGCAGCTCAAAATCCGTTTTTCTTATAATGGATTTGATTTTTTTTACAATACCAAACCCTTAGCTGCCCATTAGATTTCAAGCTTACCATGCAAAAAATCTAATGTTAACAGAAACTAATTTCCCACAGGAAAGGCTAGATGTTATAATCTTCGGGGTTGAAACGCAGTATAATCTGGCGGGAATTGCCCCGTGACCCTTTTCCTGAATATTTGGTATCTACAAGTCTTACAAATTCCAATTTATCTAAAATACGATTGAACGATGCATAGCTGGAACCTGTCTTTTGCTTATACTCATCACCTAACTTTTTGGCAGTATAATTTCCGTCATTATCCACTATCATCTTCAATACTTCTTTTTCATCATCGCTTAGTGATCTTAATGTCTCGCGAACATTGACGGATACCAGTGATTCAACTGCCTCGTCAAAGTGTTCCTGTGTAATTTCACGGCTTGCTGAAGCCTCAGCGATATTGCCGCATGACTTTAAAAGATTGATTCCCACTCTCAAATCGCCGTTTTCAAGAGTATACATTGAAATCTGCTCCAATATATCATCGGACAATACATCAGGGAAAAATCCTGCATTTACACGGTCCCTTAAGATGTTTTCGATTTCATTGTATGTATAAAGAGGGAACATGATTTCCTGAGGAATGAATACGGTATTGACGTTTTTGTCAAAGGCATATTTGAATTCCAAATCAGACAGTATTGCAAAAATAGAAGTTCTAACACCCGGATATTCTTCATATGCTCTTAATATATCATAAACAACCTTGTTTGCATGTTTTGTCTGGAACAGATAGTTGATATCATCGAATGCAATTACAAGGGATTTTTCTTTCTTTTGAAGTTCGCTCATGATTTGGGAATAAACCCTTGAAAATGGAACTCCAGTTTCAGGAGGCATGAAACCGAACACCTTTTTGTGAATCTGTGAAAATATTCCAAAACGGGTTGAATGAATCTGACAGTTAATGTAAACGCAAACAACTTTTTCTGTGGTTTTTTCAACAAGCTCGAATACCTTTCGGATTGCAGTTGTTTTACCTGTTGCCGGTGAGCCTAAAATAATTGCATTTGACGGCTGTCCCCCTCTCATGGCAGGCCTTATTGCCATTGCCATTGCCTCCATCTGTGTGTCTCTGAAATTATAATTAGGCGGAACATAATCCGGATCAAAAGCATTTATATTTTGAAAAAGGCTTTCATCATACATTAAAATATCTTCGATTCCCATGTTATCTAAATATGTTTAAAATATTATAAAAGATTATTCTTTTAAGTTAATTATTTCGACGTTTTCGTTTTCTATTATCCAGTTGGTGAACTTTTCTGCATACATCAGCTTTTTCTTTTTGAATTCATCTGCCTGGCCCAGTATGTCAGGAAGGTTTGGTCTTGAATATTTGGTTACAATGTCTCCGAAGTCCATTCCTGCAAGGGTGATTTGTGATGCTCCAAGAGCAACGGCCAAGAATATTGCCCTGTCCCCGTCGGTAAATCCGCCGAAATTGTAGAGATTTCCGACCGGCTGTGCCTGGGTTGTACCAAGTACATTGTTGAAAAATGAGCTTAAAGAGGCGATTCTTTCCATATTGTCACCGTGAGCGTGAATTACGATATTTGCTCCCCTTAAATTTGCAAGCAAAATGTCATCGATGTTTCCGTCAAGGTCAGTGGCTACGATATCCGGAACTATCTTTTCTTCAATCATTGCGGTTGTTGCTCCGTCAGCTGCAACGAGAACGTAATCCCTCAAATCATAATCCTCTTTCAGCATTCGAATGTGCTCTTTAATAGAAGGACCTGCACCGAATACGATGTAGCTGTCTGAAAAGCCTACAATTTCTCCCAAATCGTTTAAAGTAAGGCATCCTTCAGTTGACAGTATTTCATCCAGCAGATGTGCGGATTCCTCATCCTTTTCTCTTGAAAATCCAAAATCATCAAGAATTTCTGTATAATATTTTTCCCAGAGACCAAATTCCATATTTAAACCTCACTATATTAATTTTAGCTTTTAATCATTAAATAATTTATCATTTTCAGGAAAATGTAAATATTGATTAAAACTCGTTAAATTGTAAAATAAAAGCAATATTATCTTTTTAGCTTATAAAAGGTTATATATGAATGAGATATAAAGTATTACTTGTATTAATGTAGTTTTAAAATGATTTCATGAAATCTCAAAGCAAAAAGAGATTAGACTATGAAAGCTAAAAAGATATATCAAATCAATGACAGAACCATGAAATACAAATCATTGATACTCAATAAGCACCAGCACCACTATTTGAAGTTGCCTGGCAAATTTGAGGCAAGATATCCTAGAAAATAGTTTTTCCAAACATGAATGCCTGAAGCCGATGAATTCTACTCTACAGATGAAGGCTTGATGATTAATCTTGAGGAAGAAAGCGGAGAGATAACAGAAAAAGTTTTGGAAAAAATAAGCAATTATGTGGTTTTTGCGGATTTCATGTATTCCAAAAGACCATATTCATCAATAATCTGCCACAAGGATCCGGGAAAGCTTTTTGAATATTATGAAAGGTCTCCTTCAATAATAATCAAAGTGCACTACATATACATTCCACAGGAAACTCTCTGGAGGAAATATGAAAACCTTATTAAGAAAATCGAACAAAAAAAACAATTAAGTATAGATGAAACATTGGACATTGCATTTGTTCCAAAATTCATCTCAAAAGAAAATGGGAAATTCATTACTGAATCACTATCCAAAGCATTTAAACATGCTAAAATCCATGAAACCATAGTGAAAAGAGATATCGGAGTTCTTTTAGGAGCAATGATACTTAAACACTTCGACGAAGCGAAAAAAATAAATGAACTGATGGAGGAAATCGGCATGAAACAGATTGAAAATGAAATAAAAATCATAGCAAGGGAAGAATTCAAAGAAGAACTTGAAGAAATAGAAAAAGAAAACAATAAACTAAAATTAGAAAATGGAACATTGAAAAATGAAAATGGCGAATATAAAAAAGGAATTAAACAGTTAAAAGAAATGGAAGACTTAAGCCCTGAAGCAAAAAACATAATAAACTCGCTAATAATGCTTTAAGATTAAATCATTCATGTACAACATTAACTGCATCACCGGTAATACGGGCATATAGATTGCTGATTTGCCTTAACGTATAGCCCACCATGAATGCGGAAATGACTGTTCCAATGTAAACCGCACCAAAAACATTTGTATACCATAACCCGCACATTATCAGAGCGATTGTAACCATTGTCGCATCAAAACCTATTTTAATTGTTGAAAATCTCCAATTTGTCACGATAGCTATTGCCTCAACACATCCTTCACCCGGAAGAGGTGCGATATCGGCAGGCATATACACGAATATTCCAAAGGCTATCAAAAAGATACTTATCGCCAGATATGCAATATAATATGGAATTGTATGCTCAAATGGGATAAATGAAACCAGATAAAGGGACAGGTCAGTGAAATATCCGAACAAGACGCAGTTAATTAACTGCAGCAGTCTTCTTTTATTGAATTTGGATCTGAGAATTAAAAACTGAAGCAATATCAGTGCGGCGTTAAAGACGAATGTTGTTATTCCAATGTTAATGTTGGTTATTAAAGTCAACGCATAGGAAATGGAGCTTATTGGAGTTGTTCCGAGCGTTGAGGTGATGGAAAATGCCACCCCAATCGACATGATGAACAGCCCTACAACAAACAGACAGATTCTTCTAATCATATATTTATTTGAATAAAATGAACTATAAAAATGTTTTCACATCTTTTTTAAGTCCACATTATTTCCGGTAATGTGAAGATTGAGTTTATGAATGTATTTTACTGTTGTGCCGATTAATAATGCTCCAATAATTGTTCCAATACCTACACTTCCGAGTTGGCCTAAAAATCCATAACTCAAAGCCAAAGCGATACTTACAATTGAAATATCCAAGTAAACTTTTATTTTTGAAAATGGCCTGTCGGTGACTATTGCAATAGCTTGAGTAACGCCTTCCACCGAAAGCGGAATCAGATTTGTCGGAACATAGAAAAAAAGTCCCAGAGCAATGATTAGCACTGAAAAAAAACTCATTAGAAGTGCCAGTAAAAATGAATCCGCAGGAGGAATGAAATTCATCAGAGATACAGAAAAACTTGTAAACACACCGAAAAGCACACCCACAAAGACCTGAAGGAAATGTTTTCTCTTGAAGTCATCCCTAAGCAAAATCCATTCTATAAACACGAGTATTGCATGAAATATGAATGTTGCAACACCAATATTGATCAACCATATCAGATCAATTGCATATGGAATTGAACTAACAGGGGCTGAGCCCAATCCTGATTTGATTGAAAATGCAACGCCCAATGTTATCAGATACAGTCCGAAAACATAATTAAAAACACGTCTGAAAGTCAGTTCTTCTCCATCAAATTGCATAATGAGATATTTATGCTAACTACTATTTAAACAATATGTAAAATTATAATATGAATTTAAACAATGCATTAAAATGTGTTATGAAAAAAACTTTAAAACTGAATAAACTGATATATTAAAAATATTTAATAAGTATAAAAATTAAAAATATATATAGCTTGCTATTAAGCTAATATTTTGGAGGAATTTAATGAACGATATTTTATTAATGCTTCCGGGACCAACAACAGTGCACCCTAGAGTACTCAGTGCAATGTCAAAAGCTGTTGTTAATCACAGAGGAGCTAAATATGGTGAAATCTTAACTGAAACTACAGAATTGATGAGTAAAGTTTTCCAAACCCCTAATAATTCTTATTTATTAACTGGATCAGGAACTGCAGCTATGGAAGCAGGTATTGCAAATACTGTAGCACCTGGAGAAAAAATGTTAAATGTAGTTGGTGGAAAATTCGGTGAACGTTTCATGAAAATAGCTCAGGCTCATGGAATCGACACCCAGGAATTGGCAGTTGAATGGGGAACCGCAGTTACCCCTGAAGCAGTCAAAGAAGCTTTAGATGCTGATGAAGACATTAAAGCAGTTAGTGTGATTCACAATGAAACTTCCACCGGTGTTGCTGCACCTATCGAAGAAATCGGTAAAGTAGTGAAAAACTATGACGCATTATACATTGTAGATACCGTATCCTCACTTGGAGGAGACTATGTTGATGTTGAAAAGTTCGGCATTGACGTCTGTCTTACCGGATCTCAAAAATGTCTCGCTGCACCTCCGGGCATGGCAGCAATCACATTAAGTGACGATGCATGGGCTGCTGTTGAGAAAATTGAAACCAATACTTTCTATTTAGACTTGAAAGCAGCAAGAAAAAGCGGAGACAAAGTTCCACCTCAAACCCCATACACACCTTCAGTTTCACTTACCTATGCAATGAATGAAGCTTTGAAAATGGTTATGGAAGAAGGAATTGACGAAAGAGTTGCACGTCACCACAAAGCGGCTAAAGCCAGTGTAGCTGCCGTTAAAGCATTAGGTTTAGAATTATTCGCTGATGAAGCTGTTTCATCTGCAACTGTAACCGCAGTCAAAATGCCTGAAGGAATCACTGATGATGAGTTTAGAGGCACCACACGTGACAAATACGGCGTTGAATTGGCTGGAGGACAAGATCACCTTAAAGGAAACATTTTCAGAATCGGACACATGGGAAATATTTCCTACAAGGAACTGACCCAAACCTTTGCGGCAATCGGTATGACCTTAAAAGGTTTAGGTGTAATTGATGATGCAGGCGCAGGTGTTGCATCAATTGCAGAATCATACTTATGATTCTGTTTTCTAATTTTTTTTGACTAATTTTTTTACTCTATTTTTTACATTGAAATTTTTTTGACATATAAGTTATAACTTTGAAGTTACACTTGAAATGCACCTCCCATAGTAAACTTTATAAGTTATAAGTGAAAAGTTACACTTGAAATGCACCTCTCATAGTAAACTTTATAAGTTATAAGTGAAAAGTTACACTTGAAATGCACCTCTCCAGTTAAAAATGTTAAGTTATAAGAAAAAAGTTACACTTGAAACTTATGTCTAAACTTCAAAAAAAGTATTACTCCTCTGGAGGCACTCTCCTAACTAAAAATATTTTAAACATTAACAACAAATATTAATTAAGATAGGATGTGAAAACCATGACAAAAAATATCAAAACAACTGTTGAAGAGTTGCATAAACTCATAAACATAGACAATGTAATTGGAAAACCAATCGAAACTGAAGACAAAGTTCTCATTCCTGTAATGAGAATGGGAGTAGGATTCGGAGCCGGTGGAAACATCAGCGGAAATGACGGAACCGAAGCGGTAGGTGCCGGCGCAGGTGTGGAACCTATATCCATGGTAATGATTCCTAAAAAAGGAAATGATGCTGAAGGGGTTCGTGTACTTAACTTAAGCAAAGGAACCGAAACCAACAAGGCATTGGCTGACTTAGGTTTAATGATATCTGATCTTGTAAAGAGCTATGTTGGAAACAACAATGATGTTGACTACGATGAGTCAGAATACATAGAACCTGAATATACTACCAAAATAGATGTAGACGAAGAATAGGAACTACTCTATGTTAAACATCCTATTGATGATTATTCTAATAATCATCATATTTATTATTATTTTACTCTATATAGGAGTTAAGATAGCGTTTATCTATGATAAAAAAGGCAGCAAATTAAAGGGATGTTTAAAAATACTTATTTTAAAAAAGATTAAGGTCTACTCTCTTGAGTTTCCATCAAAAGATGAGAAAAATGATGATGAAGACAAAGATGAAAAAGACCGTGACGGAAAAAAAATTTTTGAACTGGCAAAGCCATGTTTTAAATACTTCAAGGAATTCCTAAAGTCATTCACCAAATGCATTCATATTGCAAAACTTGAAAACCATCTGATTTTTGGCCTTGACTCTTATGTTGATACTGCAAAATACATAGGATACATCTGGAGTTTGACTTCTGTTGTAAACAGCACACATGAAAATGCCAGGTTAACTGCAGAGCCTTCCTTCACCGGCAGTGTTCTGGATGTGAAAGGTGAAAATGAACTTGACATTAACATTTTGAAACTGATACCTCCCGCAATAAAATTGATTTCTAAAAAAGAGGTCCGCAATCTGATAAAAGGTGTTAGAAATGGATGATGATATCAAGCAACTTTTTGAAGGCATATTGAGAATTGAAGAGGTAACCGACTATCATTATCGTGAAGTATGCGGATTCACATTTGTCTTTAAAAGAGTGGATTTATTCATCAATGACGAAATTTCAACCTGTGAGATAAAACCCATCGCAATAATTTATGAAGAAAATGGTGAATATTACCTATCACATATAGATGTAATTGATGAAATAGAGGCAGTTGTTAAAGGATATGTTGAGGAAATATTAAAATAACGACTGGCTTTGAGAAGATGAAATAACCTGTTAGGTTATCTCATACTATGGAAGTGGAATGTCTTCGCTTCGAACAACAACTTCCACAACAAGAGGCCCTCTAAGGTCACTTTCAAGCAGATATTCAAGGTCGGCCAAATTATCAACTCTCACCCCATCAATAGAATAGCTTGAAGCAAGTTTTACAAAGTCAGGATTTTGAAGTTTTACCTGATAGGGTTTCATGCCATAATTCTGCTCTTCCCATTGCCTGATAATTCCAAACTCGCAGTTGTTTATAATGAACACTATAACATCCAAGTCATTCGCCTTCAGGGTGGCCAGCTCCTGGATGTTCATCTGAATGCCACCATCCCCATTGATTGAAATTACCTGCTCACCGGTTGCCAGACTTGCACCTATTGCACCCGGAAGTGAATATCCCATCGGCGCCATTGATCCGGGAAATAGATATTGTCTCGGTCTTTTGGATTTCATCAGAAGGGTTGTCCATGTGGTGTGGCTTCCGGCATCTGAAACAATAATGTCCTGGGAGAATTTTTCCAAAATCCTTTTGATTGCGGCTTGAGGTGCCATGTCATCATCCAGACCTTCAACATGCACGGAATTGTCAATTTCCAATATTTCATCCATCCAGCTGACCTTTTTGAATTTGATTTCAGACAAAAAGTCTTCGACCTTACCATGGATTTGACACTCCCCCACCAAAACATCCCTGTTTAGATTGACATGTATAAGATTGTCCGGAATTTCAGGAAGTGTCCTTTCACTGCCCTTAATTCCCAAGGCAATTATGCAGTCCGAATTTTCAAATGCATATTTTGCCCTCGGTGTTGAGCGTATCCCTGAAAGGCCCAGATTCAAGTCATCCAATTCCGAAATAATCCCTTTGGCATGGAATGTTGTAGTTACTGGTATGTGATATTTATGTGCAATTTCTGAAAGTTCATCTTTCTGGCTCAATGCACCTGCACCCAGGATAAATAAAGGTTTTTCGGATGAATCAATTATTTTTTGGGCATCAGCAATCTGGGACATGTCATCCTCACACAGATAACACAAATCAAAGTCCTGGAAATCCTCACTTGAAAGCACATCCTTTGAGAGGTTAATGTGAATAGGTCCTTTAGGCATTGTTTTAAGCTCGTAAATGGCTGCCTTTAAAGCATAAATAGCTTCAGTACCATTGAGAGGATTGTATGATGCTCTTGCAATGTGTTTGAATGTATCAAAGACTGGAAGTGACTGGAAACTGTCCGTATTTCTGAATTTGAGGTCATTGTCTCCTGTCAAAAGGAGAATTGGAACATTGTCCTTGAATGCTGTGGCCAGCGCCATAGTTGTGTTATATGCTCCGGGAGATGCTGTTGTGATGCATACCCCTATTTTCCCGCTTGACCGTGTATATGCGTCGGCAGCATGTGCGGCGGCCTGTTCATGGCGTGTCAGTATGTGTGTAATTTGAGATTCGGAAAGTGATTTGTAAATCGGCATTATCTGCTCGCCGGGAATTCCAAAAACATGCTCAATGCCTTCCTCTGCAAGTATTTCAACCATCCTGTCAGAAACATTCATTTTTCGACCTCCTGATAGGACCCGTTGTACTCACCTGAGCCTTCTACCGGAAATACGACTGCCTGAGCTATTCTGTCGCCTGATTTTATCTTATATTCATATTCTCCATGGTTATAAATCATAAACATCAGTGTTCCGTAAAAGCCAGGATCTCCCACTGCAGTCTGAACTGAAATGAATGACCTTAAAAGGGTTGATCGTGGCAGGTAAAGCATGGTATAGCCCTTTGGAATTTTGATTTTCCTTTTGATGCTTGCAAGATATGCAGTATGAGGCTTTAAGGTAAATATTTCACCTTCCATCTCCCTTATTTCAGGCAAATTTTTTTCATTGTCAATGAGTGAGCCTTCAGACTCCTGAGTGTATATTCTGTCAAGTTCCAAATCTATTCCGGAGGGCTGCACCAAATCAGCAAAATCCGGAAACAGTTTTACGAGTTCCTTTTCACCGAGCATAAATATCAAAACCTTATAATAATCTATATATACTATCTATTTAATAAATTTTAATTGGTGATAAATATGCCTGTAATTACAATAGCTGGAAATAACGGAATAACAGTAGAGAAAAAAAGAGAAATGGTTAAAAAAGTATCAGAAATTGTCGCTGAATCATACGGTTTGCCTGTTGAGGCAATAACAGTCCTGGTTCAAGGCTATGAAAAAGAAGACATTGGAGTGGCCGGTGAACTTTTAAGCGACAGAGAATAATTGGTTTTTGAAAAATGGGAAATCCGTATGGAATTTCCCATAAGTTCAAACCAAAAAAGAACTTGGTATTTTAAGCAAATACCATGTTAATATTAATATGCGACACTATTTAATTTTTTTGTAGACATCACCCTGCTTTTCAACAAGATTCATATCAATGAGACTTTTAAGATTTTTACATATCTTATCTTCGAAGTTTTTGGATTTGTAGCGAATCAGTTTTCTTTTAATCTCGTCAATGTCAGTCTCACCGTCAATTGCATCATAAACGCTTTGCTGGAACGGTGTCATGTTGAAAACTATATCACTTAAGGGGTCTTTTTTTATATCGTTGAGATTCCAGTTTTCATCCCTGGCAGTGACATTGAATTCATTTTCCAAATCGTCAATGCTGTCCTTAAGCAGATCAAGGTGAGGATAATGTGCAAGACCATGCCTATGCTTGGAAATTTTGGCTAAAAATTCTTCTAAAACTTTATTTATGTCAATCTCTGAGGTGTCAAATGAGTCAAGTACATATACCTTATCGTCAATGACCTTAACGACCTTATATGTGTCTGTATCCTCGTCAAACTCGATTTGGTTAAATTCATTGACGTTCCATGAGTTGTCCATAAGGAAATTCCTTACAAACTCCGCATCTTCAAGCCTGTCATAATATCCGAAGATATAGTCATCACCTGCAATCTGCTTTTTGATTATGAATACGTCAAATACCCTGGTGATGTTGAGGCCATACCTTGAGTTGTTCGGATTTCTCCTGTGCTTCTTAATCAGGTTTTCAACAGTAGCGCTGCTGGGCTTCTTTTTGTATTTGGCCAGAACATGAATCTTGTCCTCATAAACTGTAATGACAAGGTAATTATCATCCTTTTTAAGGATTTGAGGAGTTTTGTCCAAATTCCAATCGTTGTCGATTAAAAAGTCTCTAATGAAAATAGCATCGTCCAAATCAGCTATTTTTGCATATGTTTTGGAGCTTTTGACTATTGTGCATGATTTTTTGTTTTGTCTAATGTATTTTTCACTCATCAATTAAATATTGGATTTTATATTAAAAAAAGATTATAGAGATTAACTCGAAAAATTGCTTTTAAAAAACCATACTATTAAAATGTTACTGTAAAAAAAAGAAAAATAGGAAATTTAATCCCTATTTTTTAACGGTGGCTGTCTTTTTAACAGTATCTTTGGCATAGCTTGCCTGATATGTTACTTTTTTCCCAACCTTAAGGTTTGAAGTCTTAAATGTTGCCTTTGCAATGCCTTTTGAATTGGTTTTGACCTTTAAGGTTTTGCCGTTGAATTTGAATTTGACAACCTTGTTTTTAAGCAGTGTTTTGCCTTTTTTAAGTTTGGCAGTTAATACCACCTTTTTGGCTGACTTTTTAACCGCTGCGGATTTCAGTGTGATTACATGGACATAGACAGTTTTTGTTGCCTTTGATGATTTATAGCTTGCGGTAATTGTGTGCTTTCCTGCCGGCAGTTTGATTGTTGCAACTCCTTTTTTATCAGTCTTTACCTTTTTGGTTGTTTTGTCAATCTTAAATGTCACCTTGGTGTTTTTGGCAAGTTTGGCGTTAATGTAGACTTTCATCTTTGCGCTTTCACTGGTGGTCTTGACATTGGCTAATTTGACTGACGGTAAAACATCCACAGCTGAATATACTGTTGCATTATATCCGTTTTCTGCGATATATAATGCGTCAATGTCATAGTATCCTACCTTGAAGTTTTTAAGAGGCAAAACAGCTTTTCCGTTTTTAAGCTCGACTGTGATGTTTTTACCATCCACCATGAAAATTACCTTCCCATTTGCTTCCTTTACGGTTTTAACAACAATTGATTTGTCCTCTCCACAATTGATTTCACCCGGAGTTGTGATGTCCGGGTAGATATCGATTACTGTGTTTACATCACTTACATTAAAGTCTGAGGCAGTGTATCTTGCAGACACGTTATATTTTGCCGGAATTAAATTTTTGACGTTTATCAGTGCGGACCCGTCAACCAGTTTGGCTGTCTTGAATAGCTTTGAGTTTATATATACCTCAAGGCTGCCTTTTGCTGAAGGGGGAAGTGTGAGGCCAACGTCAAATTCAGTGTCCCTGAAGAAATCGTATGGAACCACAATTTCATAGCTGATGTTGAAGTTCTGCTTCATAGTGCAGTTATAGTATTTTCCGTCACCAGGATAGTAGAACTCAACTGTGTGGTTTCCTTCATCAAGTTTTGAGACATCCAGTTCTATCCAGCCTGAATTGTCGATTTCAAAGTCTGTGTATCTTACTCCGTCAATGGTTATGTTGATTAAATCCTTTTTGAAGTCCTCCAAAACGATTATGACAATCTGGTTATCATCACCATATACAAAAGATCCATAGCCAAACATCTCCACATAATAGCTTACATTGACTGCTACCCTTTTGGATTTGCTGAATTTGGTTGCATTATACTGTACTTCAATTATATGTTCTCCGCAGGTTATATCCTTAAAAAGAGAGTGCAGGAACTCCCCACGTTTATCCAACTTCTCTTTAAATACCGGTTTATTATCAATATAGACAGTAACAATACCATCAGTATTATTAAGGGTTTTTGCACTTATGCAGTCGTCATGGTCCAGAATCACATTTCTTGGTATCTGTATAACCATATCAACTACTGTAAAATTGAAGGTTTTATTGAATTTCCTGTAATAGCTATCCCCCGCATAAACCACAGTCACATTATGGTCTCCCAGCGCCAATGAGTTGAAATAGCTTGCATTTTGGATATTGTACTGACGGGAAGTGAAATTGAATGCAAATTCACCATCAATATAAATTCTCATCTCACCGTTGGCAGATTCAGGCATGTAAAATGAAACATATCCCTGAGGATCATCCTTTAGAATTTCTTCAGGAAAACCGGGAACAGTAAAGTTTGGAGCAACCTTCATGACCTTTAGCGTATGGTTTGATGGAACCAGAACGTTGTCAAAAAACAGATTGATATGATAGGTAATATGGTCTGTGTTTTTGTTTACAACAAATACTGATATTGCCTCTTTCGGTATTGTAATCGGAATCCTGACCGATGAGGACACATTTTCGCTGTAGAATTCCACATCATTGATTGTTGCTTTTAGATTGCCGCTGGTATTTTGAGGCAATTCAACGCTTATTTCACCCAAATCCTTTTCATATACTGATTCATTGAATGATACCTTAATTTCATCGGCCACTGTTGCGCTATCATCAGTAATGTTGTCTGAAGCGCTTATCGGACTTATAAGACAGATGGCCAATGCGAAAATTAAAACTAAAATTATCTTTGATTTCACAATTTTCACCTTAAAGAGTTACATTGAAGATATATATGTAAAAAGTAGTATATGTATGTCTTTAAAGATTAAAAAAAATAGAAAAAAAGTAAGAATAAAATTCTCACTTTTATTTGACTGTTAATTTTACAGAAGTGCTAGCACTTTCATAGGTTTTATCGCCTTCAACACTAAGTTTAGCTATGTATTTAGCTTTTTTGTTTAAGTTAGTGATTTTAAAGGTTGCTTTACCGTTTTTGGTTGTTGCAGAGTATGTTTTACCATTTACGGTAAGATAGACTGTTTTAGGACTTAAATACATTTTACCATCCAAACCTTTGATTGTGGATAGGGAAACTGTGTATTTTTTGGTTTTTGCAGATGCTTTGAAAGATTTTGCAGCAGCTTTGATATTTAACGGTTTTTTATCCAGGTCAACGCATACGCATGCAAATGCGCTTGTGTAGTTGTCATCGCCTGCAAAACTGAATGCCATTGTGTATCTTCCAGCCCTTACCATGTTGAGTTTGTATGGGTCGAATGTACCGTTTTCGTTGGTTGTTCTGTTGTAGATTTTGTTGTTTACGGCGAATTCAATGTATGCATTGGCAATTGGGTTTCCTTTTTCATCAAGCAATTCTGTTGCATAATATATTCCTTGTTCTTTTGCCTTTCCATCTACAGCATATCCGTTGATTGTTATTGCACGGTTTGAGATGTTGAATTGGGATGCAACTTTAACGACAGTTGGAACATCCGGACTGTTAAGTTTCAGGGTTGTGTTAATGCCTGTTATGTTGTCATTGCCCGCATATTTGATTGTGATTACGGCACCGTTTTCACCTTTGATTGTGAATTTACCGCTTGCATCAGTGTTTAGTGTACTGGCTTTACCGTTTACTGCATATGCAATTGGAGCAGATGCGATAGCTTTACCGTCTTCATCGTTAAGGACAAATGAAACTGTCTGGTCATCGCCGATTGTGATTTCACTTAATTCAGAAGCCTTTTTGATTACAGGTTCTGTTTTGCCGGTGTTAATAACAGCAGTGCCATTAACCAACTCAGCAGGATAGCTCACACCATCAACAACAACAGTAATATTGCCTTCAGGCTCAGTCTTATTGGTATCAATAACAGCAGTACCGTTAACCAATTCAACAGGATAATCAACGCCATCAACAGTTATTGTGGCATTGTTGTGTTCTTTGACTATGATGAAAACACCAACACTGGCATTTACCTTATCATGAGTAGCATCACCATCATAATCAACAAAAATAACATTATAACCGTCTGCCAAATCAGAAAGCTCCACACTAGCTTTACCGTTGACCAGATCAGCTTCTTTACCATTGACTTTAACCTTACCGGTTGCGCCGGCAACATTGACATTGACAGTTAATGTGTCTTTGCCTGTGATTTCCACATCCATGACTGTTTGCTCTTTGGATACAACAAGTTGAACTGTTTTGGCCTGTTTTATGAATTTTTTATCACCATTGAAAGTCACATTAACATCATAATTACCTGCTTTTAAATCTGAAATTTTAAGGCTTGCTTTTCCTTTATTTAATTCCAAATCGTATTTTTCATCAGCAACCGCAACGGTTACGTTGCCTGTTGCCAGAACAGAAAGTGAAATGTCAATCACTGCATCTTCACCTACAGTTATCTCATCTGCGCCGACTTCCATTCCAGGGTTCAATCTGTCGTCATTACCATAGCTTATATGCCAATATCCTTCAAGGTAGTTTCCATAATTTCCAGTATAATTGACCAGATATGCATAATTTCCTACAGGCAAGTCTGTCGGCAGGTCAATGATGATTGATCCGTTAACGTCATATTCTTTTACAATGTTTTCAGGATTATCAAGGTCAATATCCCATATATTCGGTTGAATAATCAATACGGCCTTACCTGTTGCATCGTCCGGCAGTTCAATGAATACTCTGTTATTGCCGTCCTCGTAGATATCTCCATATTTGGCTTCTGCTTTTGTTGGTTCGACAGTAAAATCATGTCCTCCCTGATATCCAGGACCTACATCGGGTTCGTGAATTGCACGGACATGATAGTATCCCAATGTTAAATTATCAAAAGTATAGCTTGCAGTACCATTGACGAGTGGAATTTCAAGATCCCTTAATAATATATAGTTATCTTCCAACTCGTTGAATCTGTCCGGATTTCTGTAGAGAGTTAGATGCAATTTTCCTTCCTTATTATCTTTTGCAGTGAAGGTAATTGTTTTGTTATCACCTAAAACAGGGTAATTTTCACCCCAGTCCATGCCTTCACCTTCAACAACATCAAAGTTTAAAATGTAATCTCCCACAAGATAATCTTCACCGATATAGAATAAAAATACGGCATATCTATCAGGAGTTAGGTTTTTGAAAGAATAATATGCTCTACCGTTTACCAATGGGATGATTTGTTCATCCAATGGAGGATAATCACCATAGGCCACATCAGAATATGCATCATTCAATACAGCTACTTTCATACTGCCTTTTGCATCTTCAGGTAAAACCAAAGTAACTCCAACATCAGTTCCTTCTACAACATCACCCTCAGGATAATCAATGTTTGCCACTGTATCAAATGTGAACTTTTGGTCTTTTGCAGGATATAGCTCATCACCGGCATATTGGACTGCAACATAATGACGGCCTAATGCAAGATCAGGTGGTGTAAGGACTATTTGATTCATTTCAGAATCATAGGTCCAATTTTGAACTTTACCGTCAATAGTTATGGTCAAATCACCATTTCCCAAATATTTCGGTGGAGTAATGATTATTGAAGTATTTTTTCCATAAATGGAATCTGTACTGAAAGTGAAAAGATAATCAAAATCAACAATATTGCTTTTTGAGATGCTGCCGTATCTGTCATCATTGACTGTAACAGTTACATTATGGATTCCCCTGGCAACATCAGGTAGAGTAATGTATTGGGAACTGTATAGATTCTTTGCAAAATCAATAGTCTTGAATTCTTCACCATCTATATAAACAACATAGTTTCCTGAAGATCCATCTGAGTATCCGACATATATTCCTATAGGCATTCCATTTTCATTCTCATGATTTTCTATAATTTCATCCGGAATCCTTATTATTGCAACAACAACATTGAATTTAACTGAATCAGAGGAGTTCTTTTGAGTGTCGCTTACATAGTCAAGGGTCAGTGTGTGTTCACCCACAGTTAAGTTTTCAGCGATAAATGAACAGCTATCGTCATTTACACCCATTGTGGTTCTGTCAACTACTTTTCCATCAACTTTTAAGATCAAATCACCATCAGCATACTCCGGCAAATCATAATAAACCTGATAAGGATAATCCTCTTTTATCATAACCTCTTCAGGATAATCTGTGATTTTTACATTAAAATTGAAATTATCAACAACATAAAGATTATAATTACTACGCCATTCGTAATCATTGTCATAATATGAAATACTTATATCATATATTCCACTAGAAAGGCCTGCTAACGGAAATTTAAACTGACCGTTTTGAGTCTCTTCAGTTTCAATAAAACCTTCATCCCAATCAGATTCATAGTGTACACTTACAGTACCCTTAACATCCCCATTGACTTTAACAACACCATACGCCTCATCACCGACAGCTATTGCTTTTGGAATTGTTACTTTTGGTTCGATTGTGACGGTTTCATATAAATATTCCACTTCATAGTTACCTGTGAAATTTGCATAAATTCTATTCTCTCCTGTAGATAAATCGGTTATTGAAACCACAGCTTTTCCATCTTTCATATCAGCACTGCCGATTTCAACATCTGATACAAACCAGTTATCATAATCATCATATCCTTCAACACGGGAATATACTGTCAGTCTGCCAGTTGCATTATCCGGCAAAGTCAATAAAATGTCAATTGATTCATCTGATGTAAAATTAGACATGATTCGACCGATGCATTCTACAGTTTGATTATCAGAAAATTCAGCGAAATCTTCACCACCCGGATAATACACACCAATTTTATTATATCCAAATTCCAAATCCGGCACTTCAAATACCCATCGCTCATATTCATCATTATAAATTGAATGATACTTGTTCCCCTTGAATGTGATTACAACATCACTCACTATATCCTGAGGAGCGGAGAAAGGAATGATATTTTCTCCATATACAGAATCAAATAAATTAATCAAATACTGAGTATTGTTTAAAAAATAGGTTTGCTCTTTTATAGTATTTGAGTATATGTCATTTTCACCGGCAGTATATTTTGCCTCAAAGAGATGTTCTCCAAATTCGTGAATGTAGCACTCAAAGAAATATTTTCCATCCCAGTTATCCTCCCAATTTTGATAATCGCCATCAATATATAAAGAAACATATCCTGTGGCATTCTCCGGAACGGATACACTAGCCGAAAAGTAGCTATCATAATAAATATCATCAGGTATTGAAATGTTCATAGGCACTTCACTACCATCTCCAATCACATCACTGCCGCTGTTTTCCTCAACAGCCATGATGTCCATTTCTTCCACCGGAGCTTCAATAAGGTCTCCGGCATCGTCACTCACCGTCAGATTTCCTGCCTCTTCGACAGCACTAACGGCACCTAGCGTTATAATCGCCAGTATGAAAATACCGACTAAATAAATTCTATTTATCTTCATAGTTAACACCAATAATGTTTAAAATAAACATTGATATAATATATATTGTATGCACTATATATATTCTACTATAAATGAATATTTTTAAAAAATAAGTGAATTTTGAGCGTCTGTTTAAAAAAATAGAAAAATAAAGTACATTTTTAAACTTTTAACTGTTTTTTAGTAGTTTAATTAAAAAAAAGTCATAACATATTATACATTTTTGCCAATTTTAGGGCATCATACATTGCCCTGAGCATTTTTTTAAAATTAAAAAAAAAGAATGCCGGAAAATCCAGCTATCTCATGAATTTAAAGTATACAACAGCCACAATGATTATAATGACAATCAGCCCTATTATAAGCAGCCCGGAATTGTTCTGTGCATTTCCATTAGATGACATGTTGGTCACATTGGTCTGATTAGTCTGATTCAGGGTTTTGTTTGTAGCATTTGAATTGTTTGTGTTTGCCGGGTTTGATGAGTGTGAAGAATCACCGTTTGCTGACTGCTGGCTATTGGATGACTGTGAAGCCTGAGAGGATGATGGCGAACTAGACTGTGAGCTGGATGCCTGGTTACTTGATTGAGATGAATCAGAACCTGACTGTGAGCTTTCCTCATAATTTGATGAGTCTGAATCTCCTCCGGATAAACTTGCACTTGATGATCCCCCTGAATTTGCCTCAGATATGTCAGCTGTTGTAATTTCCTCAGGAGCATGACCACCTTCATGACCAGGATGTGCAAAAACCAGTCCTGATGCAGACATAACCAGAACAAATGCCAATAATAATCCTAAAATCATATTCCTTTTCAATTTAACCACCTTTAAAAAAATAATAAAAAATAAAGATGTTTAATCCTTATTTTTTAATTGTAATTGTATTTTTAACACTAGATTTGCCATAGCTTGTAGTGATTTTATGCTTGCCGACTTTCAGATTGGTTAAAGTTGCAGTTGCTATTCCTTTACTGTTTGTTTTGGCTTTAATGATTTTGCCATCGACTTTGAAAGTTACCTTCTTGTTTTTGACAATTTTGCCCTTATTGTTAAGTAACTTTGCAGTGAATTTGACCTTTTTAGCCTTTTTCTTTGAAATGTCTTTGGTTACCAGTAAAGGTTTGACTGTTATCTTTTTGGAAGTGGACAAGGAGTTACAGGCTGCCTTAATTGTGTATTTTCCAACATTAAGGGCTGTTGTATCCAAACTTACGACACCTTTGCTGTTGGTGGTAAGCTCAAAAGTCTGTTTTCCGAAAGTGATTTTAACGACAGCACCCACTGCAGGAGTTCCGTTGCCATCCCTGATGCTGATTTGGAACTTGTCTTTTGAAGTGTAGTATTTAACCAGATTTTTAGCAGAAATCTCATATGATTTTACTGGGAATATGTTACGGGTTATGTTGTTTGCTATGGATTCGTCATATGTTGCTGTTGACATTTCCGGAGCAAGATTGTTGTTTGCAGCGCTTTCAGCAACGAATTCAACATCCAAGGTTTGGTTTCCAACATCAAGGTTTCCGATTTGCCAGACTAAATCCGGGTCATTGAATGTTACATTTCCCTGAGATGCTTTTGAACTGGCGTATTTTATGGAATTTGGAACTGCATATCTGAATATTGTATTTTCAGCAGCATCAGGCCCGTCATTGAAAACAGTATATGTTACCTTGAATTTGTTTCCAACCGTGAATATTCCATCTACAGAACATGTTAATGCTGCGATTTTCACATAAACAGAGGACTGTGGGACATACAGGAATGCAGAGGCCTTGAATGTTGTGTTGAACTCATCGAGATACTGTGCGGAATAGATATGCTTGCCACCTTTCTCTTCAATGGTGTAATTGAACTCGGCATTGCCGCTTTCATCTGTTAGTGCACTGCCCACCTTGTTTGAGTCTACGTAAAAGTCTATTTTTTTGTCTGCATCCGGACCAAGATAGTTTTTAAGACCTGCTTTAAGGAGAACATTCTGCCTGTTGTTTCCAACGATATCCTCAACTGTAATGAGTGTTGAATTTGCAAGAACATTCAAAGTCTTTGTAATTTCTGCCGGTGCATAGACGTTATCCCCATTGAACTTGACGGAGATATTGTACTGTTTGGCTTCCTTTGGAGTGAATGAAATCAGCGCAACACCATCATTGGTTGTTTTTGCAGTGTATGATTCATCACCAATAGCTACGTCCAAATCCTTGTTTGAAAGCGGATTTGACTGATTGTCCAAAAGATGAGCTGTTATTGTATTCTGTTTGTCGACAATACCAATTGAATCATCCAGAACAATGTTTGTTTCCTGTTTGGTATTGTTTAAAGTTATTAGGATATTGTATTGCCCTTTTAAGTTTGCACTGTTTAATGCGACAGCTGAGACATAATACTTTCCATTTGGAGCATCTGAAGTATCCCATTTGCATGACCATCCGTCAGAAGGATTGTTGTCCTGTGAGTGGAAGTATACAGTATTTGTCGGCATGTGGGTTGCAGTAACATTGACATAGAGTGTTTCATGATGATCATCAATTGTCATCTCAAAATCCACATCCCCTGAAACCACGGAGTTGATTTTCGGATTTTCAATGTAAGGTTCAGGATATTCCGCCTCATGTGCACATACGGAGTTAACCAAGCAAATAACTGCTATTGAAACAAACAATGCAAAGATTATTTTTTTATTCATGTTACTTACTCTCCTAAAAAAAATAAGAATAGAAGAGAATTGAATTCTCATCTATTTAATGGTCAATTTTGCTTTTGCAGTTGCATCTTCGTAGGTTTTGTCACCTTTGACACTAAGTTTGGCTGTGAATTTGCCTTTTTTGTTTAAGTTAGTGATTTTAAAGGTTGCTTTACCATTTTTAGTTGTTGCTGTGTATGTTTTGCCGTTTACTGTAAGTTTGACTGTTTTAGGACTTAAATACATTTTACCATCTAATCCTTTGATTGTGGATAAGGTAACTGTGTATTTTTTGGTTTTTGCAGATGCTTTGAATGATCTTGCAGCTGCTTTGATTTTTAACGGTTTTTTGTCCAAGTCAACACATACGCATGCAAATGCACTTGTGTAGTTGTCATCGCCTGCGAAGCTAAATGCCATTGTATATCTTCCTGCCCTTACCATATTGAGTTTGTATGGATCGAATGTACCGTTTTCATTGGTTGTTCTGTTGTAGATTTTGTTGTTTACGGCAAATTCAATGTATGCATTGGCAATTGGGTTTCCTTTTTCATCAAGCAATTCAGTTGCATAGTAGATTCCCTGTTCATTGGCCTTACCGTCAACTGCATAACCTGTAATTGTTATTGCACGGTTTGTGATATTGAACTGGGAAGCCAATTTGGTAGGAGCAGTGACATTGCTGAAGGTGAATGAAGTGCTTACAGGTGCAATATCTTCACTTCCAGCATATTCAATGGTTAATTTTGCATTGTCTTTAGCGTTGATGGCAAATAAACCGTTTTCATCTGTCACTACAGTTCCGTTAACATCATCAAGTGAGTAACTGACGGTTGCATTTGCAATAGGATTGCCTTCACCATCTTTCAATATGCCGGATAATGTCAGGTTACTGTCTATTGTGATGTCTGAAATTGAAGCTGTCTGTTCAATGACTTTCAGGGTAGCGGACATGTTAGCTCCTGCGTGACCTAAGGTTTCATTGAATACGGCTGAATATACAACGTCTTTAGCACTGCCAGCTTTAAATTCTAATGTTGCAATACCGTCTTCATCACTTACCGCAGATCCGACAAATACTCCATCTACATAGAAGTCAACGGATTTGTTTGCCAGGGCATGGCTGCCCATAGCTTCACATACAGAGGCAGTCAGATTAACTGTTTCACCTGATTTTGCAACTAAATCTACAGCAAGAATTATTGTTGGGTTTTCGAATACGACAAAGTAGTTGTCATAGTCGTAAAGATAATCTCTGCCCAATATGGAGGTGCCATATACATCAATTGCATGCTCTTTTTGAGGAGCGTTTTTGTTTACTGGCAAGTTGGTTGATGTGGTTCTCATTTGAACAATGAAGCCGCCGTTGGCAAGTGTAATACCCATACCGAATTCACCTGCGTTTCCACCATAGAAACTGCCGTATAACAATTCAGAACCGTCTGCACTTAATTTTGCAATGAATGCATCGTGAGTAGGATAATCGTAATCTACCACACTGTATGCAGGGTTTTCAAATGATTCGTAGTTTGGTTCGGATTTATTTACTTGGTATGCATCAGAAGTTACCGGGAAGTCTGTGGATTGGGTCAATCCAGAAACATAAGCGTTTCCATCTTCATCTACAGTAATTGCTCTGATTCCATCCTGTAAGCTTCCGCCCAATAGGGTGGAGTATACAAGATTCCAGTTGGAAGTGTCGATTTTCATGATGAATGAAGAAGCATCGAATACACTGCCATTTACAAGTTTGATTTGGGTTTGATATGCATTTTCGGTTACAGGGAAGTTTTCAGACCATGTGTCTCCGATAAAGTATAGGAAACCGTTTTTGTCCAAGAACAATCCGTCATCCTCTTCAGTTCCGTTTCCACCGATGTATGTGCTGAACAGGAGTTTTCCATTTTTGATATCAAGGGCTGCAAGGAATGAATCTGATCCTGCATCACGAACATCCCTGTATGCATTTTCGGTTACTGGGAAGTCGATTGAAGTGGTTGAACCTGTAAAGTACATTACCTCATTATTATCTACTGCAAGACCACCATAGGTGCTGTCTGAACCTTTTGCACCGAAGTAGGTTGCGTATTCAAGGTTTCCGGTGTTGATGTTGAATTTAGCCAGGAATAAATCGAAACTGTCCTGATATGTAATGTCATCAGGGTCTCCAACAGACCAGTTGACACCGTCTTTGGATTTTTGGAATGCGTCAGGTGTTACCGGGAAGTTAAGGGAGTTTGTAATACCTTGGAGGTAGGCTGTGCCGTTATCGTCGATGGCTAATGCCCATGCCCTGTCAACTACGTCTCCACCCAAGTATGAACTGTATACCAAATCAGTACCTTCAGGGTTTAAAACAACAAGGAATGCTGCCTGTGCACCAGGAAGCTCTTTTTGGAATGCATTATCTGTTACAGGTAAATCTGGAGAGTTTCCAAATCCGGTTAAATATACGTTTCCTTGGGAGTCCACTTTAATGTCCTTTTGCATTTCGGTTTTGCTACCACCGATGTAAGTTGCATAAATCAGTTCACCCTCAGCGGAATATTTTGCTACGAACAGGTCTTTTCCACCATTGTTTTTGCTTTGATATGCATTTGGAGTGGTTGGAATATCGGTTGAATCTGTTTCCATTGCAACATAGATGTTTCCTTTTTCATCCACGTAAACTCCTTTTGCCTTATCGTTTCCGTTACCACCTAAATAGGTAGCAAATTTGTTTATAAGTGAGCTGTTAGGGTTTATTTCCACAACTGCATCTTCATCAACAGCAGGATAATCGATTATTGCAGATGCATTTGCTTTAGCGTGTGTTAATGTTTCATTAAATACTACTTCATATGGAACTGTGCTGTAGGATGAAACTTTGTATGGTAATGTTGCAACACCGTTTTCATCGGTTAATGCAGTTCCTACAAACTCGCCTGCAACATAGAAATCAACAGATTTGTTGACGAGTGGGTTGTTGCCCATAGCTTCGTTTACGGTTGCAACTAAATCAACATTGCCTCCTTTTGCCTTAAGGTCTTCAACTTTGATGATTGTTGGGTTTACAAAGATTCCTAAGTAGTTGTCCATGTAGTATAAGTCTCTTCCATAGCTTGATGCAACTGAATCATTACCATGTTGTGGCTGGTAAGCGTCGTCGGTTACAAACATGTCTCCTGAGTAGGTTCTGATGAAGAGTACAAATCCGCCTTGGTTTAAGGCAAATCCGAATGCCTGTTCACCGGAAGATCCTCCGAAGAATGTGGAGTACAATATTTTTGAACCGTCTTCACTTAATTTGACTACTGCAGCATCCAATGTTGGATAATCATTATCAAATGTTGAAGGACCATATGGAATTCCATTTTTCTCCAGTTGATAAGCGTCATCAGTTACAGGGAAGTCGCTGGATTCTGTGTGGAATAACAGGTAAAGGTTTCCGTCATCATCGATTTCAAGGTCTCCGATACCGTCATCACCGTATGAACCGAGATATGAACTGTACATTACATCCCAGCTTGTGGTGTTGAATTTCATGATGTAAGCGTCTCCACCGATGACATTGTTTCCGCATCCGCCATATTCTTTTTGATATGCATTATCGGTTACCGGGAATTCTTTGGACCAGGTGTCACCTACATAGTAAAGGTATCCTTCATCGCTTACGACTATTTCTCCACCGATGTCATCATCCTCTCCTCCGATGTATGAGGAGTAGACTAATTTCTTATTTACAGGATCAAGAACTGTTATGAATGCATCGTTGGTTCCTTGGAACTCTTTTTGGAATGCATTGTCAGTTACATTTAATAATAATCCTGATGTATATCCGCCGAAGTAAATGATGCCGTTTTTGTCAACATCAATTGTTCCTTCAGTAGTATCCATTGTTTCTCCGCCGAAGAAGGTGGAGTATTCTATTTTAGCGTCTTTAACATTGACTTTTGTAATGAATAAATCGAAACTGTCCTGGAATGTGATGTCTGCGCTGGACATGGTATTGTTCCATACAGGACCGTTTTTCTCTTTTTGGAATGCATCATCAGTTACCGGGAAGTCAGGTGAGTTGGTGATTCCTTGAACATATGCGTTTCCTTCATCATCAAGAGCTACTGCAAATGCTCTGTCGACATTTACGCCACCAATCAATGTACTGAATGTGAGGTTACCGTTGCTGTCAAATACTGCTAAAAATGCATTTTGAATTCCTTTTTTCTCTTTCATTATGGCATTGTCTGTAACTGGGAAGTTTGGAGAGTTGGTAAATCCGACTACATATGCGTTTCCGTTTTCATCCACTTTAAAGTCTTTGTGCATTTCGTTTCCGCTGCCACCGAAGTATGTAAGGTATAATAATTCACCGTCTTTGGAGAATTTAGCGACAACAATGTCTCTTGCTCCGGCCATTTCGGATTGGAATGCTCCAGGAGTAGTTACATAATCCCTTGAGTTGGATTCCATTGCAACATAGATGTTTCCATCCTTATCTACAAATGCTGCTTTACCTTTATCGAATCCGTTTCCACCAAGATAGGTTCCGTATCTTTGAATTATGCTGCTGTTGTTGTTTAGAGATACGGTTGGAATGTCATAGTATGCAATATTGATGCTTGCTGATGCATTTGCAGCTGCATGACCTTTAGTTTCCTTAAATACAGCAGTATAATTGTCAGAAAGTGGTTTTGTTGGATTATATGTTAAAGTTGCAACACCATTTTCATCAGTAGTTGCATTTCCGACTAGAGTGCTTCCAACATAGAATTCTACATTCTGATTTGCCACAGGGGCATTGCCCATTGCCTGTTTAACGTTTGCGGCCAAGGATATTTCCTCACCCATTTTAGCTGAAATGTTTTCGATGGTGACAAATGTTGGGTTTTCAAATACTGCAATGTATGAATCGAAATCATATACAGGGTCACGGCGTAACATTGAACCGTTAAATTTGTCCTGACCTTTGCTTGAGTTGTCTGTTACGTTTAAGTCATCTGAACAGGTTCTTATTTGAATAGCAAATCCGCCGTTTACGAATGTTATTCCCATTGCGAATTCACCGGAGTTTCCACCATAATATGTACTGTATAATAATTCTGAACCGTCAGGACTGATTTTTGAGATTACTGTATCGTGTGTTGGGTAATCCACATCAGTACTGTTGGCATAGCTAATGAATTTCGGTCCGTTTTTAACTTTCTGATAAGCGTCATCGGTTAGTGGATAATCATCAGACTGGGACATTCCAACAACCCATGCACATTCGTTTTCATCGACTGCAAGCGCCCTTACACCTTCGTCGAATTTGCCTCCCAATAATGTTGCGTAAACCAGATTCCAGTTGGATGTGTCTATTTTCATGATGAACATGTCTCCACCGGAAATACCTTCTCCAACACCTGCAAAGGAGGTTTGGTATGCTCCTTCTGTTGTAGGGAAGTCTTCAGACCAGGTGTCTCCAACATAATACAGGAATCCGTTTTCACTAAGTACAATAGCTTCACCGTCATCAGTGCTGTTTCCACCGACGTATGAACTGAATAATAATTTGTTGTTTCTGATATCCAGTGCAGATAAGAATGAATCTGACTGCTCAGCACGAACATCCCTGAATGCATTTTCGGTTACAGGGAAGTCGAGTGAGGTTGTAGTACCTGCAAAGTAAATCACTTCATTTTTATCTACAGCCACACTTCCATAGGTGCTGTCTGAACCTTTTGCACCGAAGAATGTGGAGTATTGCAAATCACCAGAGAAAATATTGATTTTGGATAAGAATAAATCAAAACTGTTTTGGTAGTCAATGTCGTCAGGATCGCCTATTGACCAGTTAACGCCGTCTTTTGATTTTTGATAAGCATTGTCGGTTACAGGGAAGTTTATTGAATTTGTGATTCCCTGAATGTAGGCAGTACCATTGTCATCAATGGCCAATGCCCATGCTCTGTCAACTACATTTCCACCAAGATAGGTACTGTAAACCAGACCTGTACCGGTCGGGTTCAATACTGTTAAAAATGCATCCTGAGACCCATTAACCTCTTTTTGGAAAGCATTTGCGGTTGTTGGGAAGTTAGGTGAATTGGTAAAACCGATTACATAAACATTTCCCAGGGAGTCAACCTTCAAGTCCTTCTGCATTTCGGTTGTTGAACCTCCAATGTAGGTGGCATAAATCAAATCACCTGATGCAGTATATTTTGAGACATACAGGTCTTTTCCGCCTGAAATATTAGTCTGGTATGCACCTTCTGTTGTTATCAAATCATTGGAAAAGGTTTCCATAGCCTCATAGATGTTTCCATCAGCATCGGTATAGATACCTTTTCCCTTATCGTTATCATTACCTCCAATATAAACCCCTACTGTCTGGTTTATTGACACTTGGGGTTCATTGCCGGCTTCATTATTACCGTCAGCCAGCAGCTGTGTTGATGTGTCCGCTGCCACAGCATTGGATTCGCTTTGAGTTGCGATGTCAATGTCTGCACTTTGAGCGATTGCAATCTCATCAGCCTGTCCGATGATATCATCGGCATCTGATGCTGAGACTGTACCAATCAGACAGAAAGTACATAGTATTAACATCAATACAATTATCTTTTTATTCATATTTATCATCTTTAATTCATATTACTCGACAATTTTGAGAAAAATCACTATTAAATTGTCACTTATTTTTTTATAGTAATACTTATTTATAATTTTTTAATATTAAATGTCGAGAAAAAATAAACAGAATTTCCAAATATTCAAAAAAATTATACAAATTACAATATAAACTAAAATTTAGATAAGAATAAACAATTTGTAAAAAATAAATTACATTTAATTAATAATACTTAACTATAATTTTATCATAATATAAATCATGAAAAATCAATAAAAAGTATTACTTGATGAAAATAAAAAAAATAAAAAAAAGATAAAAGTTAATTTAAAACATAAACGGTTCTTTTAACAGTATCTTTCATATATGTTGCCTTATAGGTTACCTTTTTGCCGGCTTTCATATAAGCATATGCCTCCTTTGGAATTGTGACTTTGGCAACACCTTTGGAATTGGTTAGCTTTTTGTATTTTATGTCTTTGAACTTGAAAGTGACCCATTTCTTTTTAAGGTATTTTCCGTTGATTTTGGCCAAAGTGGCAGTCAGTATAATCTTTTTAGATGATTTTTTAACATCTGTTTTGGCAAGAGTGACAATAGATTTTACTGTCAGTTTTTTGGATACTGTTTTACCCAGTGCGGTGATTGACAGTTTGTATGATCCTGGAACTTTGGATATTTTAAATGATGCAAAACCATTCTCATCGGTTGTTGTTGTTTTAACAGTTTTGCCGTCGATTTTAAATACAACAGTAGCACCTTCAATGGCCTTATTTCCAATCATGACCCTTGTCTTATAGATTTTTCCATCGGTATATTTTGATACTGCATTCTTTGCTACAATCACAGTATTTTTCGGATAAACAGCCTCAAATGAAATGAATGCTTCTTCCTCATCATAATTCGGAGATTCCTCCCAAACGAAATTGCCCAAATCATCATCTATTATTGCAAATGAAGTAATCTCGTAATGGCCAGGCATGAGTCCTGCTGAATTCATTTCAAGCTCCCCATCCTGATAGTATACGGTTAATTCCTCATCAGATCCATCTTCCACATTGTATAATGTGAATGTGATTTCACCTGATGCATTTGGAGCCATATTAATATTAAATATGTTGTCCTGACCTATGACAACCTTGTTTTTAGCAGTGACCGGAGGATAAACCCAGAATTCTTCAAGTATATGTATACCATAATCATCACTGTCAAAGGCAAGGTAATGTCTTCCCAGTATGAAATCGGATGAAGTGATTTTGCATATTCCGTTGGTTATTGGAACATCCCTATATAAAGCATATTCCAAATCAAATTCATCCATCAGTTCATCACTGAATTCGATAATTCCTGAGACGTTTTTATGTAAATCAACTATTAATGTGACTTCTTCACCTAAAACGGATTTTTGAGGCATTGTAAATTCATAATCAACAACGTTGACTGTGCCGAAATATTGTTCAACAAAATAGTCCCCTTCGGCATATGTTAAAATAAGATCGTGATGCCCTATTTCATTTTTAAAATCCAAATCCCCCAGGGTTATTTCAACATGTCCTTTGGTCAATGGGAAATTAGCAAAGAATTTTTCATCCTTCCATACTTCAAGCTCTCCTGCAGCATCTTCAGGAAGGGTCATGCTTGCTATCGGCGCCTTATTATTCAGATAGTATATGGCGCTGTCAGCTTCCCAGTCGATTGTGTATTCTTCCCAATCGCCATCGTCCTCATCTTCTTCCTCGTCATCGTCTTCGTCTTCAAAATCTTCATCATCATCTTCGTCAAAATCATCTTCAAAATCCCCGTCGTCATCATCTGATATGACATCAATGCTGTTTTCAGGCAATGACAGGTCCGGAGATGTTGAATTAGTATCCGATGCACTTACGGCGCCAACCGTTAAAACAGCCAAAAGAAATATGGCTACAAGTAAAATTCTATTATGCTTCATGATAACAACCCCATATATATTAATATATATAAAAAGGGTAATTTATATACTTAATGAGAAATGGGTGAAAAAAGTATACTAATTTTTCCATCATGAAATTTTTGAAGTATTTTCTCCAACACCCAAATGATTTATACAAATTTTTTGTGCTGTTGAAATGTTGGTCTTAGTTAATTACAATGACCTCTTCTGCGGTGCGGCATTTTAAAAAACCGTCAAAGAGAGGTGCATTTCAAGTGTAAATGCTTAAAATAGCTATAATCACTGAAATAATTCCAAATTCAGATTTTTTATCTGACAGTTCCCGAATTTCTGAAAATGATGTCTGTGATTTTTAAAAGGGCAAATGTGTTGAAAATCCGGACTTACTCGCAGGAATTTCCCATACAGTAACAACATTAACGCCACCAGATTTGGCATTTGGATTTGAAATGAAGATAATTTGAAAAAAACAGGTGAAATTTAACTGGAAAACCCGTATCATGAATATTCTGACATTCCCACCTCAATTGGAGATTTTTCAAAAATCATGTTTTAAACGCCTGAAATTGCGTTATTTGAAATGAAAAGTATTCAAGAAAAATGCTGAAATTGCCTTAAATTTGATTTACTTTATCGAATTGCATGTTAATTTTTAAATGAAATAAATTAAAATTGTAAATTTGCAAATTGTTATCGGCATCATTTTTCTGATGCATCCCAAATCCGATATCCCATTTTGGGCAAATTCAGGGCTTCTAAGTTCAAAACCTGAAAATGCCTGAAAATTCACATTAACATCTCTGAAATATTAGGCATGTCTGTAAGTGGAGAGAGAATAGAAATTCAAATCAAAATTATGAAAAGTTCCCCGGTTTATGCCAAATTCATGGAAAAATCAGCATTTAATCAAATCCTAATTAAAGTTGGTGAAATTAAAATCAGACCCTTCAAAGCACCCCTAAAAGATTTTGAAATTTTAAAAACATGTAATGTTAAAAAATCATTTGAAATTTAAAACAGTTTAAAAATCAAAAATAGTCACAAACTGTAATATGCATTTTAAAAACAATTCATCTTCAAATGAGCATTTAGACTAAAAACAGCTATTTTCTATAATGAAAAATTTTTCCAGTAACTGGAAAATTACGGTTATTTTGAAAAAAACAGGCTGAAATCGGATTGACATGGCCACAACAATCATGACCCATACCCGTACCCAACTGCAGCATCACCCGTGTGAAATATTCGGGTGAAAATTTAGCCTTCAAGTTCATCTTTAAGATGGGCGATCAGCTCATCAACTTTTTCAATCTGGAGTTTGAATTCATCTTCTCTTGGAGATCCCTTAACCTTTTCGAATTTAATTATCAAAGATTCCCTTAACTCTTCCGCTTTTCTGATTCTTGCATTAATGTTACTTTCATCTGCCATGAAATCACCTTGAAAATAGTATGTTTGAACTTTAACTTATATCTGGCGGTTTAATTTCATCTGTAAACTATAATTGACAAAATTCAGCTTTTGGCAAAATCATTAGTAAAATTAATACTCTATAAAGTTTTTGCTTTATATAATTTAATTATAATGAAATACATATATACAAATTAGGTGATTTAATGGATAACAAAACAAAATGCATTATAGGAATCATAATAGTATTCATCATAATAGCACTTATCTTTTTCTGGCCGTCTGCACCGTCCGCAAAACCAACACACATGGTATGCGACTCACATGAGGCAGATGAAAACGGAACCGGCGGATACATCAAGATAACATGTTATGAGAATGGTACCAATGGCGAAAGAGATGTGGAACTTGAAAATGTAACCGTTCTTGTCAACGTAACATATACGAATAAGACAGTCGTTAAATATAACCTGACTACAGATTCAAATGGTGTTGCTAAAATTACTGACCTAGGCGTCGGCACATATACCGTTTCAGCAAAGATGGCTGGTGACAATACGCACAACACCTCCGTAATCAAGGACAAGGTGAAAATCAAAAAGGACACCACATCCAAAAAAACAAAAACAAAAACAAATACTGACACAGAATACAAAACAGAAACAGAATATGACACAGAATACGAAACAAAATATGACACGGAGTATGAGACACACTACGACACCGAATACGAAACATACACCGAGCCGAGCGAATCATATACCGTCGAATACTACTGGGTATATGTCTAGACATGAGATTCAGATTAATTTCTGAATCCCCTTATTTTTTTAACCCAAAAGGCTTATAATGGCCGTCAGCGAGAATATGCTTAAAACGACATTTGTAAATATCATTGACCCCATCAAATCAGCATCCAATCCGTATTCGATGGCAAGCACCAATGCATTTCCTGCCGTTGACATTCCTGCTTCAAGAACAGCTATATTCAAAGCCGTTCCACCTATATTCAACCAAGTCGCCAAAACAAAAATTATAAGAGGCGAAATCACCAGTTTGATGATTGAAACTACAAGTGAATCCTTAAGATTCTGCCCAACATTTCTAAAGTCAAGTGAAAGGCCAATGGAAAGCATTATCAGCGGAATTGTGGCATTTCCGAAGTAATTAAGAATGCTATCAACGGTGTATGTCAGCGGAATGTCAAACACGTTGAATATCAATCCGAATATGACTCCCCATATCGGCATGAAAAACACCGCCTTTTTCAATACCTCTCTGGTGTTTCCTCCGAATTGCCTTGCAAGAACAATTCCATAGACAACAACCAGCAGAGATGTTGACAGATCAAAGAATACTGCATTCAAAAATCCTTCATTTCCAAAAACGCCCAAGGATACCGGAAAGCCAATGAATCCGGTGTTCATGATTGATGCTGCAATCATTATTGTCCATGTTGTTTTTTTGGAATAGTTGCATGCTTTGCAGTAGAGGTAGGCCACAATCAAAAGCAGCCCGCTTGTAACCAGCCCCAATATAGGCAAATATGCCATGTCCGGTGATATGTTGGCATCTTTAAGGTTGGTGAATATCATTGCCGGAAGCGCAATGTATAAAACTATTTTGGAGAGCAGTTCACGGTCGCTTTGCTTTAAAAAGTTAATCTGTTTTAGCAGGATTCCCAAAAGAATCATTACTGTTGGAACCAAAATGACTTCGAACGGACTTGGCATATTAACTCTCCCAATTTCTAATGATAATATTATATGTCATCTATCATTTAACTAAATTTTCAATGAAAAATAGATTACAGTTGAATCATGACATCCAATAAGTCAGATTGAAAATTTTGATGAAAAATAATTTGGTTCACTTTAAAATGTGCAGATAAAAAAAGAGTTTGTTTAAAGCCAGTTGGCCCGGAATGCCTCCAGGTCCTTTGGCTAAATTTAGATATTTACAAAATCAAAATCAAAAATGTCTCCCATATTTTCGCCCCCATTAGTTTAATTATCATATATGTTCTCTACTATATACTTTATACATTGCATCTTAAAATCACTAAAAAAGATACTAAAAACCTTATTTTAAAAAAATAACTGATTAAAAATAGAAATATTAAATTCAGCATTAAAAAAATCAGATTCAAAATCCAATCCAAAATTGATGTTAAAAAAGTAGCGTTGATGTAACTGCCAGATGATGCGTTGTTTCATAGATTAAAAAAAAGAGTTTATTTAAGGCCAGTTGAGCCTGAATGCCTCCAGGTCCTTTGGCCGAATTTAGATATTTACAAAATCAAAATCAAAAATGTCTCCCATATTTTCGCCCCCATTAGTTTAATTATCATATATGTTCTCTACTATATACTTTATACATACAAGACCATATAAATAGTTTTTCGAGTGTAAGTGCTCACTTGCATCGCTAAATTGTAAAAAAAGAAATAAATAGAGCAATTTATGAGTAAAAACCCCCCTACGTTTCTGCAATTATTTAGCAAAACACAATATTATAATACCTGTTAAACCAAATAATAAACCATGTATAGTTTCCTGATTTGCCTTATAGCTTTAATCTTATCATATTTCATTTATGGAAAAGCTATTGAAAAAATAGCAGGTGTTGATGAAAATATTGCCACACCAGTCCAACGACTGGAAAATGGGGTTGATTATACACCATTATCCAAGTCCAAGGCATTACTGATTCATTTTTTAAATATTGCCGGTTTGGGTCCGATATTTGGAGTTATACAGGGCGCATTATTTGGTCCTGCAGCTTTCTTATGGATTACTTTAGGCACAATCTTTATAGGCGCAACACATGATTTCTTCTCAGGATTTATGTCTTTAAGAAATGACGGATCAACAATGCCCGCAATTATCTCAAAGTATCTTGGAACAGCAGCAAGGCAATTTGTTGCATTTGTTACTATCATAACAGGCGTTCTTGGAGCAGCTGTTTTTGCAAACGGATCTGCAGCACTAATCGGTGATTTGACAAGCACATCAACATTTATCTGGGTCATATTAATATTCATATACTTCCTTATTGCTACATTGCTTCCAATCGACAAGATTATTGGAAGGTTTTATCCGATTTTCGGACTGCTATTTTTGGTTATGATAATATTAATGACTGGAGGTTTGCTATTAAATCCCTCATACCCCATTCCGGAATTCACAACACAGGGACTGTACTTAACCGACAAATCAATATTTCCATTTTTATTCGTGACTATTTCATGCGGTGCTATTTCAGGCGTTCATGCATCACAGTCACCTATCGTTGCCCGATGCATTAAAACTGAAAAGGATGCAAGGCCTGTATTTTTCGGGGCCATGGTTTTAGAAGGAATAACTGCCCTTTGCTGGGCGGCTATTGCAATGGCATTTTTCCACAGTCAGCCTCAACTTGCAGCAATTTATGCGGCGACCCCATCAGTTGCAGCAAATGCAATGGCAACAGAATTGCTTGGACCAATCGGAGTAATTTTAACAATAATAGGGATTGTAGTTTGTCCAATTACTAGTGGAGACACCGCACTTAGAAGTTCAAGAATTACAATAGCAGACGAGTTTAATTTAGACCAGAAAAAATTACTTTCAAGATTAAAAATTGGAATACCTCTGTTTATAATAGCATTTGCATTAACCTTTATTGATTTTGCCATTATTTGGCGATATGTTGCATGGGCTCAATTAATTATCGGCAGCACAGTACTGCTTTCAGCAACTGCCTATCTAATCAAAAAAGAAAAAAACTATATTGTTACTTTAGTTCCGGCCATTGTATGCATTCTAATTACATTCGGATATATACTGCAAGCTCCGGAAGGCTTAAGATTGCCTTCAATGACTGCCAATATAATTTCCGTTATTGCAACAGCGATTACTACAATAATATTTCTTAAAAAAACTCTAAATTAAACAAATCTTAAAGCTAATGTTATATTTAAGTGATACATCTATTAATTAATCAAGCAAATGCGAACAATTCGGTGAATTTTAAAAAATCGGAAAAAATTGTATGAGATGCGGTATAATGCATCCCATTTAAATCAGTTTAAGTTTTTTGGCTGTTTTTTCATCCACTTTGCCTGTTACTTTAAGGCCATTGGCTTTCTGGAACTGTTTGACGGCCATTTTAGTATAGTCATGATAGATTCCATCAACCATCAGATAATGGCCATTATAGCTTAGATAATATCCGTTGCTTTTCAGGGCTCTTTGGATTTTTTTAACAATTGCATGGTTTTTGCTTCCTTTAGCCACTGTTTTCCAGACAGACTTGACCGTGATTTTGGCATTTTTGGTTGCCTTTTTGTAGTACTTGTTTGCCTTAAAGGTTACAGTTGCCTTGTATGTTCCTTTATTGGAGAGCTTGGTAATCTTAAAGGTGGCCTTGCCTTTGCTGTTTGTAGTTGCCTTGTATGTATTTCCGTTGACCTTCAGACTGACTACGGCTTTCTTGATTGGGTTGCCCTTGCTGTCCTTTAAGGTTATTGTGTATTTTTTGGTTTTTGTTGTTGTACTGAATGTTTTTGCCTTGGCAGTAATTTTAGCAGTTGCCTTTTTGACTGTAACTTCAGCAGTAGTGTTGGATCCTGTGTAGTTGTCATTGCCTTTGAATGTTATTTTTGCAGCGTATGTTTTTGGAACCAAATTGCTTACTTTAACTTTGATTTGGCCGTTTTCATCACTAGTGTAGTTTTTAGCGGCGGTTAACTCAACAGTTACTATTGCGTTTGCCAGAGGATTTCCCCTACTGTCAGCCAGATTGATTACAAGATATTTGCTGATTTTATATGTTGCAGTCACATCTGCTGCAGTTATATTTGTGGAATCCCTGCCTACAGTCAGTACAGCTGTCTTTGAAGCGGATTTGTAGTTGCCGTCACCTGAGTAGACGATTTCAATTGTGTGGTTTCCGCCACCTAATGAAGGTATTTCGAGGCTTGCGCTTCCGTCTGCAACAGTGACATTATCTGCAATTTCACCGTCAACTTTAGCAACCACATTACCTGAAGCATCACCCGGCAGGACAACATTAACGGTCGATTTCTCACCAGCAGTCACGTTTTCAGGCATTGAAATATTTACATCCACATCCTGTTTTAAAACAGTTACTGCTGCGGTTTTGGTAACCTCATTGTGATTATCGTCCGGAATTGTGGTAACTGTTAAAATGTATGTGCCTGCAGTTAAATTAAAAACAGTTATGGTTTTGCCATTGACATCAACAACAGCATACAAGTCATTGACAACAGCAACAACGCCAGTGGCTCCCGTAAATTCCACCACTGATGAACCTGAATCGCCATAATCAAAGCTGATTGCAAGAACAGTTAAAGTCGAATCCGCCTTATTAACAGTAATTGTAGCGGTTTCTGTTACGGCAGTGTGGTTTTCATCAGGAATTGAAGTAACAGTTAAAGTATGAGTTCCTGTTGCTAAATCTGAAACCGGAACGACGAAATCAATAACACCAACATCAACATCGTCTATTTTTGCAGTGATGCCAATAGCTCCCTGAGCCTTTACAGTAACATTCTTACTTTCACCATAATCCAAATCAACATCCCCAACCGTCAAAGTGGAATTAACCTTATTAACAGTAATTATAGCAGTTTCGGATACAGCAGTATGATTCTCATCAGGAATTGAAGTAACAGTTAAAATATGAATTCCAGCCGCTAAATCAGAAACCGGAACGATAAAATCAATAACACCAACATCAACATCGTCTATTTTTGCAGTGATGCCGGTAGCTCCCTGAGCCTTTACAGTAACATTCTTACTTTCACCATAATCCAAATCAACATCCCCAACCGTCAAAGTGGAATTAACCTTATTAACAGTAATTGCAGCAGTTTCTCTTACGGCAGTGTGGTTTTCATCCGCAACAGTTGTGACATTTAAAGTGTAAGTTCCTGCAGCCAAACCTGAAACCGTAATTCTTTTGCCAGCAACATTAACAACTGCTTTTGGCTGGTTGATGACATTGGCAATGACTTTGTCTGCACCTGTGAAAGACACATCCCCGGAACCTTCACTGTTATAGTCAAATGTGATATTGTCAACCGTTAATGTGGATTCCACTTTGTTTACAGTGATTTTGGATGTTGCAGTTACAGGGTTGTGATCCCCATCAGGAACTGTAGTGACTGTTAATGTGTAGTTTCCTGCACCCAAATCAGCAATCATTATAGTGTAATTGTTAATCACAGTAACGTTAGTGCCATTGATGTTTGCAGTGATGCCGCTAGCTCCCTGGGCGATTATTGTAACATTTTTGCTTTCACCATAATTCAAAGTAATATTGTCCAGTGTTATTGTTGAATCGGATTTAGTGATATTTATTGTGGCATCGTTGACAGCGACATTGTCCAATCCGACATATGATGCATTGACTTTAAATTCACCGTAATCATCAAACGTATGTTCTGCCCACCAGGTTCCGTTACCCGCATAATTTGCAGTGATGTTTTCACTGTTTGACAAGACGAATAGCAATTTACCCGGCATAACCTCATTAAATATATTTGATTTTGCAGTGATGTTAACAGTTTTATTATTGGTTGTAAGTGAAGTGACATTTGCATATAATTTCATGTTTGTAAATAATGTTTCAGCAACTTCTGTGTAGTAGGAATCCTCCTTATGGCTAAGGATAATCCAATAATCGCCGGCATCGCCTAAAACGAATGAACCATTTTCATCAGTGCCTTTAATGGCATTTATAATATTACCATTAACAATGCCCTTAACAGTTATGTTTTGACCTGCCGGTCCATTGGAAATATCTGGAGTGAAACTGTCGGTATTTGTAATTCCATCTGCACCCCAATAGGTCACATTGCTAAATTTAACATCACCCCTGGAATAAATCGCATTTAAAAGGTTATTAAGACCTTTAAAAGTGATTTCAACACCATTTCCATTTATGGTTACATTGAAAGGTTCATCATCTGCATTTGCTCTATTGTTTAGGAAAAGAGAATCGGAAATGCTTTTAATGCCTGAAGCAAAATAGAAGTAAATTGCAGAACCTGAAATCGCTTTATTGCCTGTGAAATTACAATTAGTCACATCAACATCATAAAAGAAGTAAACTGCACCACTACTATTAGAAGCGGAGTTATTGACAAAGTTACAATTTGCAATACTGCCTGAATCCATTCCGACAGCACCCCCATCTATAGTTGCAGCGTTACCAGTGAAATTACAATTGGCCACATTACCATGATGCACGATTAAAACTGCACCACAATCTCCAGATGCAGAGTTATTGGCAAAATTACAGTCAGACACATTACCGTCATTGACTATGAAAACTGCACCTGCATTGCCTGCAGAGTTATTGGCAAAATTACAGTCAGACACATTGCCGTCATTGACTATGAAAACTGCACCTGCATTGCCTGCAGAGTTATTGGCAAAATTACAGTCAGACACATTACCGTCATCAGAGAAGTAAACTGCACCGCCCTGCTTTGCGGAGTTACCCGCGAAATTACAATTTTTCACAGTACCTGATTTCATGCAGATAGCTCCACCATTATCCGAAGCGATAGCGTTTGCAAATGTGATATTATTCAACACTACATTGCCTGCGGTAATCTGGAGAATTCTTGCTTTTTGCAGTACGTTGATTGAATGGCCGTTACCGTTGATTGTGAGTTTTCTATTGATGGTGATACCATTTGCAAACTCTTCGTCGTAAGCAGAATCAAAATAAAAATCATTGTTTAAATTAATCACAGGATTGTCATTGCCGTTGATTGTATAATTCAAAAACCAAAATGTGTGTTCAGGAGCAGTAACTGCTATGGTTCCTTTATTGACGGTTACATTGCCCAATCCGGCATATGATGCGTTGACCTGATAAACACCATAATCGTCAAATGTATGTACTGCCCACCATGTGCTTTTGGAAGCATAAGTCGCATTAATTTCTGTGCCGTTTGGTAAGATAAATAGTAATTTGCCACCTATGATGTCGGTTGGTATGTTGGATTTTGCAGTGAGGTTAACTATATTGTTGTTGGTTGTCACAGGTGTTACATTAATATAGTATTCAATGTTCGGAATTACTGTTATGGTTCTGTTGATTGCTTCAAATCCTGCATATTCGGCATTGAAAATAGCATTATAGAAACCGATCGACAAATTCACGGCCCATCCTTCACCGCTTAAGCAGCTGTATTCTCCGATTAAACTGTCATTTTTGTCATATACGCTTATTGAGATATTTCCATTGTCGACAGACATGCCGCTGTTTGTTTTTAAGTCCAATATTAATTTTTCACCGGAATTATTAAGTGCTACGAAATCCTCCACATTCAATGCAGGAGGAACAATCTGCACATTGTAAGTTGTGCCAGTATCTTTGAAGATACATGTGTCTGCAGTAACTGGATATGTTTCTGAATAGATATCAGAACCTTCCCGAGCATAATTTCTACTAAAATAACAATTTGTCACAGTAACATGGCCTTTTGCATTGAAAATTGCACCACCCCAACTATTATATGGGTCTGCCATGTTATTAATAAAAGTACAATTTGTAACAGCACCATTGAAATTGTCAAAGTAAATTAAACCCTTCAATTGTCCATTGTTATCAATAAAATTACAATCTAAAATTCTAACGTCGTTGCTAGTAATATAAAATGCAAGACCCCATGTTTCACGACATGCATTTTTAATAGTCAGATTTTTAACTGTAATATTATCAACATTTATATGGAATACTTGAGTAGATGATCCCTTCATGTCAATAACAGCACCGTTACCGTCAATAATACTGTTGGGATAACTTATTTCAATAAATTCGGGGCCTTGGCCCGTGCCATTGTAATTATAGAATTTATGTTTCAGTGTGATATTTCCTCCGCCACCAATCTCATTTCTTAGATCCTCAAATGTGGCATTGGTATTTGGATCAATATCCTCACCAATAATTTCATTATCTTTTACGCTTTGTATTTCATCATCATTTGTTTTGCTTAGTACCTGGTTGTCTTCTGTTGTTTTCAAATCCTTTTCTATAGATGTTGATTCTATTTCTGGATTTTCATCACTCATCCTTAATTTATCGTCAACTTCACCTGCGCTTACGCTGGCAATGCTGATTAGGATAAAAATAGAAAGAATCAATATTATGCTTTTGTATTTCATGTTTTTATATCTCTCGTTTATGTTTAAAAATTTTGTTTTTAATGATTATAAAAATGTTTTTGTAATGTTAAAATTGATTGAGTGGTCGATTAAATACAGATTTTAACTCAGAGTTATATTATCAATCAAGACAATATCTGGCGGAATGTTATAAAGCTGGAAAAATCCTAATTTCATAATAAAACACAACCCTTTGGAATGAATAGAATTACAACTAATTTAAACGCCATTCCGGCTATGGAATCAGAATTGGTTATAGCGTAAAATGATTTAAAAAAAGATAAAAAAATAAGGAATTTAAATCCTTATCTTTAAATTATTCCAAGTTTTTTGGCGGTTTTTTCGTCCACTTTTCCTGTGACCTTGAGTGTTTTGTCGTTTTGGAACTCTTTGACTGCCATTTCGGTGTAGTCCCAGAAGATTCCGTCAACTTTCAGGTAGCGGCCGTTGTATTCAAGATAATATCCGTGGTTTTTCAGAGCCCTTTGGATTTTTTTGACGATTGCACTGTTTTTGCTTCCTTTCTGGACGGTTTTCCAGACGGATTTGACCTTAATTATTACCTTTTTGGTGGCTTTTTTGTAGTAGTCGTTGCCTTTAAAGGTTACTGTGGCCTTGTATTTGCCTGCTTTGTTAAGCTGGGTGATCTTGAATGTGGCTTTGCCTTTGGAGTTGGTTTTTGCCTTGTATGTTTTTCCGTTGACTTTAAGGTAAACCCACTTGTTTTTCAAAGCCTTGCCGTTGGCCTTAAGTGTAACAGTGTACTTTTTGGTTTTTGTTGTTGTCTTGAAGGTCTTGGCCTTGACTGTTATTTTAGAAGTTGCCTTTTTGACTGTAACTTTGGCGGTAATGTTGGATCCGATGTAGTTGTCATCGCCTTTGAATGTTATTTTTGCGGTGTATGTTTTTGGAACCAAGTTGCTGACTTTTACCTTGATTTGGCCGTTTTCATCACTAGTGTAGTTTTTAGCAGACTTCAACTCGACAGATACAGTGGCATTGGCTATCGGGCTTCCATTGCTGTCAGTCAATGTGATTGTAAGGTATTTTTTGACCTTGTATGTTGCAGCAACATTATCGGCAGCCAACTTGGTTGAGTCCTTATCCACGCTGATTGTAGCTGTTTTTGAAGAGGATTTGTACTTGTCATTACCAGAGTAAGCAATTTCCACTGTGTGGTTTCCTGCACTTAATTTAGGCAATTTGACACTTGCAGTTCCATCTGTTACAGGCACGGTGCTTACAACTGTATCATCAACTTTGACTGTAACGTTTCCAGCAGCATCGCCGGGCAATTTGACATCAACATTTGAACCCTCAACATCAATTTCAGGAGTGGTGTCTTGCTTGGAAACTGTTATGTCTTTGGTTTCGCTGACAGGATTGTATTTCTCATCACCAGAGTATGCAATCTCAACAGTATGATTTCCCGCACTTAAACTTGGCAATGTAAGATTTGCACTGCCATCAGCTACAGGAACTGTATCTACAATTTCACCGTCAACTTTAAGTGTAATGTTTCCTGTTGCATCACTCGGCAATGTGATTTCAATATTTGAATCTTCACCCACAGTGACATTTTCAGGAATGGAAACACTTGCATTTGCATCCTGTTTATTTACAGTTACTGTAATTGATGTTGTATTTTCAGCGTATATTCCGTCGCCGCCGACTTTAACAATGATAGTGGCAGTGCCTTCTTTCAGTGCAGTGACAACACCTTTATCATCAATACTGTAAACACCTGAATCATCAGGCACATAAGTCACATTCAAACCAGCAGGAGCAGTTGTGGGAACAATTGTGAAAGTATCGTCAACTTTTAAATCCAAGGTAGAGTTGTTTACACTGACGCTGGCATCCTTCAAGCTGACAGTAACAGTAATGTTTTTGCTTTCAGCAGCAGCGTATTTATCATTGCCAATAAATCGTATGGTAACATTGGCGATTCCCTCGCCGACAGCGGTAATTGTACCAATGCCATCAACAGTGACAACACTGACATCACTGGATGTGAAATCCAGCTCACCAGCATCAGAAGGCATCAGGCTAACAACAGGAGTAACTTCATCAGTAACCTCCATATCAATAGTTGCATTCTGAACAATAATCTCCGTAAGTATCTTACTTACAGTAACAGTAATGTTTGTTGAATTTTTGGCATAGATTACATCGTCACCCACTTCAACAGTAATAGTGGCAGTGCCTTCGCCGACAGCAGTAACAATACCATTTTCATCTACACCGACAACAGAGCTATTGCTGGATGAGTAAGCAATGTCAAGCAGTATTGTATCAGGATTTTTGGTAGCATTAATTTTATATGTTTCACCAACTTTTAAATCTAAAGTATCGTTATCAACAGTAACGCTGGCGTCATTCAAGCTAACAGTTACAGTGATAGTCTTGTTTTCAGCAGCTGCATATTTATTATCGCCTGCAAAGGAAACAGTGATAATTGCTTGACCTTTACCCTGAGCAATAACATTGCCTTCATCATCAAAATCAACAACATCATAATCACTTGATATGAAAGTAACATTGCCTGCACCAGCAGGGGTCAAAGTAGCATTAATAATGGTTTCATCACCAACAAACAAGTCCAATGAAGCAGTATTGACAGTGATTTCAGTAGGGACTTTGCTTACAGTTACGGTTACATTTGTGGAATTTATGGCATAGGTTTCGCCATTGCCGACAGTTAATGTAATAATGGCTGTACCTTCGCCCACAGCTTTTACATTACCATACTCTGTAACGGTAGCAACGGATTCATTGCTTGAGGCATAGTAAACAGTCAGGAAACGTGGATTGGCTGTAGCATTAATTATGCAAGTATCATCAACATATAAATCAATTGTGTCGTTTTCAACGCTGACGCTTGCATCATTCAATGTTACAGTAACTGTAATGGTTTTATTTTCGGCCGCTTTGTACTTATTGTCACCTGCAAAGGAAACAGTAACATTGGCAGTACCTTTGACGCGTGCATAGATAATGCCGTCCTCAGATACAAGTACAATATCTTCATCGCTTGATGCGTATGTTAGATTTCCAGCACCTGCAGGAGCCAATGTTGCCAGATCACTAATGTTTTCATATGCCTTCAATTCAACAGTCGCATTTGTCAGAATAATCTCTGTAGCAATTTTGCTTACAGTTACTGTTACGTTTGTGCTTGATGCAGTATAGTTTTCACAGCCTTCAAATGTCACAGTAATAAGAGCAGTTCCTTCAGCAATTGCTCTGATATTACCATCCTGATCAACTTCAACCACACTTGTATCATTGCTTGTGAATTTAACATTACCAACTGCATTTTCTGGAGTCACATTATAAGTAACTTGGTCAGTATCATCGACAAATAAACTGGAAGTGGCATTTGCAATGATTTCAGTCGGAATAATTAAAATATTGGCTGTAGCATTGGCCTCAGAGTTTTCATAAATATCATCACCAGAATAAGTGAATGTCCAGTTGTATTCGCCGACAGGATAAGCATTATTCATTATTTCAATTATCAGTGAATTGTTTTCTTTTCTGCCTTCTTTGGTAACATTTAATGTTATTGTGTTGCTTATGGTTATGTTTCCTGTTGCGTTTTCAGGCAATGTTACAGTAAAGATTAATCCTGTGGTGTCATTAACATAAATGTCATATCCAACGACTTTGATGTCTGATTTTAACTGATTTACTGTTAAAGTGGATGTTGCGCTTGCATTGACAAATACACCATCACCTGAATATGAAACGATTACTTCGTATTCGTCAGGCAAAATATTATCTGGAAGAGAGATTGTTTTGTTCAAAGCAACACTTTCAATTGTTTGTGTATGTTTTTTACCATTTAAAGTAATATTGACTGTTCCTGTTGCAGTAGCATTATATTCAAGGATGACTGCAGCATTTTCACCATAATCAATCACTTGCGGATCAACTGCAACAGATAAATTAACATCTCTTTTATTGTTATCTAAAAAGATTGTATATTCAGCATCCTCAACACTTGCAGTTACGCTGCCTTGACCAACTTTGGTCGGCATATATTCAACGGATTTGTCTAAAACGGTACTGTTTGAAACCTCACCATTGATTGCAGTCAATGTTAAGTTAACAACAGGTAATTTGCTGTTGTCATATCCAGAAATATGTGTACCGTTTGTTGAGTATAATTTGAATAAGATATCTGATGAATCGAAAACTGAAATCGGATTAGGGTCTGCAGTAGCATTTAAGAACAACCAAGAATCCATTTGTATACCTGTGGTTTTCGGTTGGGTATTGTAATTGGTTGCATTGTTTCCAAACCAGTTATTTTTTGCCACCAATCCAGTTTTTTCAGCAAAAATTACGCCCATACTTTCATTGTATTTGTTGTTTAAGAAAATTGCATTCTCAATAGTTACATTTGTTAGAATAGCTTGATCAAAAACCTCAAAGTATATTATCACACTCCTGCTTGCGGTGTTGTTGATATATGTTCCAGCTATATTTGAACCTGAAACACTATACCAGAAGTAGTTTGCTCCACCACCATTTGTTGCTGTGTTGTAGGTATATATTCCAGTAATATTTGAACCTGAAACACTATCCAGGAAGAAGTTTGCTCCACCACTGTCATTTGCTGTATTGTTGGCATATGTTCCACTAATATTCGAACCTGAAACACTATCCTGGAAGTAGTTTGCTCCACCAACCTCTGCGGTGTTGTTGGTATATGTTCCACTAATATTTGAACCTGAAACACTATCCAGGAAGAAGTTTGCTCCACCATGTGCCAGCTCTGCAGTGTTGTTGATATATGTTCCACCAATATTTGAACCTGAAACACCACTCCAGAAGTAGTTTGCTCCACCATTACTTGTTGCTGTGTTGTTGATATATGTTCCACCAATATTTGAACCTGAAACACCACTCCAGAAGTAGTTTGCTCCACCATTACTTGTTGCTGTGTTGTTGGTATATGTTCCAGCAATATTTGAACCTGAAACACTATCAAAGAAGTAGTTTGCTCCACCATACGTTGCATTGTTGTTGATATATGTTCCACTAATATTTGAAGTTGAAACACTAGACAAGAAGAAGTTTGCTCCACCATACGTTGCATTGTTGTTGATATATGTTCCACTAACATTTGAACCTAAAACACTACTCCAGAAGAAGTTTGCTCCACCATACCATTCTGCAGTGTTGTTGATATAAGTAGCATTTAAATTGGAATTGGAAATATCATTTTCAAAAATAATTGCACCTCCTTTATCAGCTTTACCGTTTTTCAATGTAACATCAGTAATATTAATGGATCCTGCAGTTACATAAAAAATCCTTGATTTGCCTTTGGCATTAATCGTAAAGCCGTTACCGTTGATTGTTATTGGCCTGTTTATTCTTACACCCTCTGTTATTGTGTCGAATTCATTGTAGGTGTAGTTGCGTGTTAAGTTAATGACTGAAGAAGTTGCATTGTTGACTATTGTTTGCAATACATCAAAGTCTCCGTTTGTAAATTCAATTGTTTGCGTTGCATCTTCTATTTGTGCAGTTACTCTATTAATTCCACTTTTGGTAGGGCTGAATTTGACCGGTTCATCCAAGTCAACAGTAGATTTGTCAAGAATGCCGTCTGTTGTGGCAATAGTTAAATTGATTTTCGGCATTAAAATATTATCATATTCACTTACTGTTGTACCATCATAGCCCATCAGGAAGAATTTAATGTTGTTATGATCATTTGTTCCATTCAGGAATAACCAACCGTCCATTTGAACCTCATCATTAATATTAGGTTTATTCATAAAATTACTTGCATTATTACCAAACCAACTATCTTTTACCACAATACCTAGAGTGCTGGCAGAAATTTCATATGTGCAATTGTTATTTAAAAAAATAGCATTCGTAATATTGGCATCCAACCCCTCATTATAATAATCTTCGAAGTAGATTACTGCATTTGACGCAGTATTGTTAATATATGTTCCACTAATATTTGAAGTTGAAACACTACCCTGAAAGTAGTTTGCTCCACCATCCCATTCTGCGGTGTTGTTGATATATGTTCCACTAACATTTGAACCTGAAACACTACTCCAGAAGTAGTTTGCTCCACCATCCCGTTCTGCGGTGTTGTTGATATATGTTCCACTAACATTTGAACCTAAAACACTAATGAAGAAGTTTGCTCCACCATACAATTCTGCAGTGTTGTTGATAAATGTTCCACTAACATTTGAACCTGAAACACTACCCTCGAAGCAGTTTGCTCCACCCCAGTCCTTTACGGTGTTGTTAATATATGTTCCACTAACATTTGAACCTGAAACACTATCAAAGTCGTTTGCTCCACCTCGTGTTGCAGTATTGTTGATATAAGTAGCATTTATATTGGAATTGGAAATGGCATTTACAAAATAAATAGCACCCCCATTATCCGCTTTACCATTTTTCAATGTAACATCAGTAATGTTAATGGATCCTGCAGTTACCTTAAATATTCTTGATTTGCCTTTGGCATCAATCGTAAAGCCGTTACCGTTGATTGTAATTGGCCTGGTTATTCTTACACCGCCGGTTATTGTGTCGAATTCATTGTAAGTGTAGCTGCGCTCCAGATTGATGACGGACAATGATTCATTGTTCACCAGATCCTGCAACAGGTCAAAGTCTCCGCCCCCTACATTGATTTCGACTGTTTGGCGAACATCTTCAACTGTTGCGGTTACACTGGCAGTTCCACCTCTGGTTGGAGTGAACTGGATTGGTTCGCCCAATTTGGCAGTGCCTTTAACATTACCGTTTGTTGCGGTTATTGTCAGGTCAAGATTTTTGAATGGAGCATTATCATAATCAGAGATTACTCCTGAATGATACTGGTATAGTTTGAATGTGATGTTTGATGTGTCCTTTCCGGTGATTGTATCCGGATTTGCAGTTGCGTTTAAGAACAATCTGTAGTCACATTTTACATCACCAGTTATTGGCAGTTGATCGTTGTAGTTATCTGCATTGTTTCCAAACCAGTTATAATCCGCATTTAAATCATCATCTGCATAAATAGCATCACCACCATCCCCTGCAGTGTTATTTATGAATGTGCAGTTGTAAACCCGACCATTAACACACAAGGTCTGCCAGCTAATTGCACCACCATCCAGTTCTGCATGGTTATTTATGAATGTGCAATTGGAAACCCGACCATTATCACACCATTCAGACCAGCTAATTGCACCACCATCCAGTTCTGCATGGTTATTTATGAATGTGCAATTGGAAATACTGCAGTCACGACTGTTATACAATTCAATAGCTCCACCATACCTTCCAGTATAACCGTTTTTGAATATGATGTTCTGTATTGTTATATTACTAGACTGAGAAATAATGAATATTTGTATTTTGCCTTGTGCGTCCAATATTGTGGAATCTCCAATGATTTTAATATTACTCATCTGACTGATATAAATATCAGACCAATTTCCAGTGTATGTGCCGGGTTCCAGATAAATTGTGCTTTCACCTTCATCAATTGCATCTTTAATAGCTTTAAAAGTGTGGTTGGTGACTGTTTTTCCCATTTTTTTATCGTTGCCGATTGCGAGTTTGCCCGAATCATCTTCACTTAAGTTCACTTCATCATTATTGCTTGCCTGTATCGTATTTTCCTGATTTTCGCTTGTCTGTATAATTTCATCGGTTAGCTGCCCATCTTCAACGGCCACTGCCGTATCGTTCAAATCAGCTGCGCTTGCTGTGGCCATTGCAAAAAGAAAAATGGCCGCCAGCAATATTATCATGTGCTTTTTATATCTCATCACCATTGCTCCAGAATATCATTATTAATTGATATATTATGTATTTAAAATTACATATATCTGTTTTGATTAATCGCACAGATACGAACAATATTCACTGAATTTTAATATGGTCTGAAAAAAAGAATTAGTGTAGTTTTTAGTGAAATTTGAAGATTTTAAAAAAAATAGAATTGTATGAGATGCGGTGTAATGCATCCCATTTATTTTTTTGAATTTTATATTATTCCGAGTTTTTTGGCGGTTTTTTCGTCCACTTTTCCTGTGACTTTGAGTGTTTTGTCGTTTTGAAACTCCCTGACTGCCATTTCGGTGTAGTCCCAGAATATTCCGTCAACCATCAGGTAGCGGCCGTTGTATTCAAGATAGTATCCGTGATTTTTCAGGGCCCTTTGAATCTTTTTGACGATTGCACTGTTTTTGCTTCCTTTCTGGACGGTTTTCCAGACGGATTTGACCTTAATGGTTGCCTTTTTAGTGGCCTTTTTGTAGTAGTCGTTGCCTTTAAAGGTTACTGCGGCCTTGAATTTGCCTGCTTTGTTAAGCTGAGTGATCTTGAATGTGGCTTTGCCTTTGGAGTTGGTTTTTGCCTTGTATGTTTTTCCGTTGACTTTAAGGTAAACCCACTTGTTTTTCAAAGCCTCGCCGTTGGCCTTAAGCATTACAGTGTACTTTTTGGTTTTTGTTGTTGTCTTGAAGGTCTTGGCCTTGGCTGTTATTTTAGCGGTGGCCTTTTTGACTGTAACTTCAGCAGTAGTGTTGGATCCGACGTAGTTGTCATCGCCTTTGAATGTTATTTTTGCGGTGTATGTTTTTGGAACCAAATTGCTTACTTTAACCTTGATTTGGCCGTTTTCATCACTAGTGTAGTTTTTAGCAGTGCTCAATTCAACTGTTACAGTGCTGTTTGCCAATGGATTTCCTTTACTGTCGGTCAGATTGATAACCAAGTACTTGTTGACCTTGTATGTTGCAGTCACGTCTGCTGCAGTTATATTTGTGGAATACTTGTTTACAGTTATTGTAGCTGTTTTTGAAGCTGAATTGTACTTGTCATCACCCAAGTAAGCTATTTCAACTGTGTGGTTTCCAGCACTCAATGAAGGAATTGTAACCTCTGCACTTCCGTCTGTTACTGCTACGGTATCAACGACTTCGCCGTCAACATTAACAGTGACGTTACCTGTTGCATCATCAGGCAGAATCACATTAACGGTTGAATTCTCACCAACAGTCACGTTTTCAGGCATTGAAACATTTATGTTTGCGTCCTGTTTGCTTACACTAACAGTGATGTTTCTGCTAACAGCAGCATACTTCTCATTGCCATCAAACGCTACAGTAACAGTTGCGTTACCTTCACCTACAGCTTTAATCATACCATGGCCGTTTATAAGTACAACAGTATCATTACTTGATCTGAAAGATAATCTGCCTGCGTTGGAAGGCATCAAACTAACAACCGGATCAAATATGTCATCTACCACCATATCTACAGTGGTATTCTGAATAATGATTTCAACAGGTATTTTACTTACAGTTACAGTTACAGCGGTTGAGTTTTTAGCATATATTTCATCATCACCCACTTCAACGGTAATTATTGCAGTGCCTTCACCGACAGCAGTAACAATACCTTTTTCATCTACACTGGCAACAGAGCTATTGCTGGATGTGTAGGCAATATCAAGCAAAATTGTATCCGGATGTTTAGTAGCATTAATTGCACATGTCTCATCAACTTTTAAATCCAAAGTATCGTTATCAACAGTAACACTAGCATCATTCAAGCTGACATTGACAGTGATTGTCTTATTATCAGCAGCTGCATACTTATCATCACCTGCATAGCTGACAGTGATAATTGCCTGACCTTTTTCATTAGCAATGACATTGCCTTTTTCATCAACAATTACAACATCTTCATTACTGGATGTGAAAGTAACATTACCCGCATCAGCCGGAGTCAAAGCAGCAACAATAACAGTCTCATCACCAACAAACAAGTCCAATGAAGCAGTATCCACAGTGATTTCAGTAGGAATCTTTTTTACATTAACACTAACAGTGGTTGAATTTTCAGCGTAAACGCCATCGCCACCAACTTTAACTGTAATATTGGCAGTGCCTTCTTTTAGTGCAGTGACAACACCTTTATTATCAACACTGACAACACCAGAGTTATCAGGAACATAAGTTACATTCAATCCTTCTGGAACAGTGCCGGCAATAAGATTAAATGTATCATCAACAAATAAATCCAAAGTAGCATTATTCACACTGACGCTGGCGTCATTCAATCTGACATTGACTGCAATAGTTTTGTTTTCAGCAGTCGCATACTTTTTATCACCTGCAAAGTCAACAGTAATGGTGGCATTACCTTCTTTTAAACCTTTAATCTTGCCATTTTCAACTATAACAATATCTTCATCACTGGATTTGTATGTTAAATTGCCTGCATTTGCCGGTTCTAAACCAGCACCAACATCCTTTTCGCCATTGACTTTCATATCCATATCTGAAGAGTTAACGGTGATTTGTGTAGGGATTTTTTTAACGTTAACTATGACTGTGGCATTGGATGCTGTATAATTTTCACTTCCGGAAAAACTTACAGTAATGGTGGCTGATCCTTCAGCATTAGCCATAATATCTCCGGATAGAGAATCCACACTTGCAATATTGGTGTCATTGCTGGAAAATGAAACGTTTCCTAAAGCATAATCAGGGCTTAAAGTATATGTTATATTGGATTTATCATCTACAAACAGGCCAATAGTTTTCTTATCCGGAATGACTTCTGTTGTTCTTTTTTCAACAGTGAAATATGCGGATGATGTGGCATTTGAAAATACATTATCCCCCGAATACTCAATAGTAACATCATACTCTCCTGCAGGAAGGTCAGCTATTGTAATGGTCCGATTAATATCTCCTTCTATTGTTTTTTTATAGTTTTTGCTTTTTAATGTGATATTTACTTTTCCGGTTGCAGTGTCATTGTAGGTTAATGTCAATATTTCATTTTCCAGATAAGTAATATTTTGAGCACTTACAGACAAATCAACATCCCTTAAAATATTGTTGAAATAAATAGTATATGATGCATTTTCAATTTTTGCAGTTACGCTGCCTTTACCATGTTCTGTAGCCACATATTTAACAATATTGTCTAATGTGGTGGTCTTTTCAACATCACCATTAGTAGCAGTCAATGTTAAATTAACAGCCGGCAACCTGGAATTGTCAAAATCAGAAACATTCGTACCGTCAGTAGAATATAATTTAAATGTGACATTTGAAGAGTCTAAAATTAAAAGAGAACTAGGATCAGCAGTAGCATTTAAAAACAGCCAATTATCTACTGTAACCTTATCATTAATATTTGGTTTATTCATATAATTGCTTGCATTATTACCAAACCAACTATCTTTTACCCTAATATCACTCGGGATACGGGCATAAATTTCATATATGCAATTGTTATTTAAAAAAATAGCATTCGTAATATTAGCATCCAAACCATAATTAAAATCATCTTCGAAGTAGATTACTGCATTTGATGCCGTGTTATTAATATATGTTCCACTAATATTCGAACCTGAAACCTCCCTATCGAAGTAGTTTGCTCCACCATACCATTCTGCAGTGTTGTTGATATATGTTCCACTAATATTCGAAGTTGAAACACTATAGAAGTTGTTTGCTCCACCATCCTGTTCTGCGGTGTTGTTGGCATATGTTCCACTAATATTTGAAGTTGAAACCTCACAATCGAAGAAGTTTGCTCCACCATTTGTTGCGGTGTTGTTGATAAATGTTCCACTAACATTTGAACCTAAAACACTACCCCAGAAGTAGTTTGCTCCACCTCGTGTTGCAGTATTGTTGATATAGGTAGCATTAATATTGGAATTGGAAATATCATTTTCAAAATAAATTGCACCACCAGTATCTGCTTTACCGTTTTTCAATGTAACATTAGTAATATTAATGGCTCCTGAAGTTACATGAAAAATCCTTGATTTGCCTTTGGCATCAATAGTGTAACCGTTACCTTTGATGGTAACCGGACGATTGATTACAATACCATCTACAAAATCAGCATCATAAACTGAATCAAAATAATAATCATTGGATAACTCAATCACAGGATTATCATTGCCGTTGATTGTATGATTCAATGCCCAGAATGTATTGTTAGGCTTTACAGATATAAATATAGAATCTGTAGCTGGAATGTGATGCATGTCACCTGAGTATTTTCCTATAATCACATAATCTCCAATGTTTATTACTGGTAAAATGAAGTTTTCGCTTACATCAAATTCACCAAGGAATGTGCCATTGCTTAAATAATATTTTATTGTACCCATTGCATTATCTTCAAGTGTATTGGTAATAATAGGTGTTTCAGCATAAGCAAATTGACTATTATTGGTTTCAATCTCGAATAATGTGCCTATTTGGTAGACAGCAAATACAGTCATATTCGCAGCAGGATTATATTTATTGTCCTCCTTAAATGACACAGTTGCCAAATAAGTACCTATCTCTAAAGTACCGCATTCATAGTATGAAATATTGTTCTTAACTGTTATAATGGTTGAAAAATCCCCAATTGTTAGATTATATTCACCATCTCTGCTAGCATAAACAATGCATTCAACCTCATCAGGATAAATCTCATCATAGATAATAATATCTAAATCAATATCCTCTTTGGAAGCAATCCCATTAGATAATCTTGAATTGTAATCAATACCATCATTTAATGCTAAAAAATCAGTTTGTAGACTCACAAGTTTATCTTCACCCGTTTGTGTCAATGTATCATTCTTTTCACTTGTTTTGAGATTATTCGCGATTATTTCATTGCCTACAGACAATTCCATTTGATCTGTATCCTCAACGGCCACTGCCGTATCGTTGGAATCGCTTGCGCTTGCTGTGGCCATTGTAAACAGAAAAAGGGCCGCCAGAAATATTATCATATGCTTTTTATATTTCATCACAATTACTCCAATATATATCATTAATTGATATATTATGTATTTAAAATTACATATATCTGTTTTGATTAATCGTTTAAATACGAACAATATTCACTGAATTTAACCTCACCGCAAAAGAATTGCAGACTTTAAAAGGCCGGCCAAAATGGATTAAAGTTGTAATGACCAACATAACAAACAATAAATATCCTTAGATACAAATTGAATATAAATGGTGATTAATTATGAAAAGGGACCATATGATTATAATGGCGCTGGTTGTAATCCTGGCGGTGATTCTGGCCGGAATGGGATATATGCTGATCGGCCATCCGGACGCTCCAAAAAAGGCTGAAAACAATACCACCCATCTCAACACCACCACCAAGTTAAACAATACGACCGTTAAAGACACTGCACCTGAAAAGAGTGAAAGTGAATCCGAAAGCTCTCAAAATTCTGAAAGCGGACAGTACGGATATTGTGCGATTTGCGGCAGGGCTTTAAGCTATTCCGAGGCAAATCACGAAATTACCCAGGGAAAAGTCTGTATAGACTGTGCCAACAACCCAGATTATCAGACCGGTGAAGGGGCGGATTACGCCAACAGAAAGCTGTATGAAGCATATCCGGATGAATATGAATGGATGTATGAGAATGATGCCGCAGACAAAAGCAACCGATAGCTATACTGCAGCGGCTCATAAACGGCCGTAAAAGGCTACACCCCCTAAAAGCTCAAATTTCATGATTATATGCGGTTTAAATGGCCGGCGAATAATCATTTTTCTTATTTTTTTAGTCATTTACAAAGTATGAGTAAATCTCGTCTGTGACCTCATCTTCAATGCGGAACTTGAAATTGACGATTGGATGGCTTTTACCGTCTATGGTTCTGTAAACCTGTTTATAGGTCAATGGCGTGAGTTTGCCTATATAATAAAATTCTATCCCCTCATCGTTGCTTTTCTGAATGAAGAGCTGTGCGTCAACGCCATTGTAGTTAATCAGCGGCTCCAGTTCAGGCGAGGAGGTTTTCCTGTTGTTTCTGCTCATCCAGTTGAAGGTCTGCTTGTTAATGAAGTGATCCTCATAGTTTATGGTCTCGGAGATGTCCTCGGCCTTGTTGTAGGTTACGAATATCGGACAGGTATCGTATTTGATTTTGTATCCTCCGATGTTCTGGCCGTTCATGAACCGCTCCCAGTTTAAAAGCCTTAAAACATCCTCCCTTGAGTATTTCTCATACAGCCTGAACGGCTTTTCATCACCGTAAACAGTTTCATATTTGAAAAGCCCGTATCTCACGGCATCCTCCAGATGTTTGAGATAAGAAGAATTTGCCAGACTGGCCTTGAACTTATCTGAAATTTTGAATCTGTAGTCTTTATTGTTTTTTAACTCATCATAGACGTTTTTGTCAAACTCAAAGAATATGTTTTCATAATCCGAAAAATCCTTTGATATGAAGCTTGTTACGGTATTTGCCTGATAGTCATCTGACGTTTCCTTTCTGTAGAAATTGGCACTTAAAACGTTTATTGCACTTTTAATTGACTCGAACTGGTTTTCAAGACCGTATCTTTCACCCAGGTAATTTTCAACCTGGCTGACTGTAAAATAGCTGTTGAACCTGAGACATCCCAAAATCACCAGTTCATGAGGCCTTATTCCCTTGACGAGCTTTTTTGAAATGAACTTCAAAGATGCGTTCTGCCATCCGTCCAGGCTGCTTTTATAGTCGCCGTCCACATAGTCAAGAAACATGTCATAGGTGTCGAATTTATTATGGTTTAGAATAAGTTCCGGATTGAATTCCGCATTGACGGCGAAGTCATATAACAGGGGAATGCGTCCCAGCTTGTATTTCAGATTGTTGTACTTTTCCTTAAAGAGCGCCACCTTTGAAAATGAGGTGTTGTTTATAGACTCATATATGCGCCTTCTTGAAATCTCATCGAAGTTGATTGAGGACGCTCCCGGAATTATTCGGTTTCCCTCAATGAGGTATTTTCTGATTCTGTCCTTGTCATAAGTCCTGTCGCCTGAAAGCGCTATCGGAATCATGAAGTTGTTTTTGTAGTTTCCGATAAAGTCAAGAATTACCACATACTCCTTGTTTTTGTATTTCCTCAAGCCCCTTCCGAGCTGCTGTATGAAGATGATTGGAGACTCGGTCGGTCTGACAAGAAGCACCTGGTTGATTTCTGGAATGTCAACCCCCTCATTGAAGATGTCCACGGTGAAGATGAATTCCAGCCTGTCTGTGTTTTCATCGTTTGTAAGCCTGTCGATTGCCTCAAGCCTTGCCTCCTGTGAGTCGTCACCTGTAAGGACGGCTGATTTATATCCCCTTCTGTTGAACTTCTCTGATAAAAGCTCCGCCTCCCGCTTTCTTGAGCAGAAAACCAGAGCCTTTCTCCTATCACCCGAATATCCGTAAAACTCGGCCTTTTCTATGAGATAGTCGACCCGCTTGTCAGATGCCAGAAGATTGAAGTCTGTAAAGTCATCATCGATTGTGTTATCCTCAAACTCAACGTCCGTGATTCCGAAATAGTGAAACGGACACAAAAGATCCTCTTCCATGGCCTCCTGCAGCCTGATTTCATGAGCGATGTTGTTGTCGAAAAGCTCATAGATGTTAAAGCCATCTGTACGCTCAGGCGATGCGGTCATTCCCAGCCAGAACTTCGGCGTGAAATATCTGAAAATCTTCTGATAGCTTAAAGCCCCTGCCTTGTGGACCTCGTCGATTATGATGTAGTCAAAATGGTCTTCGGCATACCTTTTATGGATTTCCTCCTTGGACATTGTCTGTATGGTGGCAAACACGTAATCCCTATCGAACTGTTTGGAGTTTCCCGAAACAAGACCAAACTTTTCCGGGTCCTTGAAAACGTTTCTGTATGCATCTATTGACTGTTTTGCAATCTGTTCACGGTGAACCAGAAACAGAAACCTTTTCGGACTGAAATCCTTGACCGCAAAGGCGGACGCATAGGTCTTTCCGGTACCTGTTGCAGACACCAGAATTGCCCTGTTCTCGCCCCGCTTTATGAGACCTCTCAGGTTTTTTAGAAAATCCTCCTGCATGACATTTGGAGTAAGGTCCTTGATTTCCTTTTCTTTAAGCTCATCTGTAAGCTCCCGTATATGGCGGAAGTTCTTGTTGTCATTGTAAATCTTTTCATATGCAGGCAGCGCCTCTTCCAGAGAGTCTGCCGCATCCCACAGCTGGCTGAATTCCCTTTTGATTGATGAAAGCATTTCACCCTCTTCAAGGGAGGTGAACTCGACGTTCCACTCCTTGTTGACGGTCAGGGCATTCATGGTGAGATTGGAGCTTCCCACAATCGCTTTTGAGACATTGTCCTTTGTAAAGACATACCCCTTGGTGTGGAAACCCTCATTTTCCTGGGAATACATCCGAACCTCAATGTTTGAAAATTCCTGAAGCTTTCTCAATGCATTGGGTTCAGTAAAATAGAGATAGTCTGTGGTTAAAATCCTGCCTTTGATGTTATTTTGCTCAAGGCGTCTGAAATCCTCCAGAAGATACATCAGGCCGCTTTCAGTGATGAAGGCCGAAGACATGATAAACTCGTCACACCCCCGAAGCTCATCGATGATGGAGTTTACCACCTTGTTTTTGGAATCGTTGTAGATGAGTCTTGGCCTGAAATCCAGACTGGAGTTTGAATGCTGGTCAATGAAAGCTGTCTTTGCTCCATTTAAGATTTCATCAGGGTTCATTTCTAATCATCCATGGTCTTTTTAAGATAATCTATAATCTGCAAGTCGGCAGGAATCCAGTTGACGCTGTCAAGCTCTTCTCTTGTAAGCCATCTGGCGTCGTTGTGCTCGAGAAGCCTTGGAGTGCCTTCAGTGATGACAGCCTCAAAACAGGCCATTTTCAGATAAAAAGTAGGATACTGGTATTCGAGGTTCAATGCGAATTTAGTCGGCTTGATAGTGCAGTCCAACTCTTCTTTAATTTCTCTTATGAGAGCCTCTTTTTGTGATTCGCCAGCTTCAATTTTACCGCCAGGAAACTCCCACATGTTGATGAACTCACCATAGCCTCTCTTTGTGGCCAGAATTTTGTTTTCCTTTTTGATAATGGCTGCCACGACATTTAATGTTTTCATGTTTTATTATTTGGCAGCTTACGTTATATAGTTTAATGAAAAAATATTAGTAAAATAGCTTAATAAAAAAAAGAATGTAATCCGAGGATTACATTAATAAGAAGTCAATAAACAACCTCCCAGATATCTTGCAGAATATCCGCTCCTTCTAGCCTCGAAAGATATCCATGGGAAACAAAAATGTTCACCAGTATCATAGTCATACTTACCGACATAATAAAAATCGGCGAATACTCTCATTTTAACAGTTTTATATTTTTTAACAGTCTTTTTTAAATATGCATAATGATTACCGTAATACCATTCGTGGTCATATTTTTTCCATCCCCTACTGTAATAGTTTTTTAAATTAGCGGTTTTGGTAATATACGGAAAATCCAGTCTTTCATAACGAACCTTTTTATAAATAGTATGTTTTTTAACCAATATTTTTACTTTTTCTAAATTTTTGGTTTTTATAGTAAAATCAAAACCCCAATCAAGAAAAGTTTGTTTTTTACCTGCCTTTATAGCTCTTTTTACCATTTTATAGTAGTAATCTGGAAGTGTGAAAGTATATCCATTCTTATAGAAAGTATGTCCATTTGAAACGCTTACCGAAGTGGATAAAACATTATCTGAGGAATTGGTACTTAATGCTAAAACTTCATCGGAAGAGCTTTCGCTAATGGATAAATTGTCCGCATCATTTGAATTTTCCTGACTTAAAGTGTCCGCCTCTTCAGGAGCATTCAAAGTATCGGAGACATTTGTATCTTCAACAGCGTTTAAACAGTCAGTTGAATTTGAATCATCAGCGGCCGATACAGATCCTAAAGAGAAGCATACTGCAAATATTGCTAAAGCAACTAGAATGAAAAATTTATTTTTATTCATAATATAATGTATGTTTATTAACATATTAAATACTTTATTAAATTATGTTGAATAGTTTTAGAATGAATTAATTCATTTGATCCCAGTACCCCTCTCTACTGTCAGGATTATACCTTCTTACATAGTCATGGCCGTCTTCAGTCTTTACAGGCTGGTCATGCAAATAAGCCCAAGTACCTTCATTTTTATTAGATTCATCCCACATTTCAACATATTCATCGGAACCGAATTCCGGTTCGGAACCACTGCCGGAAGATTCACTATTGGCTGATGAATCTGAAACGCTTGAAGAATCTTCACTGCCTGATGAATCACTTGAATTCAAAGTAGCGTTTACAGTACCATTGGTCATGTTTGATGTTGCATTTGTAGTGTTGTTTACAGCAACATGACCTGAATTATTTGAATACATCATTGCACCCAATATCCCTGCAAGAGCTATGCATACAATGACCAATATAATTATTATAACTTTTTTCGAATCCATAATATCCCCCTAAAATTTTACATTAATAATTCACACTAGAGTATTCCAAATTAATCAATCCATGATAATATAGGAGTGTCTTAAGCACATCCTTAATGAAAACTTCCAGATTGTCCTCTTCGACATCATCATTTCCCGGAGTCAGTGAAAATGCTCCAACAGACGGGATTACCATATCCGATTCGTTGAATCTTCGGGTTATGTTTCCCGGATACAGCACATAAGACCCCTCGGTTTTTAAGATTGAATCCTTATAGGTGTGCATCTTATAAATGTCACCGTCTTTGAAAATATAATCCTTTTCCTCCTGTGAATCTCTTCTGTCAATTTCCTCATCCAACTCATCATCTGAGGTTTTATCGATTTTTGAGTAGAAATCTGATATTTCAAGTTCGGATCTGTATTTTGCATCGAAATGAATATAGTGAGTTTCACCGCCGACAGTAACCAGCAGAGTGTAGTCCGGGCGGAATGCAAGGGAATATGACCTGTATTGGGAGTTTTCTGAAAATCTCAAATTATAAAACAAGTCTATCTCAATTTCATGGCCTTTCAGGATTAGTTTAAAGTGCTTTGCAGATTCAACACCTCTTTTAATTCCTATTGACCAGTTGCCCCTGTTGATTATGAAAACATCCTCAAAATTGATTTTTTTAATACTTAAATCATTTAAAACTTTCAATAGCTTGAAATAACACCAATATTCATATAATTCAGACAGTTTCTTTTCAAAACCCTTAAACTGATTGTTAACTTCATCCCAGCTCAATCTGAATGAGAATTCAAGCATTAAAAAGTAATGGAAAATTTCCCTGTATCCCTCCTTTTTCTGAAGGATCTGTGAGTTGAACGGGACATAATCCATTGATGAAATATGGTTGAAGAACTTGCTTGAGATATAATACTCGATTTCATCTCTAAAGTACAATAGCTTATCGTTAATGTAGCCTTCTGGAGAATTGGCGCTCAATTTTTCTATTAAGCTTTGAATAAGTTCTAAAAAGTATTTGAAAAATCTGTTTTCGGGAATGTCAATGATATCCTCATGTTTGACCTGCTCTATCTCATGAGGAAGATATCCATTTAATTTTCTGGAAATTTCCAAATCCGAATCTGTCTTGAACAGCTTATTCGACCTGGCAATAATATTTTTCAAGGTATTCTGATTAACGTTTGAAGCAAGTGAAATCGGAACTGTTTCAACATGATTTTTAAGCTGAGAATGCAGGTTTTTGGACAGATATTCAAATATTGACGGCAGATTATCCTGCCTGAAGAGATACTCCAAAAACATGAAGTCCTCATAAAATGTTTCCTTATCTCTGTAATCAAGTTCAAATTCCTGATACAGTGGAGAATTGACTTCAAAAATCAGACTTAATGCCTGTTGTGACAAATCGGCAATCATTGATGAGTACTGGTTGAAATAATCTATTTTTTTGGACCTGACCTCAATTGGAATCCTAACAGATTCAACACCGTTTTTTCTAACGTCTAAAAATGACTTTCCAACATAGCTTCTGAAGTTTAGGGTTCCGGCTATCTTATACCTTTTATTGTCTCCCAAATCGAATCTGAATTGCCTGAAATGATTGTCATTCATTTTTGTTAAAGAATACAAGACATCGTATATTGCATTAACGTCATCCGATTCGAACAGTACCTGATATTCAGTCTCTTCCAAAAACATCAGATTTGCAAAATTAGAATCGGGATTTTGCCAATATTGAATTGGGGTCAGGTTATCCGGCTCATCCACTAATGGAATATTGCTCAATGTTATTGAATCCGAAATGTTAATGTTGGATTCATTATCCGAATAATAATCAATCGAACTGACGCTTAAAACTCCCAAATCATTTGAATCAACATCAGTTAAATGGACAATAATATTCTGTTCAATCATTTTAAATCCTTAATTTATAAATGAAACATACCTTTGGTCTGACAATACTTTAGACATGCTTTGAAGCTTGACTGCTGAAGTGTAATATCTGCAATTGTCTCTGTTAATGTTGGCGTTTTTAGGATTTACATTTTCGTTTCTATCAACCAGACACATGTTGAATAAATTAGTTAAGACATTTCCGATAGCTTTTTCAGAGCCATGCAGTTTCGGAAGGATTTTCTGTTTGATTTGGGCATCAAAATACCTCTCCCAGTTCTGCCAGTCATCAGGAGAGTTTTCATATCTCCATGCAACCACCATGAACCTTAAGATTTCATTGATTACCCTGAATCCGAAGTCGAATCCGGAACCCTGAAGGGATTCCTGAAATGCAGTTAGCTCCACAGCCAAAGTAAGCCATAAATTATCATCATTGAATGATATGTTAGTAAAAATCTCCTTTAAATCCTGAATGTTAAGACTTGAAATGTCTGAATCAACCAATGGAGATTGCAGATAGTCAATATTGCCTTCAAAATCATTTGAATCAGGATCAGACACCATATACTCCCAGGCATGCAAGGTATCAAATTCAATCGTATTTGCCCTGTCCAAAACTTTTGGAGAAAACATGTAAGTAGTTTCATCAACATTAACAGTGCCTATTATAAAAAGATTATCCGGAAGCTTTAAGGTCTTTTCTTCACCATACAGAGGAATTTCCTCGCCACTTTCAATCGCTGATAAAAAGTCTGCGAAATACCTTTCGACATGCGATAGGTTCATTTCATCCAAGATCAGGAAATACGGATTTTCAAGGTCTTCCTGAGCCTTTTTGATTAAATCATAAGCAGGAGTTGACTGATAATCTTCTGTGATTACATTATAATAACCTACAATGTTAGTGTTGTCCGTCCAGTTGGCTCCTACCGGAACTATTATGTATTTTGATTCGTTTAAAAGAGACTCCAATGATTCAATCTTTCGTGCTTTTGAACATTTCCAATTTGAGATAAAATCTTCAAAATCAAATTGGGTGATGTTTAATTCAACATCTACTTCTTTACCGTCATTTTCTTTTAAATAATCCTGCAACCTATTATTTTTTTTAAATGTAATTTTAGGAGTAATTCGAATTCTTGCAGATGATTTCATACCATCAACCATAATATTACAACTAGAATAACCAGAATCAAAAGGATAATAATTAAAAATATTTTTATGTGCAAACCATTGTCTTTTTTCATAAGCAGATTGATTAGATTTTTGTTTTAGTAAAATTTTGCCATTAGGTTGAATATAATCTTTTGAAATAAAATCCTTTATATCATCACATAAAATCTTCAGTTCCGCAAATCCATTTGGGTTTTGTTCATACAAGTTTTTAAAATGATCCTTAATTTCATCATTATCATAATATAATTGGACTAAAACTTTAATATTTCCTTTTGCTGGAATCCCATCAACAAACATGTCAAATTTAGCTCCGCATTCATTGATTGGAATAATATCTGATAATTCTTCTTTAGGTAAAGTCCAACCATTATTTTCCCATGAAGAGTAATTAGTTTTAACTTTTAATGTGAAAAAACCGTCATCATCTACATTAGATTGCATTTGAATTAAGTCTCCTGAAATATACTGTGCGAATAATTGAGACAATTTAGTTTTTCCAGTTCCAGAATTTCCAGTTAAAATTTCAAAAGGCTTAACTTTTAAGGATAAAAGATAATTTTCTATTAACTCTTTTTCGAAGTAATATCCATTTGATATTAAATATTTATAAAATGATTCAACCTGTGATTTATTTGACATGATAAAAACCTACCAACTTTTACTAAATGACAACAATTTTATGAAATGAAAGCAATTCTTCATAATTAATACAAGTTATATATAACAAGATATTAAAAAATGTCGATCGTTATCAAATGAAGAGGCCAATACTAACAATTAATATATATTGTAAATCCGATGACATTAACGGCTAGAATTGGCAAATTCCAACTGAAAATTTATGTGGATATATATCCCCAAAAGAAAACAAGTCTAAAAATCAAAATAGCTGCCGTTAATGTAAAAAACACAAAAATAAAATAAAAAACAAACCAAAACTGCAAAATTTAAGGAAGGTAATTGTAATTTAAACAAACTACAATACCTCAAAACTAATTGAAAATCAAGGATTCAAAGTATACAAATTAATTTTTCTCTGAATTGTACTGTCTATTCCCCTTCCATTATCAATCCAGACCTGTACATAATCTCCTTTTTTTGATTGCATATCTTTTGGAAGAGTATTAACAGCCATGTGAATAGGATATATTCCATACTGTTTTCCAACGACGAAGGCGAATGCCCTATACTTCTTATTGTTTTTAGCAGTAATCAGCTTCACATACTTGCCATAGCTCATCTTACAGCTGTATTTGCCTGCCTTAAATGTATAATAGCTTTTAGCCTTTTTTATATAAACATTTGAGGATTTGGTTTTTGTCTTATAGTTTTTAGAGCTGAAGGTGGCCTTATATGCGTATGTTTTCGCCTTTGTAAGTTTCACCTTCTTAACGGCAACACCATTTTTAACCTTAACGCTGTATGTTTTGCCGTTAATACTGAATTTTACAGTTCCCACACAGACAGGACTATAAAATTCATCCTTAACAGTGGCTTTTAAAGTGGCATAATTCTTTGTTGTTGAAATCCATTTATGTGCAGTCAGCATTACAGGCGCTTTTGTGATTTTAACATTTATCGTTACCGGTTTGATTTTATATGAATCCTTAAAGACGTCTGATACCTTTATGGTTGCCTTATAGTTTCCAACACCCGCATCAACATATCCGTATCCATGATTGAAATTTGCAAGATACGTGGCCTGGCCTATTAGACGGCTGGTGTTATTGTCAACAACGTCAAAATCTATATTCCCCTCCACCACATCACTTGGCTGCAGTTCAAAATATAACTCATCATCAGACATATAGTGTGCAGTGTAATTCTCTGCAGTTACAATTTCTGCATCATATTCTTCTTTTATATCCCCCAGATTAGTTCCATCACTTTCCATTGTCACATTTTCATTTGCACTGACCATTCCAATGCTTAAAGATAACAACATTAAAAGTGAAGCCAAAACAACGAAATTTTTTAAATTCATGATAAAAAGTATATAATTTGATGTTAAAATAGTTTACATTAACGACCGGAATTTGCAAATTCCAACTGAAAATTTAATGGGGATATATATCCCCATTGAAAAACAATTCTAAAAATCAAAAAGCTTGCCGTTAATGTAAAAAACACTAAAATAAAATGAAAAAACAACTAAAACCATGAATTTAAAGAAAGGCAACCGTGATTTAAAATCGTTAATGTTGATAAAAACTAATTGTTGCAATCTACAAAAACACTAAAAAAATAATTAAAGAGTTACAGATTGTAACCCCCTGCTAATTACCCCCACTATCCGTAGTGGTTTCAACATTGCTTGCACTACTACTCTCTGAACTTGAACTCTGACTAGATTGAGACTGTGAATCATCAGAATAATATCTACTACTATCCGAACTGGAGTCATCATATCCGTTCCAATAGCTTTCCTGACGAGCTCTGTTCATATCTTCCTGAGTATACTTCTTGTCATCACCATTATTGGAATTATCTTTATTATCAGCGTTATTGTTACTTACTGCAACGCTGCTGCTTGCGGTGTCATTGGTCTTGTTGTTTGTGCCGTCAAAATGAACCGTGAAGTTTGCCAGGGCATCATTGCTTCCAACATTATCATAAAAGCTTACCACCGCATATGAAGGAGTTCCGTCAACTACAGCACCAAGACCGTTTCCTACACTGATTTCAGATCCTTTTTCAAGATCCCTCATGTTCCAGGCACATGGAGCCTTGCCTATTATTGTGCCGTGTTCATCATAAAATACTATCCGTGCCTCCATATATGCATAATCCTTTTCAGGCGTGATGTGGCCCTGAAGCTTGTATATCCCAAATTCATCCTGCTTAATGTTTAAATCATCAACCTGAAGGGTCTGCTGGCTTTGGCTTAAAAATCCGGAAGCCAATACTGCAAAGAGTATGACAACCACGACCACCAATACCACGATTATTGCCGTTTTCTTTGAATCCATTATTTCACCACTCTGATATTATCTATAGAAATTCAAGGATTAATAACTTTTGAGTTTACTCTTGATTTTGAAGAGATTTAATTTTGCGTTCATGAGGCGTTTTTAGAAAAAATGATTTAAACCATTAACATCAAACTATCAAATAACACTAAAGAAAATGAGGAATAACAATGAAAAAGCTGAATATTTTCTTAATCATATTGATTTTCTGTGTTATTTTCAGCATATCAAGTGTTGCTGCAAGTGATTTGAACGACACTTCAATAGCTAATACCATAGAAAACAACCCAGACACGCAGGATACAACTTTACAAGCATATGATAAAAGTTTGGAAGACAAATACACAGAAACTTATAAAGAGCCGACTAAAGTAACTGTAAAAACCATTTCCGGAAAGGAAAAATCAAAAGCCAATGTCAAGGTAAATGTCAAAACAGATTCAAACACCCCTGTTTCCGGAGTTAAAGTAAATTTAAAGATTGACGGGAAAACATATCATGGAAAAACCAATTCACTAGGCATTGCAAAAATAAACGTTAAAATCCCTAAAACAGACATCTATAAAGTATCTTCAAAAATCAAGAACAACAAAGTAACCAAAACAACAAAATACAAAAAAACCTATAATTGCATAGCAAGCGTTGAGGGAAATGACAACTATGACTCCAGTTCAGCAAAATTTAAGGTGATTTCCAAGAAAAACAATAAGATTCAAAAATATAAAATCATTAAAAAGCAAATAAAAACAATAACAATACCATATAAACAGTGGGGAATTCGAAAAAAAGTTTCAGGCCATTATAGATTCGCTATCGTTCATGATGAGCTTGAAGTAAATAAAATAAGCATTTTAGTAGGAGATGCAATCCTACAGAAATTTATCAAATTTTCATCAAAAGTATTTTACAAGAACAATGGTAAGAACGTCTATATTCCAAGTAACAAGTGGCTTAACAGCAAACGTTCTAGCGACATCCATGAATATCGCTACACAGGTGAAGCTAAAATGTATGTAACCATCAAATACAATGCATACACTTTTAAAAAGATTTAGTGAAAATAGGATAAAAATAATATTCTTAAAGGGTTTACTACATTAACGGTCGAAATTTCACTAATTTAGCCTAAAAATTAGTGGGGATATATATCCCAATAGAAAAACAGGTTTAAAAATCGAAATGCTTGCCGTTAATGTAAACAACTATAAAATAAAATTAAAAAAACAACACCTCAATAACTTTAACAGAGAATCATTTCCATAAATTCAAAAAAAAGAAAAATGCATGGCTAAATCGCCATGATATTTGCTGATTTAACTATACCATTCCTGTTGGAGGAACATTTTCATAGAACTGCCTTGCACCTTCATAGTCATAGTCTGAAGTAACACCGTTTTTAGATCTCACATCCAAATCCCTTTGGATATATGCATCTATTTCCTCATCCGTCAAACCTGAAGCATGTGTTTTTGGCTCTGAATTTGATGAAGTATCTTGTGTGCTGGAGGCAGGAGTAACTTCAGCCGCCTTTTCTTCAATAGTTATATTTTTGGAAGTTGAATTTGCAGTGAAATTGTCATTTCCTCCAAAAGTCACATTAACAGAGTATTTACCCGGTTTCAAATCCAAATCAACACTGGCCTTACCTTTGGAATTTGTCTTAACAGATTCATTTACAACAACCTTTCCGTCTTTATCAGTGACTGTTACATTGACAGCGCCCTTTCCAATAGGAGTCTTATTCAAATCAGTCAGCTTTACTGTTAAATTATCCCCCTCATGCAAAGTTTTATTGCCCACAATAGCTATTTTAGAGTCCTTTTGAGCATTCAATGACGGCATAAACATTGAACCCAAAATAACCCCCAAAACAACAACTACAATCACCAAAAGAACAATTATGATATTTTTAGTTTCCATTTTTAAACCTCCATTTTACCAGACACTGTAGCGGTTATAAACACCTCTTGTGCTTCTAAGGCTGGATTTTTTTAATTTGGTAAAATCGGCACTGCACCTGCATTTGCCGAAGTATTTGCTGTCACTGCCAAGGACTTTACCCGGACCGTCATAAGAACGGTCATAGGTTTCATAATAATGTGTTAAAAATACCATATGCCTATAAGCAACGCCACATTGTCCCTGACCATATGCAAACATCATATAAACACGGGATTTTTTATAGCAAACCTTGTTTCGCATTTTAAGTTTTACCTTAACGTATTTATTAGTTTTAAGCATGAAATTTTTTCTCAATCCACTGCTTGTTATGTCATAACCCCTGAATTTCTCTCCCACATAATAATAGCTATTATAACCTTCATCAAAGAATTTATCTTCAGTGCTTGAAATCATATAAAGTTTTTTATACTGATATGGAGTCAAAACTGCTTTAAACCTTCCTATTGAAAATGTCCTTTCCTTTTTGGTAGGCTCCTTATAATAGCTTGAAGCAAGAGGAGTCACTGTTACTGTTGTGTTTAAAACATCGTTTGTAAGAGGAACCGCCAAAGTTTCATTCCCATCAGCCATTCCAAGAATCTGTCCGTCATCCACATTATTAGAGGAATTTTCACTGACCACACTTACCGCTTCACTTTCGCTTGAAGCGGAGAGGTTGTCAATTTCCTGCTGGTTTTGGCCCATCAAATCGCAAGCCTGCTCTTTTACAATGTCCGTGCCGTTTTCAGCTGCACTGACGCCGGATATGGCCAGAGCGAAAATCAGACCTAAAATAAGAATATATCTCTTTTTCAATCGTACCACCCATAAGTTGTATTAATCCTATGTTTATTTAAGGCTTATAATAAATATTTCTAAATGAATCGCAACATTAACGGTGAAAATAACAAAATTCAGTCTAAAAATTAGTGGGGATATATATCCCCATAAAAAAACAGATTTAAAAATCGAAATGCCCGGCGTTAATGTAAAAACCGCAAGATTAAAATGAAAGAGACCAAAAAAAGTTCAATTAAAATCAGAAAAAATATGGAGGATTAAAAGCATGAAAAAATCATGCCTTTAACAAAAAATGAATAAAAAGATAAGTCTTATTTTTTTCTGTATAATGATGCACCGCCGAGAACAGCACATACTGCCAATAATGCTATGAGAGGATTACCGGTTGCAGGTAAGCTGTGAATTGCAGTTGCATTGGTTGCGTTGGTTGTGTTTAAAACATTACTGCCTGCAGCATGAGCAGTTGCATTGGTTGTGTTAACTGCTGTCTGGTTTTGAGCGGTATCATTCAAATTAGGTGAATCAGTCATGTTTAATGATCTTTGAGTTCCGTCGAAAAGGTCGTTCATTCCGCTTTCATCCACTTCAACATCATCATAAGGATAATCGTTGCCAATATCATCATGAGTATCGTTGAACCCCATTACATCGTCTCCGTCAGCTGCACTTACTGCGCATACTGAAAAAATTACACAGAATATTATCATTATTGCGAATAATTTGCTTTTAAATTCCATCACTATCACCTCATTATTGAATTAATTTGAAATGTAGCCACTGATTTTTTTGATTTGACACATCTCTGCACAAGTAAATATATGAATAAGACCATATATAAAGTTTTTCGAATGCAAGTACTCACTTGCATCTTAAAAAATAAAATAAAGCAATTAAATAATGAATTTAAAAGATTGAATAATTTTAAAGTCTTAAATTGGATATTAACTATTAAACATCATGAGATTTCACACGAACATATGTTAAAAAAAAGGCCTGTAAAATTCTATAGACCCAAAAAAAGAAAATGTGTAAAGGCAGCATTACCTTTACATTTTAGTGTTCTGTTTATTGAACTATCATAACATCATCTGTATAGGGCTCTCTCATCGAAACACGGTTTATAATAATCATTTCCAGCGAATTTGAATATTATTGTACCGTATAATACCGGAACATATGACATTACGCCGGAAGTAATCTCATATAGCAGGTCTCCGTCTGGAGAATATATTCCTATTTTTTGATTTTTTAACTCCTTATCTCCGGCATATAGATAGAATACACCATCACCGCCCACTATTGTGTCTGCCGCATATCTATAGGTAAAGAGGTCATTCTTGATAAAAGTTGAACTTTTACTCTTAATAATTTTTACAGAACTTTTAGCAGAACCCTCATTATATTTGGAAGTTCCCTTAACATTTACAAGGACTTTGTGAGAGGCGATGCTTAAAGATTTAGTGGAAATGCTTGCTGTTCCTTTAGTATTTGTTTTAGTGGCGAATATTTTATATTTTTTACCTGTATAAACTTTAAAAGTTACTTTAATTCCACCCATGCCTTTTCCGGATTCCTTGTTTTTGACACTGACCTTAAATGTTCCTGATTTATAAACATTGACAACTTTTGGCGCCAATAATGTTATGGCCGCTTTAGAAACTTTAACTGAACTTTCCTTTGATGACCCGCTTACATCTTTAGAATTTGGACTAACAACGATTTTATGAGTGCCTAAAGCTAATTTTGATGTGGAATACTTTGCAATACCATTTGAAGCAGTAGTTACAGTAACTTTCCTATATTTTTTACCTGTATAAACTTTTAAAGTGAGTTTTACACCAGGCAGCGCATTGTTAGTTTTAGTATTTACCACTTTTATCTGGAAATACTTTCCGGATGCATAAGTAGTTGATAATTTTGTTGGAGTGATACTGACAGGTGCTTTGACAATCTTTATAGAATCCATTTTGACGGAATCAACTTCAAAATTTTCAGTAGTCACTGATATTGTTGCGCTATATGTTCCAACTCCAAATGGAACTGAATAAGTTGCTACACCACCAGAATTTGTTTTAAGTTTTGCAGATTTGCCATTGGAAAATGTTATAAGAATTTCGGCATTTTCAATAGCTTTGCCTTCAGAAGATAAAAACTTGGCAGTTAACATTTTTTCATTATAATAATTTTTTGAAGACTGTGAAACCACAAGATTTCCCTTAGTCAGCATAGTGCAATTATTTAATTCAGCCTCCCATGTTTGCAAATATGAATTATATAAAAACAAACAATTTGATGCAGATCCGCCATACATTGCACCACCTTTATCAGGAGCATAATTCTGCCTAAAAATACAGTCAAATGCTTCAACATGATAAGTTGCACCGCCACTGATATAACCCGTACCATCTACAGAATTTTCTATAAAAGTACAGTTTTTAGCTGTGCCAAAAGCCATAGCGCCTCCGGCATGAGCGAAATTATTAATGAATGTGCAATTTATTGCATCACCATTACAAATAGCTCCACCGCATACCTTTTCAGAACTATTGCCATTGTTAATAAAAGTACAATTTATGGAAGTTCCACCACTAACTGCACTTCCATCACAACCTACACCATTAATAAATACCACATTTTTTATATAAACAGAACCCTTTGTATCAATGCCTATAATTCCGGACAGCTGCCGAGCATCCAATACAGCCCCATTGCCTTCAATCGTTAATGATTTTCCAATACTGATACCGGATCCTTTCCCAGTATAATTGCCTAAGAGGACTACGGTGTCTCCCGCTTCTGCATTATCAATTGTGTTTTGAATATCCGCAAATGTATTGCCACTTACATTATGAGTTGTTGACAACGTATCTTCTTGAATTACTTCCAAATTTTCATCAATGACTGTTTCGCCCATAACTTCATCAGTTGAGTTAAAATCTGCTGCACTCACTGCAGAGATTGTAAGTAAAGTTAAAATGAAAATAGTCATGAACATGAATTTTTTGTTTAACAAATTAATATCCCCATAATCATTTTTTAAATATTTCAATAAAAATATGTTTATCAATTATATATAATATAACTTCCCATCAAGTCTCAAAACTAAAAATAAGCATTTTTTTATGAAAATGAGTCTGTAAAATTTTATAGGCTTAAAAAAAGAAAAAAATGTAGAAAAATTATTTCCTACGAATAAAAGGACAAATACCTATTGCTGCAATAGCTGCAACTAATATTACTAAAGGATTACCGGTTGCATTAGCATTAGCGCTTGCTGTTTTTGCATTATCGCTACTTCCTGCTGCATTTCCAGCATCACTTGAATTGTCTGGTGAGTCTGCCAAAGCAGTTGCTTCATTAGATGTTAATTCACCATGACGATAAGGATTGTCCCCTACATCAAGGTCTTCTTCATCTTCCAGGTCTTCATCGTCTGTTTCATCACCAGTGACATCGTCATCATCTGTGGTATTTTCCAGAGATGTATCATCAGCATCATCATCAGCAGCGATTACAGCATCAGTAGTGTCTGCTGCAGAAACAAAGCTTACGCTTAAAAGGACAATGAAAATTGCCAGGATTGCAAAAATTCCTTTGTTTATATTATCACCCCCGTAAATAATATTTTACACAATCATATTTAAATGTTTATCAAGAAGCCTTAAAAAATTAAAATTCCTGTGAGGATATCAAAAAGTGTAAAATTAAATCGCTTAAAAGATTGGGTAGAGTTAAAAGAATAGAAATTATAAAAAAAATAAAATTGATGGTGACATATAATTCCACACGAAATTATAATTATCACCACGTAGTTAAAACTTTAAATCATTCAATTGCAATACCTTTAATTTTTAAAGTATCTCCATGTGCATACAGTTTAATTCCAGGTACCGGGAGTTCAGCAGGTTTATTCAATATTAATGCTTTAACAGGATATAATTTTGTTTTGTATGCAGTTTTATAGGATACTTTTACCCATTTACATACTGCATAGGTGTATGCACTTAATCCTATACCATACCTGTTTTGAGGGTTTGCTTTGGTGTAGGTATATTCAGATACCAATGTCCAACCATTATCTTCCATTCTATTTATCATAGGCAAATAAGAACCCGCATACCATGTTTTTACAGCCTTAGTAGTCTTATAATGTTTAACTGTTTTAGTATAAGGCACTTTAACTTTATATTTATAGTTAGTGACAATTTTAAGTGACTTATATTTTCCTTTATTGAATGCTTTAACTAATGATTTATATTGTTTTGATGAAAGTTTTATAGTATATTTACCTATTTTAATACTTTTGTTCTTTTTTAATATAGCCATATAAGTTTTAACTAATTTGACTTTGAAAGTCGCAGAACATCCTTTATAATTTTTATCTCCTGAAAATTTAAGACTGGCTTTATAAGTTTTAGCCTTTATAGGCATTTTAACATTCTTAAATACTGCCTTACCATTTTTAACATTGGCCTTGTATGTTTTACCAGCTATTTTGAGTTTAGCAGTACCTCCGATGTTTTTACTGGAACCCGATTCATCAAAAACATATTGCTCCAAATTCTCTCTAGCCCCAATGAACTCTTCAAAGGATTTAGGATTAGTATGAGTTGGTGCTTTTTTGATTGCTATATTTGCTTTGGCCAATTCATTGCCGTTTTCATCAGCAATTACTGCCTTGTAGGTTCCAACAGCATTTATTTCAGAACCCTCATAAGAATATTCATGTTTATCATAGGACATATAATCAGAAACATAACCATTTGTATTTAATTCCTTTTCATATATTAGGCTGTTTCCTTTATATATTCTGAAATAACATTTCAAATTACCTTTCCAAGAGTAACTGATTTTGTTTTTACCGTTATAATGACCAGTCATAGGTTTGACATATACATTCTTGTAATCATTTGCCACATAAACATTATTGACAGTAAGTTTCATCGTATTGGAAAGGCCGGCGTATTTTGTGGTAACTTCATAGGTGCCTGCTTTTAAATGAGTTTTAAAATATGCGTAACCCTGGCTATCACTAGTAGAAGTAAAATCCTTGCCATCGCAATTAAAGGTAACCTTTTGTCCTGAAACGAGTTTACCATCTTCAGAAATGCGAACCTTAAATTCAACATCACTTGTACAATTTCCCGCCACACCTATAAATTGAATATTTCTGTTATAAACAGTCAATTTGGCACTGCCCATTACATTTTTATCAAAATAATTTACAATTTTAATGGTGTAAACACCAGGATTTAAACTTTTAGCGCTCAAACTATATGATTTATAAGAAGCCGAGCTGGTATCTGAATACAGCTGAGAAATCTTCTCATTATTGCTTGAATCATAAACCTTCAAAAAATAATAGTAATCATAAGAAGTACGGGAAGCGGGAGAAATCTTCATAGAAATAGAACCACTATACCCATAATTCACACTAACATCAGAAACACTGACAGAATAATCCGAAGAAGAAGGATACGTATTAGATTTAACAGTCAAATTAGCAGTATCCATCACATTTCCATCATAAAAATTAATAATCCTAATTTCATAAATTCCAGGACTTAACTGAGTTGAATCCAAACTGTAGGTTTTAGAATAAGAAGAATCCCTACCAGAATACACCTGAGAAATCTTCTCATTATTGCTTGAATCATAAACATTCAAATAATAATAATACTTATAAGAAGTACGAGAAGCAGGAGAAATCTTCATAGAAATAGAACCACTATACCCATAATTCACACTAACATCAGAAACACTAACAGAATAATCCGAAGAAGATGGGCAATTAGAAGATTTAACAGCCAATTTAGCAGTATCCATCACATTACCATCAGCATAATTAATAATCTTTATATCATAAGCTCCCATGCTTAACTGATATGAACTCAAACTATATGTTTTAGAATAATCTGAACTTGTACTGTAATACAACTTAGAAATCTTTTCATTATTGTTTGAATCATAAACCTTCAAATAATAATAATATTTATAATACGAACTAGCAGGAGAAATCTTCATAGAAATAGAACCACTATACCCATAATTCACACTAACATCAGAAACACTAACAGAATAATTCGAAGAAGACGGATAACTAGAAGATCTAACAGTCAATTTAGCAGTATCCATCACTTTACCATCAGCAAAATTAATAATCTTAATATTATAAACTCCAGAACTTAACTGAGATGAACTCAAACTATATGTTTTAGAATATGAAGAACTAGAACTGTAATACACCTGAGAAATCTTCTCAATATTGTTTGAATCATAAACCTTCAAATAATAATAATACTTATAAGAAGTACGAGAAGCAGGGGAAATAATCATAGAAATGGAACCACCATTTCCATAAGTTATACTAACATCAGAAACACTAACAGAATAATCCGAAGAAGACGGATAACTAGAAGAATAACTAGAAGACTTAACAGTCAATTTAGCAGTATCCATCACCATACTATCTTTATAATTCACCAACTTTATAGTATATGTTCCGGCACTCAATTTATTAGCCTGAATTGTATATTTATAGCTAGTTGATTTAGTTGAACTATATAAATTTTGGCTAATCTTTTGATTGCCATTTGAATCATAAACCTTGAAGTAGAAATCATAGGCATAGTAAGCACTACTAGAAACTGGAGTAATATATATTGTTACACTTCCAGAGCTTCCAGCATTAATTGTAGTATCATAAACAGATAAAGAATATTTATCATATGATGGAGAACTTAAAGATAAAACATCATTATTGTCATCTATGGAAACTTTTTCATCTCCACCAACGGCCAAAACATCCTTATCCTCACTCACATTATCATCATCACTTATCACTTCTTCTGTTTTTAAATTATCCGAAGAAGTGACTTCATTAATTTCAAAATCCGTGCTCGCAACATCATCAGTTAGATTATCTGCTGCAGAAACTGCTGAAAATGCAAATAAACCAACAATCAGGATTGCAAGCACAATTATCTTTCTATTTGTCAAAGAAATTTACCTCCCAAAAAAATATTCATTGATATATATTTGTGTTTAAATTAATATATAACAATTGCTAATTTATTAAAATTGGATATATCCCTAAACCAAAACACAACAAAAAACCGAAAAGCCTGCCGTTAATGTAAAACACGGCCAAAATTAATGAAATTCAAATCCCAAAGTTCATTTAATTAAAGCAATACCCACAAAATAACGACCCTTTAATTACTATTAAAAACAAAGATTCAGATATGAAGGTTAAAGATGGAATTATAGGTTTGATAGTTGGGGATGCCCTGGGCGTTCCGGTCGAGTTTTCAAGCAGGCGTGAGCGTGAAGCAGACCCCATCACCGACATGAGGGAATACGGAACCTACGACCAGCCAAAGGGAACATGGTCTGATGACTCCTCCATGACAATAGCTACAATGGCAAGCATCACCCACAGACAGAAAATTGACTACGAGGACATCATGAAGGAATTCCTCAACTGGGCATATCTTGATGACTACACAAACAGCGCCAGCGGAACATTTGACATGGGAAATACCACATCAAGGTCCCTTAGAAGATATGCCGACGGAGCACCTGCCCTCAAATCAGGGGGAACAGGCGAACGTGACAACGGAAACGGATCGCTTATGAGGATTCTGCCTTTGGCATTCATCAAAGACATCGACTACGACACTGTCGAGGCAGTATCATCCCTGACACACGCACACGAGATATCCAGAACAGCGTGCGCATTATATGTAGAAATAGCAAAATCAATGATTGAAAATGACCTTGAAATCAAAGAGCACATTGACAACGCATGTGATAAAATAAAAGAGCACTATAAGGATTCTGAAGTGCTTGGGAAATTTGAGAGAATCTTTTCGAATGATTTGGATGACGTTCGGGGAAGGTCATTTGTTGTCGGTTCGCTTGAATGCGTAATTCACTGCATGCTAACTACCGACAGCTACAAAAGCGCAATTTTAAAGGCAGTCAATTTCGGTGAAGACACCGACACAACCGCTGCGATTTGCGGAGGCCTTGCCGGAATCTATTACGGATATGACTCAATACCCCAGGATTGGGTAAACTCAATCACCTGCATCGAGGAGGTCAAGTCACTGTGCGCAAAATATGAGAAGTTCTGTGATGGTCATTAACTGAGGAATTTTCAAAAAGGCCATCACCAGATTTTCAGGAAATATCTGCATTATAACGGATGAATTTGCTAAAAATCGGAAATTTTTATACATGTTTATATAATACGATGACAATAATATATTATCATGATTGGAACAATTGTAGCAATAATATTCATATTGATTGTCGTTGCCGCATGCTGTTCAAGTGACAGCGGCTCAACAAACACAAACAGCAACACCTATCAGAGCAGAACTGTGAATACACGCAGAACAACCAGAAATTACCCGCCAAGCACATATTCCGAATGTCCATGCTGCGGAGCACCGGGATATGACGGATACTGTGAGTACTGCGGATATCCGGACATAAATCAGGGATGGATTGGAGAAAATTACTAGACCGCACCCCCTTAGACCTCAATACACGGCACAAAATTAATATAAACATGACCTAAAATATATTATCATAGTGATTAAAATGAGGTTTAAGAGAATATTATTCATCAGTATTGTGCTGATTGCATTAACTGTCGGTGCAGTCAGCGCCCATGACAATTCAACACTGATGTCGGATGACAGTGCAGACGCACAGACAGCAAAGACATTTGCAGATGTTCAAAGCATCATCAATTCAGCAAATGAAAACGACACAATTGAACTTGACGGATATTATGAGGGAAGCGGAACACCAATAAAAATCAGCAAAGCCATAACCATAAACGGGAACAATGCGGTTCTGGACGCCAAATCCCAGTCCAAAATCATTGACGTTAGACTGGAGGATTCCACAAACAAAGTATTTTTAAACGGCATAACATTTACAAACGGACACTCCACAAGAAATGCCGGTGCAATCAACGGAGGCACACTTACAGACTGCAGCTTTAAAAACTGCATTGCAGACCAGAGAGGAGGCGTGGCAACTGACAGCATCCTCAACAGATGTACCATAACCAACTGCCATGCACAGAGAGGAGGAGCATTATATGACTCCACCGCCAACGACTGTACATTTAAAAACTGCTACAGTGAAATGAACGGAGGCGTTCTTGTAAACGGCAAGGCAACCGGATGTGAAATCATAAACTGCTATTCCGGAACCTATGGAGGAGCAATATATGAGGGTTCAGCATACGACACAACCTTTAAAAACTGCACCTCAGGCGAAGACGGAGGAGCAATAGCTTCAGGCTTTGCGGTTGGATGCTCATTTACAGACTGCAAGGCAGGAAACAAATTCAAAAACGACCACAACCATGACGGAGGAGCTATTTCAAACGGATGGGCAGACAGGTGTAACTTTACAAACTGCCGTGCCGACAAATTCGGAGGAGCAATCTATAACGGTTCAGCAACCAATTCAATATTCAAAAACTGCAGATGCGGAGATACCAAGCTTAAAGTAGTTGATTCCAAAACCAGCCATCTCGGTACAGGTGACGGAGGCGCCATTTCCATGGGATCAGCAACCGGCTGCAGTTTTATTGACTGCTACACTGAAAACTATGGCGGCGCCATTGACAGCGGAAATGCGTACTACTGCAATTTCACACACTGCGGATGCCGTAAGGACGGCGGTGCAATAGGAAAAGGAAATGCTGAAAACTGCATCTTTAAAGAGTGCTATACAACAAGTGACGGAGGCGCCATTGACCGTGGAAATGCTAAAAACTGTGAATTCATAAAATGCCAGTCCATAAAATACGGCGGCGCAATCAACAAAGGGGAAGCTATAAACTGCAAGTTTACAGACTGCAAATCCACCACATCAAGCGGAGGATCACTTAGAGGTAATGCAAACAACTGTACATTCACCAATTCCTTTGCAGATATGGACGGAGGTGCAATCTATGACGGTTCTGCAACCAAATGTACCTTCACCAACTGTAAAGCCAACAGATGCGGAGGAGCAATCTATTACGGAAACGCCAAAAACTGTGTCTTTACAAACAATCACGCAAAATCATGCGGAGGAGCGATAAGCGCTGCAATCTACGGAACCCCTGAAGAAAAATACAACCTTCACAAATGCACAGCAACCGGCTGCAAGTTTAGCAAAAACTCTGCCGAATTATGCGGAGGCGCATTATGCGGAGTTGCATACTCATCATCAACATTCAAGAAAAATACTGCCCCTAAAGGCAAAACTGTAGGCCATTATCTCTCACTAAGCAGCGTCACAGTGAAAAAGTCAGCTTCAAAACTCGTGCTCACAGCAAAACTCCTGAGAAGCTATGACGGCAAAAAGGTCGTATTCAAATTCAACGGCAAAAAATACAATGTAATGACCAAAGCAGGTGTTGCAAAAGTCACCATTCCAAAATCTGTCCTTAAAAAGCTTAAGGTCGGCAAAAAAATCACCTACCAGGCAACATGCATTGGCGAAACAATAAAATACACAGTTAAAGTGAAAAAATAGGGTTTGACACTCTATTTTTTTATTTTCAATTATTTAAAACCACACCAAAAAAATAAGAAATTGACGATTGGAAAAATCCTAATGCTCTGATTTGCCAATCGCCGGTTCAGCTAAAAAAAACTTAAAATACTATTTTTATCTCATCATTTGAATTGCTTAAGGTCAGGTTTCCGGATTTGATTTTGGCACTGCCTTCTCCGTCAACAATCTTATCCTGATGGTCAAATGTGAAATTTGTTTTAATCACTTTTCCATCAAACTCGAATCCATCACAGCTGCCATAAATCGATTGGTTGAAATTGGAATCATCAACAACAGCATCAATATGAACCATATTCTTTCCCAACTTTTGAATCTCTTTGATTTGGCTTTCACTGGCGTTTGTTAACTTGATTTCGAGAGTGCCGTTGAAGTTATTAACGTCGGAAGTGTTGAATGTGGCGTCAGTTCTGCCGTTTTCATCAATGCTGAAACTTGTAACTCCCCCCATCTTTCTTACGCTATCCCCTTCAACTCCGGTTACTATGGACTCTGTATCCCATGTGACTGTTGAATTAATAATTTCAGCAGCTATCGGCCCTTTGTCTGAATTCATATCAAATAATCCTGCAGAAACTGCAGAAGTGCAACATATAACAGCAATCAAAGCTATTATTAACAGAACAGTGCTTTTTCTCATTTTTTTCACCTCTAATTGAACTGGAAAATGTCCAATACTTAAAATAATATTTAACAGCGTCAAATCTGTTAATACTACTATACAGATATAGACTATTAAAGTTATCTGTAAAGTAATCGCTTTATGGATAAAAAAAATAGTTTTAAAATTTTATGGATAAAAGAGAATAAAAGGAGGAGGGGTTAAAGCATGAAATTAATCATGCTTTAACATGGGAATAGAATTTCAATATGACTTATTTTTTTCTGAAGACAGATACCCCGCCAATAACAGCCAGGCATCCTAATAGGATTACCACTGGATTACCGGTTGCAGGCAAGAAGTTTTTAGGGCCATAGTTTCCTGTTGCATTTCCAGTTGTGTTTACAACATCCCCGCTTCCTGCAGCATGTGTGGAGTTGGTTTGATTCACCATTGCCTGCTGGTTGTGAGCTGCATCAGGTGAAATGACTGTACTGTTTTGAGCGTCCTGGGTTTCGTTCACGTAAGGATCCATGCCCGCAGCGTGTTTTGCCTCATCATGAGGAACGATTGCATCACCATGACCATCACCATTTATGAGAATACTCTCATCAGCAGACAATAAGCCGGCATCTTCAACTGCACATACTGCACATGCAGAGCATAATAAACAGAAGATTGCGAGAATTGCGAATATTTTTGTTTTTGGTTCCATGTTATCACATTAATATAATTTAATATTGAAAAGTTAATTTGAAATTAGTCAAATAATTTCGAATTAACACTTCACTGCACAAATAAATATATAGATAAGCCATATATAAAGATTTTCGACTGCAAGTACCTACTTGCATCTTAAAAAGTAAAATAAAGAAATTTAAAAACTTATTTTGAAAAATAAAAGCTTTTAAATGACTAACATTAACATTAACCCCTAAAAAAACAGTGAAAACATGACACCAATATGCAACATGAGACATTTTTCATTCATCAAAAGATTGAAATCTGAATATGTCCAATTTGGCACTTACCTGATTGTTTATTTCCTCTTCACTGAAGTATAGAGATTCCACCAATTCCAGTCTCGGTTCTGTGGGAAGATAAAGCTTATATTCAATGGTCGAATAATAAAAAAAGATTAGAATCTCTCTGGGATTTCTTTTAAATGACTCTTCAATCCTTTTTAGAACTTCACTAAAAATCCTCGTAGAGAACGGATTGAAAAAATAAAAGCGGTTTGCCCCGTCAGGCATGTAATCTTCAGCCCTGGAGCGAATGAAAATGACATCTTCACAATTTCCATAGCTTTTTAGGTTTTTATCTGCCTCTTCAAGTAACTTTTCGCTATGATCTATTCCGATGACCCTGCACCCAATCTGACTATTGATAAAAAAGCTTATCCGTCCCTTTCCGCAGCCATAATCAACAATAACATCATCCTTTTTGAGGATTTTCAAGCCAATCAGCCTCTCCAAAACAACATATGGTGTGGGGTCATAGCCATAGTTCTGCAAATCCTCCTCGCTGTAGTCAACACTTTCAGTTGAAATATTCAGTTTCAAATCCCAGTTCAAATCATAAGAGTTCTGCATAATTTTCCACTAAAAAAAATCTATAAAATAATATATGTCCAATTAATTAAATAAGTTTTAACTTTAGCGTGTGAGAATACTCCGGCTTTGAAAAGCCGGAGCGTTCAATAAGCTTTTAAAACACAAAATAAAAGGGGAGATATTAAAAGTATGAATTGCTCATACTTTTAATTTATATGGAAAAATGGTGCGAAGGATAAACCTTCGAAACCACTTAATGGGTTTTACAAATCTTTAAAGTTAAAGACATCCTTTAACTCCAATTAATCATATAAACAACAATGTATATAAAGTTTTTCGAATGTAAGTGCTTACTTGCATCGTTAAACAGTGAAAATAAGATAAAAAATGAGTTTTTTTAAAAATAAAGATAAATTAAACGGCAATATAACCATTAGAGCTATTACTTACTTCTGAACCTATGGAATTATTGCCATAATACACGTTCAGATTACCGTCATAATAGACTGTGCTGTTAAGGGAAGAATTGAAGGACTGGTTCAATACCTGATAAACCGGTTTAACTCCTTCAGTAGTTATTTCAACTCTTTGAATTGTATGGGACGGCTTATAAGTCCAATCTCCTTCGAAAGTACAGTTGATAGTGTATTTACCATTAATCCTATCTATTTTTAGGTGTCCAACACCATTTGAATCTGTTACTACCGAATACTTATCTGCACCTTCTTCATTAATTACTGAAATGTTTATTTTTGCATTGGGAATTCCTGTTCCGTTGACATCAGACAACCTGACAGTTATGTTATCCCCCTTATACATGGTGGTGTTACTTGTAAATTCCAGATGAGAGTCCTGTTTTTGAAATTGAGTCGTTAAAAGCTTCGGCCCCATCAAACAGGCTAAGACAATAATAACAACTATAATAAGAATTATCAAAATAGGTCTGGCTCTCATAATTTTTTCCTCAGAATAATATCTGTCAAATATTGATTATATATGTTATGATATTATAGTACAAAATTGCACCGGGATAGTAATGTATATGACCAACCTAACTGAAAAAAAGAAAATGCGAAATTATTTGACATTCAAAATATCCTCTTCAGACAAACCGGTAACCCTAACAATCAAATCAACAGACATTCCCTCATCAAGCATATTCTTAGCAGTATCAAGCTTGGCTATTAACACGCCTTGCTCAATACCTTGCTCAATACCTTGTTTAATAGCTTCATCTCTCATATATCTTTCAATAGGATCAAGTATCATACTATTTTCCTCCACATATTTACCATATTCCCATTACAAAATAATAATGCCAAATACTAAAACAAACATGAAAGAATTACTTAGCATTCAAAATATCCTCTTCAGACAAACCAGTAACCCTAACAATCAAATCAACAGACATTCCCTCATCAAGCATATTCTTAGCATCATCAAGCTTACCTTGCTCAATACCTTGTTTAATAGCTTCATCTCTCATATATCTTTCAATAGGATCAAGTATCATACTATTTTCCTCCATATATTTACCATATTCACGATTATCCAACATATTAATGCTCAAAACATTAAATAAGTATATGATTGCCTTTTTTTCATTAATGTCAAATTCCAATCTTTCACAAACATCTTCAAATAATTTGCGTGCCTTATTCAATATTTCAAGTTTGGATTCAGTGAAATCAGTATACACAATCAACTGAAGTGCCGCAATATCCTCATCTGTTATTTTCTCATTGTTTTTTAATTTATTTTCAATGCTTTTAAATATATCCTTTGCACGGAAATCCTTTAGGGAAATTACATGCATCGTATACACACAATCATCATTCAAAACAAACTCTTTTTTGGAATATGCTGGTTTTTTAATGCATAATATGTATAATTCTACAGGATTATGTTTAAAAATGCGTATGGAAGACACATACTGAAAAAATCTTTCAATATCATCATCCGTTGGCAGATTTGTCTGACATTCAATGATAAGACTTATAGTTTTTCCATCCCCATCCGCCTCACCAACAAAATCCATACGAGAAATGCTTGGACCAAAATTCGTAACTTCAGAAATCAACATCCTGTTAAGCCTATATGGAATTTTTACGAATTTCAAAAGGCCGTTTGCACGCTTTTGCAGGATGCTTCTGAAAGCATAGTCATTATACTGAGGATAATTATAATCATGAATATCATTTTCTTTTGCCATATCCAATAATATGATGAAAATCCTATTTAAATTTATCTTTTAAGAAAAATCACTATTTATATTTGTTTATATTAAAAATAAACGAGCATAAAGCAATATTCATCTTGACTTCTAAAAAATGGCTCCCCCACAAGAGATTAAAATTCAAAAAAAACATAACATAAATATGTCAAATTCACCAAAAATAACTTCAAGGTGAGGCAATTGGAGAAATATTGTAAAAACTGCGGAGCAAACATTGATGATTCAACCCAGGTCTGCCCGGATTGCGGAAGGGAAATTCCCGCTGAAAAATATGTGCCCAGACATCACAGAAAATGTCCCAACTGCGGAAGGACAATTCTTGGATACGAACAGTTCTGCAGAAGCTGCGGAATTGATTTAAGCACAGCCATTGAGGAAAAGCCGGCAAGCAGGAAAAAATACAAAACTCCGATTACCACCATAGCCATAATAGCAGTAATAGCCATTGTGGCATTTGGAGCATTCAATACCATAATGCCTATGGTAAGCCAGGAAGTTCAGGTGGACACAATCAACTTCAAAATCCCGCCGGGATATGTTCAGGACGATGATTTGACCTTTGATGAAACCGATGCGGGAGTCAAATATGTCTCCAAATTCTGGGAAAACGATGAAGACGACATCCAGATTGACGTTACATATTCACAAAACGGCACAGCCAATGCCAATGATGCCTTAAAGGAAGTGGGCGGAACCAAACAAAATATGATGAATTATGATGGCTATTATGACGAAGTTGAAGGCTATTATTCATTCTCATTTGTAAAGGACAACAAAATCATCAGCATCTACACTTCAAATCACGATCTGCTCAATGAAATCGAAGTTCTCTAAGTGTAAATCCAACCAATCTGATTTTCTAACTTCAAGCAAAAACCCTTACATTAACGGGCAAAATACATCATAAGTTAAAAATATTTTTCAAAAATTAAATTTAGGCATGTAAAAATAAGTAAATCTTTAAATAATATCCTTAAAATAATATTAATTACAACACATTCTCGTGTTGTGCTTAAAAAAATTTTTAGTTTAAGTTTGTCAGGGGGCTTGAACCCCGGACAACTTATACAAACTCGTTTTTACATATCCCATAGACCTTTCTTGCATACACCCTGTCCTTTTCCTTCATCTCTTCAGACAACTGCGAATAGTCAACCATGAGTTTCGGCCAGTTTTCCACCCTTTGAGCATTCCTTTCAATGACTTCAAGCCGACTGGAATCCAAATCATTCAAATCAATGTTATCATTAATTATTTCAAGCAGAACTTCAATATCGCCGCATACCGATTCGGCCCATTCCTGCCATTGGATGTGTTCCACACATGCAAGCCTTTCTAATATTTCATCGTCCATAACAATCCCCTGATTAACATTTTCAAAAAGAAGATATTAAAAATTAACTGTTTAAAATCATGACCGATAAGGACAATATATATACGAGATATGACAAATTATATTTGAAAAACACAAAGGAGGCAAACAAATGGCTGGTAAAAATAAAGCTCTTGCACTGGTAATCTCATTCATATTTACAGGCCTCGGTCTCGTATATCTGGGAGATGAAAAAAGGGGATTGATTCTCTTTGGTATTGCAATCCTTCTAAACTGTATGGGCATGTGGGTAACATCCATCTTTTCATATCTGTCATTAATCATATGGCTTTACGGACTGTATGCAACCTACATGATGGCCAATGAGGTCTGCTGAGGAATAATTTATTTACAAATTATTCTTTTTCCTTTTTACTATGTAGATTACGATGAAACTTTTTTTAAAGCTTAAACCATTACCCAAGATAATAACAGCAATATTAAAGAATTAGACTACTTTTAAAATTAAAGTTAATTTAATGACATCTAAAAACAAGTATTTTGATGAAAAAAAATAAGTAGGGAGTGGCAGTTAGCCATCTCCAGCAGGTTTGACTTTTGTCAGGACAAATGCGGCCACCATCACGGAAATGATAATTATCAAATCAATTATAATTTCAAATGTCTTTGCAGTTGCGAAGAGCTTAACGATACCTATCACCCACATTACAATCAAAACCAAAGGAAGCAGGTATTTGATTATGAATGTCCAAAGTTTTCCAACCTTGAATGTTGATGCCTCGTTTAATGCAGGAAGGAAATGTTCAACACCATAGAACCATGCAAATATGATACACTGAATGCCTATCAGAATCAATATTCCGAACTCGTTTACAAATGAGTCGATGATTCCGACAAGATAACTGCTGATTCCGGTTGTCAGGAGAAGTGAAAATGCACATCCAATTATTGACAGTATTGTTGATGTCCTTTTACGTGACCATCCGAGTTTGTTGGATGTTGAACTCAACATCGGCTCGAAAAATCCGAGCGCTGAGGTAACACCTGCAAATAAAATAGCTAAGAACAGCAATGGGGCTAAAATACGGCCAATTGGGCCCATAATGTTGAAAATCATTGGAAATACTATAAACACAAGTCCCGTACCTTCAGTCACCAGCTGAACCATAGGTGTTCCTGAAGTGGTTGACATATATCCCAAAATTGAAAATACACCAAATGCAGTACAGATTTCAAAAAGGGAGTTGGATGCAACAACAATAAGAACGTTGTCAATCAGTTTTGAGTTTTCAGGCAGATAGCTTGCATAGGTAAGTGCAATGGCCTGACCCATACTCAAAGAGAAAATGATTTGAGCAAATGCCGCAAGCCAGATGTTTATGTCCAAAAGCATTCCCCAGTCAGGAGTCAGCAGAGTGCTGATACCCAGTGACGCGCCAGGCAGTGTCAGCGCATAGACAATAATGATTCCCATTATGACAAATAATGCGGGAATGAGAAGCTTTGATACCATACCGATACCCTTGTCAACGTCCCTGTGGGAAATAACCCATAGAACAACCCATAAAATCAATACACCAACGGTTGTTGGAATGAGCAGGAAGCTTGCATTTGACAGATTGGAACTTCCCCCTACGGACTGAACGAAGTAAGCCGCAGTGTCAGTTCCCCAGTGGAATGTAAAACTGCTTAAAAGGTAAACCAAGTCCCAGCTTAAAATTACCATATAATAAATCGTTACTATAAAAACAAAAAGGACCAGTATCCAGGCAATCACTTCGAATTTCGGATTAATCTTACGCATAATCTTCGAAAAGGATTCCTTGAAGCTGAATCCCACACCATACTCTAATATTAAAAATGGAACCCCCATAATTGCAATTGCTACAAAATAAGGGATGAAAAATGATCCACCACCATTAGAATACAGTACATAGCTGAAACGCCAAATGTTACCTAACCCAACAGCAGCTCCAATCATAGCAAAAATGAATGATAATGACGAATCCCATTGTGCTTGTTCAGACATACATAAATTTTTATAAAAAGATATATAATAAACTTTACATATGAATGTGTTTGACAAATTTATCATGGGAGAGACAAGCGGCATAAACTGGTGCTTTGAAAACAGACATTTTATCCAGAGGCTGGATGAAAACGGACTGTCAAGAGAATATGTGGTTGACTGCCTTTTAAATGAGGAGCCGATTAGCTGGGAGCATGTTGAAAGGGAAAAATATGCATGCGTGTTTAAGGCACCTCCATCAAAGGACTATAAGGAAATCCGAGTTGTAATGGCCTGCAGCGGAAACTCCATTGACCTTGTAACTGTGATGAGAAATAACGAAACAACAACCAATCGCCAGAATAAGCAGTATCAGTCTGAAAAAAAGAAAAGTATTGAAAAAAAACGTCTAAAGGCACTTTCAAAAAGAAAGTGGTAATCAGACATTTTTTTGTAAATAAATTTTAAACCCTATTGAAATTCAAAAGTTTTGAATATCCTATTCTAAATAGCACAACTCCTTTTGCTCCGCCGCTCTTGGCCGCTTTTGCATCCTTAAGGAGTTCTGAGGAAGGCAATAATTTCGGATTGTCATCTGATTTGTATGCCTGAATTCCTGTCCATATCTGTGCGCTGTTGGATTCAAGGACAAATGCCTTTGTCACATAAGTTATCCAGGAGGTCTTTTTGACATAATTGCCCTTATATGCCATAGGAATGATAACATCAAGGTATTTGCTCATTGTTGAGATGTCCTGACCATAGTAGTACTCAGTCATTCCCGGTTCAGGCATCACTGCAGCTGAAATTATGCAGTTCGGCTTGACTTTTCTCACTTCACTGCACGCTTTTTTTACGAAGTAATTGACCGCATCCACTGAATCCCCATAATTCTGTGCGGTTCCAGGGAATCTCACATAATCAAGATGGACACCGGAAATGCCGCTTATTTTAGCATAGCTGACTACTTCAGCGACTTTCTTTTTCATGTATCCGTAATTAATTGATCCATCCTTTTTGAGAGGAATAACCCATTTGCCGTCATAAAATACCTGCACCCAAATATGAACCTTCATTCCGTATTTGTTTGCCTGTTTGGCCCAGGAGCTGACAGCACTCCTGCCGTAATTGTTGATTGCATATGAATGAAGGAAAATCTGTTTTGTTCCTTTTGATTTTAATTTTTTGAGATTTAGGGAATACATACTGGATGACAGCACCCAATATCCATGACCTTTAGTTATCGGGTTTTTAACTTTGAGATATGTGCTGCCGCTTGATGCAAGATAAGGGCTTGTGGCCTTGAATGAATAGGACACCTTATGTTTTCCGGCCTTCAACTTTACATACATCTGAGCACTGCCTCTGGAATCTGTGGTTCTTTTGTATGTCTTTCCATTGACTTTAAATGTAACCTTCTTGTTTTTGACTGCTGCTCCGGAACTGGTTAACAGATAAACTGCAAACAGTGATTTTGAACCCTGACGATAGTTGATGGACTTGTCCACAACCTTAAAGTGGGTTTTTATTGGAGATTTGACAGTGATTTTTGCAGTTGCATTTGAAGGATTGGTAGTGTTGTCTCCAGCAAAGTAGCATTTGGCATCGTATGCGCCTTTTGCAAGCTTGACACTTAAGCTGGCCTTACCTGAACTGTCTGTTGTTTTTACATAGCTATTGCCATTGATGCTGACAGTAACGTTTTTGGATGCCAACGCAGTGCCGTTGGATGTTAATGTCAATGTGAATTTTGTTGAAAAGCTTTCATAGCCTGTTGCTGATGAGGCCTGAATTTCAGAGTCCGATTTTATAATTTCAGAGCCATCACCACTATCATTTGCAATGATTTCGGGATTGGAAACCTCAGCCAAAACGGCATCATCACCAATCGCACCCACATCACTGTCTGTTGCATTTTCACTGGCGCAAACTGCCGAAAGTGATATGATGGCTAATGTTAACATTAGAAATACTATTGACTTTTTCATGAAATCACCTAAAGAGTATTGAAATCAAACAGGTTGAACAGTCCAAACCTGAACAGGATAATTCCTTTGGCTCCACCATCAATACCTGCCTTTGAATCTGATTTTAATTCGGAAGCAGGAAGCTTGCTGACGTCATCATCGGAATAATAGCTTTGAAGACCTGTCCATATTTCCGCACCGTTGGACATGTCTATGAATTTCTGGGTTGTGGACTTAATCCATGATGTGCCCTGCGCATAATTTCCCTTATAAATCATAGGCACGATTACATCAAGATATTTGCTTATTGTCGGAATGTCCTGACCGTAATAGTATATCATTCCTGACGGCTCAGGCATTACTGCTGCTGAAACTATCAGACTCGGATTTTGCTTGTGCAGTTCTTCACAGGCCTGTTTTGTAAAGTAGTTGATTGCCTCTACACCGTTTGCATGCTTATATGCTGTTCCGCCAAATCTCAGGTAATCGAAATGAATTCCTGCCACACCCTTAATGGATGCGTAGTCCTTTGCCTCAGCTATTATGGAATTAAACAGGGAATACCTGAAGTTTCCTGAATCGTCAACAGGAAGAATCCATCCTCCGTTGTAGAATGCCTGCATCCAGATGTGAACGTTAATGCCAACGGATTTTGCATCAGCCACGAAATTCTGAACCGCAGTTCTTCCGTGGAGCTTGACTGCATAGAAGTTTAAAAATATCTGATTTATACCGTTGTCAGCCATCTTCTTTAAATCGACACCATACATGTCTGCTCCGAATAGCCAGAATCCGTTATTGTATTTTTTATCTGATTTTACTGATATGTAGAACTTTAAACCGGACTGCTTGTAGACAGTGGTGTATGAATAGACTTTAGCGGCGTAAGTTCCTGTATTCAATCTGATTTTGAATTTGACGAAACCATTTTTGTCTGTTGATTGCTTATACTTTACACCGTCAACCTTCAGGACAACTGTCTTTTTGTTAATCGGATTTCCACGGACATCAAGATACTTGAACTTGAGGGTGGTCAGCTTGTTGTTCTTGAAAACCGGTGAGTTCAGTTTAACAATCTCGGTAGGCATTCCTTTCTTGACCTTTATCTTGGCATAGTTTTTGACAAAAATTGCATTTGTAGTGCTTTTGAAAATGTATTTGATCTTGTAGGTTCCCTGAGGGTAGTTGAAGTTCAGGGTGATTTTACCTTGGGAATCTGTCTTTTTGGTATAGTATGTGCCGTTGATTCTAAAGATTACATTCTGATTAGGCAATGGCACGCCACCGACAGTCAAAGTGACCACATATGGGTTTTTGACACCTTCATAGGCCACATAGTAGGAATTACCGCTGAGTTTGGTTACATTATTCTTAGCTATTGTTATGTCTCTGTAACCTGTAACCGGAACATAACCCGGTTCGCTGAATGAATATGTTAGCCTGTAGTTTCCTGTGGTTTTAATCTTAAAGTAAACCTTACCGAACTCGTTGGTTGTTAGATTGTATGTCTTTTCCTTAAATAAAATATGAATTGTCTTGTTTACAATACGGTTTTTGTTTCCGTCCACCAGTTTTATGTGAACTTTGGAATTTTTTATATAAATCTGATTTGAACTTACTTTAAATGAAGCCTTTATAAGCTTGGAATCGCCTGTTGCGGCAAGTTTATCAGCAGTGCTGTCATCACTGCCAGTCATGAGAACCTCACTTCCGTTTTCCTGCCCCACTTCATCATTGATTGCCATCAAGGCATCTTCATTTTGTGAAGCTGGCGCATCAATTGCCATCAAGGCATCATCGTTGCTTGTCGTTACCGTCTCATTTACATCATTTGCAAAGACAGCGCCTAAAGATAGGAATGCTGCCAACACTAAGCAAATGACGAGTAAATTTCTATATCTAATTGTATCACCTTAACTTAAAAAGTAAAATTTAATTTTCCCACTCCATCATTAACCTTTAACTCTGATGCTTTAGGAGTTAATGAATTTAAAAATGTATTGCCTGTTTCACTGTCCATAGGATGAGGCAAATAGCCTGACAGATGCACAGGATATACTGTACATTGACCCTGATTTCCAGACAGATCTATTTCAACAAAGTAATTGTCCAGAGTTCCTTCAGCTTCAAGGTCAAATATGAAATCGCCCAAACTGTAGAATATAGGCTTACCCTTATACATTTCAATTCCCTGGGCCACGTGAGGATGTGAACCTATAACAACATCCGCACCGTCATCAATCAGCTCATGAGATATCTTTATCTGGTCCTGATTAGGGGATGTTGAATATTCGTTTCCATAGTGCATGAATACCATTACGAAGTTTCCTGATTCGTTAGCCTGGCTGATTTGGTTTTTGGCATCCTGAGAGTCATATGCTGAATAACCCGGAGATGAACCGTTTGCATAAGGAAGCACTTCATAGCTGTATTCCGCAAAGTTGTTTGAATCCATATAGTTCAATATGGTTATGTTGCGTCCGTTGATTTGTTGGGTTACGCCCTTATGCGCTTCAGCCTCATTGTTGCCTGCACCCAAATGGGTTATGTTAACCCTTTCAAGATTGTTTATGGTATCCCTCATGCCCTGAATTCCATAGTCGCAAACGTGATTGTTTGCAAGGCCTGCAATGGTATTGTTGTTAGCGCGGGCAAGGACCGTGAATCCAGGATTGCATTTAAATGGAATATCGGGCTTTGTTGCATTCTCCGAAGATGTGGCTGCATTTTCAAAGTTGATTAAAAGCAAATCAACATTTGAAGTGACATTGCTTACGTCTGCAAAGGGAGATGTTCCCAAACTCAGGGCAGTCCCCATATTACGTGCAAACATCACATCACCGGTTATTGCCATTGAAACGTTGTTCTCCTTTGACTGGGATATACCTCCACCTCCGCCGAATATTGTCATCCATACGACAATAAGCACAAGTACGGCCAAAATGGGCAATAAAAATTTCTTATTAATTCCGCTCATTCTATTCCTCCATCATCACAACATCTGTGTCCTCGGAGAATAACTGGTTTAGCATCCATTCGGCGTCATATTCCTTAATGTCATCATAGCCCTGTCCGACACCTAAAAACATGATAGGCTTTTGAATCACATAACCGATTGAAAGTGAGGCTCCGCCCTTACTGTCCGCATCGGCTTTTGTAAGGATTACTCCGTCGATGTCAATGGCCTCGTTGAATTTCTTGGCCTGTTCGGTTGCATCGTTACCGGTCAGTGCATCACCAACAAATATTACAAGGTCAGGTTTGGAAACCCTTTTGATCTTTTTCATCTCATCCATAAGGTTTGTGTTGGTCTGCATCCTTCCTGCAGTATCGATTAAAACCAGTTCTTTTCCCTGAGCTTTTGCATGTTCAACCGCATCGTATGCAACTGCTGCCGGGTCTGAACCTTTCTGGTGCTTAATGATTTTTACACCTACATTGTCAGCGTGATATGTGACCTGTTCGATAGCTCCGGCCCTGAATGTATCTGAAGCTGCGATTACCGGAGTGTATCCTTTCTTAAGATAGTAATTTGCGAGTTTTCCAATGGTTGTGGTTTTTCCTGTACCGTTAATGCCCACAAACATTACTACAAGAGGTTCACCCTGAGCCTTTTTCTCCTCAATCATTTCTGTCATTGATTTTCCAGGAATGTCAATGATTTCTGCAACGGTATCCTTCAGCGCATTGTAGGTAAGCTCAGTGATGTCGTTGCTTCTTTTGATTTTCTTACCGACAAGGTTGTTTTTAACACCGTCAACGACTTCTGTTGCCACTTCCATTGCAACGTCGCCCTGAAGAAGTTCCATTTCAAGCTCGAAAAGAATATCATCAACATGCTTTTCCTGAATGGTTTTTTCACGCACAAAGGAGAATATTCCTCCTGTGGCCTCACCGTCAGCGGAAACATCGTCTTTTGATTTTTTGCCTCTGCTCCAGAAGTGGGATTTCTCTTTCCCCTCTTCTTCAGGCTCTTCCTCGTCTGAAGTCTCTTCATCCTTATCCTTGCTTCGGCTCCAGAAGCGGGACTTTTTCTCCTCCTTAACTTCTTCAGCAGGAGCCTCTTCTTCATCACTGTCTGAAGTCTCTTCATCCTTATCCTTGTTTCGGCTCCAGAAGCGGGATTTTTTCTCCTCCTTAACTTCTTCGGCAGGAGCCTCTTCAACTTCATCTTCAGAGGATGGTTCCTCAACAGCTTCCTCTTCGATTTCATCTTCAACTTCATCATCAGCGAGAGCTTCCTCAACGGTTTCTTCTTCAGCTTCGTCAATGATTTCATCCTCATCTTCCTTATCCTTGCTTCGGCTCCAGAAGTGGGACTTTTTCTCCTCTTTTACTTCTTCAGCAGGAGATTCGTCGATGACTTCTTCGGCTGAAACATCTTCTTCAGCTTCTTCAAGCAAATCAGATTCGTCCTCTTCCTCTTTTTTTTCTTCTTTTTTCCTACCGAATGAGAAAAATGAGAATCGGGTACCTTTTTCCTCTTTAAGGTTATTCTCCTGTTCTGCTTCTTCGATAAGTTCTTCTTCTAATTTTTCACTTGTACGTGAAAATTTCTTTTTTAATGATTCAAACAATATTAACCCAACCTTTTTAGTTAGTTAAAAATTTAATTATTTATATCTTTATTTTTCATAGTATTTAAAAAAGAAGTTAAAAACCGATTAAAAATTACATTATCAGAGCAATAAATTAATGATTTGAAAAAAGACATTGAAAAACGTTTTATAAAAAATAGAAAAAAATAGAAAAAATGAAAAAAATTGTAAGGAAATTTATCCCATCTGGGTCATGTTGCCCTGAGCTGCAGCGGCAATTTGTTCGGCCTGTGCCTGAAGAGATCCAACAATGTCAGTGCATTGCTGTAAGTTAGCCAACATTTTGTCCATGCTATCTTTTAAATCTTCTTTTTGGCCGGCGAGTATTTCACGAGCACCGTCTGCATCCTTTTTAACAGCATAACCTGAACCGATACTTACAATAATTTCATCAGTACTTTTGAGTTCTCCTTTAATGAAAGAACCAGCGCCTACAGGCACAAAAGCTTCAATAGATTCTTTACCTTCTATATCTTCCAAAGTAGTAAACAATGAATCAACTTCAGAAATGGAAGCCTGAATCATTTCAATTTGCTGTTGAATTAATTCAGCTTGTTGTCTGTATGCATTGATATCATTAAGAAGACTGTTTAATCTTTGCTGATCTTCCATAGTAACACCTGGCGTGTCTATAAAATTTCTTTTACAATAGGGTCTTGAACATCTTCAGGAGCGATTTCTTCAATAGAAGCAATAGAAATCTGATTCCTGTTAATACCATGTTTACTGCCGAAATTTGCGTAGATTTTTTCTCTTACATCATCTTCGCAAGTAGCTTTGTATTCTTTAGTAAATTTATGATATTCATCGCCCATTACAAAATTACCTTTAACTCTGTAAATTTTTGTTATCATATAAAATCCCTCATGATATATTAATTAAAAGTTATCATCTAAAAAGCCTAACGCTTCTTCAACTCTAGCCATTTCAGGACCAGTACTGCCTTTAGCCACAATTGCACCATTGGAATTTGCAATGGAACATGCTCCAACTAAAGGAATACCTTTACCAACAGTACCAATATCTCCTTCAACACCAAATACTTTACGAGCTAAGTTAATTTCACTAGAAGTTGCATTTTTGGATATTAAAAATCCCTTATTGGTAACCTTTACCATAGAACCAATGATGTCGCTTCCGCTGATGGAATGAGCCTCAGCATCGACATCCAAAGCATTTTCAATTATGTTTTTTGCATCTTCTGACAAGAACGGACTTATGATTGCACCTGTGTCGTTGCATGCAACGATGTTTCCAACAGCAGTGTACTGTGATGGAATGGCTGCGACATTTAATCCTAATTCTTCGAACTGTTTAACTTCTCTATCTAAAACGTGTGGGGAAACAACGATACCATTTGAATTGGCTACAGCTAAAGATCCTATAAGATTACTGCCGGAAATAGAAGACTTAACAACATCGACTTCTAAAGTTTCCTTAATAATTTCTGCCTTTTCGTCTATGAGATTATAAGGAACAATAGCTATGTCATCAGTTGCCAGGATAAAAACTCCTATATTCGGATTTCCTACAATATCAACTCTTCTCAACATATTGTTACCTCACATTAATCAAATATATGGCGAAGATACTTAGCCTATTCTGCTAAAGTAGCTTTTACAACACCATCATCATCTTTAACTGCTTTTACAGTAATTTTAGAAGGTATTTTTTGAATACCTCTTTCCCAAATTGCATGATTGATAGACTCATCAAGTTTAACTTCTTCTGCTTTCATGTGTTTAGTTAAGAAGTTTTGTACTTCCCTGATAGCTCTAGGAGCTCTGATGGTCCTTTTGACATTTTTTACATTTCTAAGTGGAATTGTGTAAACTCTTTCCATTTTAACCCCTCTTATAATTTAAGACTGTTTCTTCTCCAATGTCTAGGTTTTGGTCTGTATCTAAGTTTACGATTAGTTTTAGCATAAGCCCAGATTGGAATTCTCCTATTTTGTTTGTTTGCTTTTGCCATTCTTAATTTTTTAGCTAATGGTTTATTTCTACTCATTTTCTTCTGGGAATATGTCCAGTGAATTTCCTCCTTTCTCATCAATCAGAGTCCTTATTTCAACCTCATAATCTGAGCTGTTGTCCTTGTTTGACTTTTCATGTGAAATTTCAAAAAGGTTAGAGGTTATTAATTTAACAGATTTATGGCCGAAACTATCCAGATTTATATATTGAACATCTTTTCTGTCTTCAAGACTTCTTATCTGATTGACAGTGAGTTTTGGAGTTCTGTCATCACGTCTTGTCCCGTCTGCAATAATATCATATTTTTCTGAAACCTGTTCCACAACACTTTCATGAATGAATTTTATTCCGTCGTTTGGAAATCCATCACTTAAAATCATGTCGCAGGCCTTATCCAAAATCCCGAAATCCAAATCGAGAACAGTATGGTTAAAACCCAAGGCGGCCGCTGACTTGCTTGCTGGAATGTATGAATCATAAACACCAAAGTTTGCAGTGCACAATTCAACATCAAGACCCAATCTATTAAGCATGACTGCCATAAAAGATGAATCCTTACCTCCACTATACAATACGGCTGCTTTCATTGATATTATTTCCTTGTAATTTTAATTTCTCTTTTCTGACCGGCAATTTGTCTTAAAAGGACTTTCAATTGCTCATCAGTGACTTTACCTCTTAAACTTCCAGACTGTGCGGATTGAATCAATTGAAGTTCAATGTTGTTGACAAGGTCTGGTTTGGTTAATTTAAGATTGCCTAACCTAGTACGGGCTTCAGGAGTCAGGATTTGAGCTAGAATCTGTTTTTTCTGAGCTTCAAATTGTGCCTGTGCCTCTTGCTGTTGAGCTTGAGCAACAGCCTGCTGCTGTGCCTGATTTTGCATAGCAGCTTGTTGAGCCTGTAATTCAGCCATTCTTTTTTGACGAATCTCATCTAATTCGCTCATATCAAACTCTCCAATTATAATTAGTATTTTTCAAGTTCAGGAATATCTTTAATGATTTCAGCAGAAATTTTATCTAAGAATGATCTTCCTGCTGGGGAGACAACTCTTCCACCTTCAACTTTCTCTACATAACCTGCGTCTTCCAATTGTTGTAATGCGGTTCTGATAATGGATCCGCTGCCTTTTCTGAAAACTTCAGGACGTACGCCACGGTCTTTTTTACCACCGTAGAAAGTTCTTAAACTCATTACTCCTACAGGACCGTCCATGTAAACTCTTCTGATGATAGCAGCAGTTCTTACATACCACCAATCAGCATTTTCTGGTTTTCTTTCTTTGTGAACACCGGTTTTTACAAAATTGGACCATGCAGGGGAATTGATTTTTTCGTTATTTTTAAATTCTTCTGCGACTTTTTTAATTAATAAATCTGCAGGTACATCAAATACAGTAGTCATATTAATTCTCCAATATTTTATTAAATAATTGTAGCTTAATCCACTGTAAATTTAAGACCTCAGCAACATGGCCTCTAACGTCAATGAGCTGTGCTCTGGTTTTAGAGACTATTTCATCTATGTAATCATCTTTATTTCTAGCGATATTTTTTGCAAATTTAAGTTTAACAATTTCATTAGCCTTAAGCTGGCGTTTGATTTCTTCAATAACATTGTCATTGACACCGCTTTTACCAATGTTAATTGTCATCGCACCAAGAGCTCTATTCATCATTTCCTTTTTTGTGTGACTCATATTTAGCTCTCCTTTTTAACTTTTTCTCCTTGTGATAAGGAATTTTCATTACGTGACCACATTCACCACAAAAAATGTTAACCTCCGAGTTAACCAGCCGGACGGTGCAATTATGGCCAGGATAAAGGAAACACTTACATTTCTTGCAATACCTTCTTGACCACTTTTCGGGGACTTTGGTATTGTATTTGGTGGACAACTTCAATGCTAACTCAACATATCGATTGGACCGTTCAGGATGGGTGATGAATTCCATCTCAGCACGTTCAAAAAGAATATTCATCCTTTCAATCGCTATTTCAATCATCCACTTTGGTCGTTTTCCTCTACTCAAAAATATCCTCCTTTAAAATGTAGGATATAATATTCAAAATTGAATTAAAATGATTTGCGCAAATTAAAACAAAAACCATAGTTAGAATAACCTTAGGTTAATATGAATATTAAAAATAAATATGTTTATTACTATTTATAAATGTTGTGGAATTTTTAAATTTTATTGCCCAAATAGGATTATAAAAAAATAAATGATTTTTAAGCAAATGGTGCAAATTGCCAAAACAACACAATTTCCCATTAAGGCTTTGAAATGAGCCATCCCATAAAGTCAATCTCGCCAACTGAAAATGATTTCTTGCCAGAAATAAAATTGTCAATCTCACAGACAATTTCATCGACTGTCAAATCGCTTACGTCAATCTCCGATACGTCGTCCCCATATATCTCAAATGCCTCACTAGTGCAGACTCCCATAGCTTCAGCTTCAAGATTTTCACGGATTTTAGCTTCAGAATAATCCCGTCCTTCAAGTCGGGAGCGTAAAATTTCAGGGCGAACCCTTAAAACTATGACCTTATCGGCACCATCACACAAATGTGCCAGGTGCCCTTCAAAAATAATAAGTTCATCACTATCATCAATGATTTCAGAAACCTTTTCATTCAGTTTAGGAATGTCAATGACCTTATAGCCTTTGTCTTCATCAATTCCCAAAACGAAGTTATTTTCTAAAGCCAAATCGTTAATCTTAATCAGTTGGCAGTTCAGCTTTGAAGACAGCATTTCACTGACTGTGGTTTTTCCGGTACACGGAGTGCCGGTTATAAAAATAGTTTTATACATAATATCAAAAAAAATAGAAAGAATTATTTCTTAAGAATAATTCTTAAAACGTCCTCATCATTCAAAACGTGATCAGGACCTACCTTCTGACCAGGGAATTTAACTGAGGTTCCCCAGACTTTTGCATGACGGAAATTCTTCACGAATTCCCTGTGGAGTTTTCTGCATGCATCGATTACAGTAGAGCCTTTCTTGATGACCAGAGGATCTTCCATATCCGCTTTTCTTCCCTGCGGTTTTAGATATACACGAACCAAATCAAGGTTATCGAATATTGTGTCCTTCAACTCTTCGATATTTGTCTTTTTATCGGCAGATATCGGAATGAATTCAGGAATGTATTTTTTAAGCTCCTCGATGTATGCTTCATCTACAAGATCCACCTTATTTAACAGGACAATCATCGGAACATATGATTTATTTCTATCGAGTACGTCAATAAATTGATCCATTGTCACATCATCCCTGAAAAGAACGTCCGCATTGATATAGCCGTACTCATTGAGAATTGACCTGATTGTTTTTTCATCCATATGGGTCAGTTTGCATGTTGATGAAACCTTGACCCCTCCAAGTTTTTTCCTTTTGACAGTAACATCAGGAGGTCTTTCATTCGGCCTTATTCCAATGGCCCTCAATTCTTTTAGAATGACATTAATGTGCTGTGGATTGAAAGTATCCAGAACAACCAATATCAAATCTGCAGTTCTTGCAACGGATAAAATCTCCTTACCTCTTCCTTTACCGCTGCTTGCTCCGGTGATTATTCCCGGAATATCGAAAATCTGAATCTTTGCATTTTTATGTTCCATTACGCCCGGAACAATATCGAGTGTTGTAAATTGATAAGCGCCAACTTTACTTTCAGCATTAGTAATTTCATTTAAGAGAGTAGATTTACCTACAGACGGAAATCCCACAAGTACAACAGTAGCATCACCGGATTTCTTTATATGAAAACCCTGGCCTTTAGATCCCCCACTACTACGTTGCAGAGATTCCTCTTTAAGTTTGGAAAGTTTTGCCTTAAGCTTTCCTATGTGGTGTGAAGTAGCTTTGTTATATGGTGTCTTTTGAATTTCTTCTTCAATATCTTTTATCTTCTCTTCAATACCCATTAAATCACCATATTAATTCAAAAAAAATAAAAAAATAGATTAGATTAGGAAAAACCTAACCTAAGTAGTCGAGTTTGTAGTCACGTTACCGGTCGAATTGCCAGTGGCGCCGCCGGCAACAGTCTTGTCAAAGTTTACATTGAACAGCATTACACCTTGTTCAGTGTGAACATTTTCAAATATGTCCTGACCTGCTCCACCCAGGAGATACAGTCTGGTAAACATTGAATTGACCAGTTTCTTGTGTATCAGGAGCGGAGTGTAGTGATTGTCGTTACCCATCAGGAACATTGTGAAGTTCGCATCCGATACATTGCCCACAGATTCGTTTTTGGTAATGTAACCGTTTTCCACAACGATTATGTGTGAAATGTTCAATGGGTTGTATGGAGTGTCATTGATCATGATTTGCTCTCCATTTTGAGTGTATACTGCTTCTGTATAACCGGAAGTGGTGTTGTTACCATTACCACGGGTAATGACTGCGTTAACTGTCATTCCTTGATCGCTGAGTATTGGCATTTTACCTGTGCTACCCGGTTTTACTTCAACCTGTTCTGTTGGAACATAGTAGTTGTAGTTTTCAGATGACTGGTTCTCGAAGTTCCAAGCACCGAAGTAGGACCACCATCCTGCTTTTGAAAGCATATCTGAAGATGCAACAAACAGTACTGGACGTACTTTATCAGGGTGAGTGTATTGAATTACGTTTTTAGCCTGATCAGCTGTCAAATGATATTTGTTTACCAAGTCATTTTGAGCGTCACCAGCTGATTTCGGTAAAATGTCAATAAGAATATCGGTTGCTTTACCTGAATCACCAGTATAGTTTACCAATTCTGCAGTTGCTTGTGTTCCTGTTGTATCCAACATTCTGAAAATACCTGCAGACAGCTGCAGATCACTTGTCGTCATCGCCTGACCCAGCCAGAATGCCCGTTCACCTGACTGAGAACCCCCATCGAATGTTACTTGCCTGTCGGCAGCAATTTCGAAGAGGTAACCGAAGTCCCACCAGGATGTGATTACAGTGTCGTTTGCAGTATGGTCATGTGCCCATGTCATTGCGTTCCACATCGCATCATTGGTACCCGGAACAACAGTTTCTGAAGTCTGATAAGCACCGCAGATTGACGGTGAAATCAGTGCAATCACCATGGCTATGATAATAACATATTTTTTGAGCGGAACTTTTTTGGTTGCAACATTTTTAATACCGTAAATGGTAACTAAAGCAAATGCAACAATTGCTACAAAGAGTAAAATTCCGTAAATGACATTGATTTGAGCCAATGGAACTGCTGCAAGGAAACCGCATAATACTGCAATTGCAATCAACCATTTGTCATCATTCAATTTGTTTTTAATGTAATCTGTTGCAAATCCAACAAAAATACCTGCCATTAGACCGAATGGAAGTACAATTGTGGTAATGAACCTTGAACCTCTACTTACCGCAAGAGCTGTGAGTACAACCCAAACAACAAACAAGGTTGCATACAATACGGTTATACGTTTTGAACTTAAAAGCTCATCTGATGAACCGAAGTCAAAATTACCAAGGTTAATCTTTAATTTTAAATCGTTGTCAAGTTTTTTAGCGGAAGCTGTTCTTTTGCCTTTAGGAGGTTTTTTAGTAGTGGTTGCTGCAGGAGATTTTACTTTTGCCTGTCTTAATTTCAAAGATCTGCTTATTAAAACATACAACACTATTAAACCTGCAAACAATGTGACTATACCACCCATACCGTTTACTACACCATTGGTGTTTGCCAAGAATGGAGCAGCCATTCCTCCGCCAAGTAAGTTTGGCATTTGCATCTCTGCAACGGAAATAAGTACGTTAGGGAAACCACCAATAGTTCTTGAAGCAGATTGCAGTGAAAGCAATCCAGTTAAACTTCCAAATATTCCGGTTACTCCGCCAATACCTTGGAAGATAGCAAGACCTACAAATCCTATTACTCCTAAAATCACAATTGAGAGAAGGTCATTCTGGTGTATGAACCATTGCAGCTTGCTTGAATATTCATCCTGGTTGTCCTCACCGACATTGAAGATATAACATGCGATGAGATAGACAATTGAAAATATTCCCATGATACCTATGTAAAAGATATAACCTGTCCATGATTGTGAAAACAGACCGATTGAAATAATTGACAATATAGCGAATAAAACTTTTAATATTATATTCTTTGCCCGTATGGTCTCTACAAAGAAGAATATAAACAACAGGGACCATATGTAGTAAAACATATCTGTATCGAAAAATCCTGGGAATGTGTGCGCAAAGTAGTTCGGAGCAAGTACAATAATTATTGTAGCTACAATAGCACCGTAATCATTTGTCAGTCTTCTGGCAAAAATGAATGCCGGAATGACAGCCAATGTAGAGATAACTGCTCCAGTCCAGAATGCTATTTCTCTTACAGAGTGATCGCCAAAGATACTGTGTAAAAATGAAGTAACATATACAATTCCTAATTCGTAATTAATCTCATTACCGGTAGGAGCGTACCTATGCATATCCCACTCGCTACCATTTATCTTTTCATCTCCTACAAAGCCATGATCTACATAATCCTCTGTCAGCCTTAAGTTATAATATGAATCCATTTCACTGAAATAAGGAAGACCAGATGAATCAACGTAGTCCCCTCTTGCACTATCAGGGATTGCATTTAAATCAGCTGCAGGAGCTTTTAGTGCAAAGACAACAGCCAGCAAAATCAATATGATAACTACTGATTTGGCTATTGTCACCATAGTTTCTTTATTCATAAAAATCCTCATTTAATTTATTCATTAAACAATTAAAGTAATTTATTTTAATTTAATATCGATATTAATTGAACATCCCCCATCTCTAAAATAAATGGAGATTGGCATACCTAAAACGTTATCATTCAGGAATTACAGCATCGCAGTTCCGACGATTTTAATCCTTATAAAGGACATTAATACTCGAGTAATTGCCCCACAAATTTCAGGAATTTGTGAAATATTACTGGCATATGATAAAAATATTAAAAAATATTATATAATATTTTTATTAAGATATATTTATATTTCTTAACATTATTAAGTATTGTGCATATCACATTTTATAATAATATTCAAAACAAGAAAAAAAATTAATAAAAAATAGTAAGAAAAGATGAAAATATTTTCTATTTAACTAAAAATCAAAAAAATAATATGGAATTGAATGAAAATCCAATCACCTTAAAAAAAGAGATTGGAAATCTATTTTAATTTGCTTTCAAGTTCCTCAAGTGAACATGTGAACCTGCATTTTGGAAAACCGCTGCAGCCTACAAACTCACCATATCTGCCTGAACGCTTAAGCAAGTCCTTACCGCAATCAGGACATGAGCCCACAACTTTCGGATCATGAGTCTTGGTCTTATCCTTTCCGCAATTGGCATCAAGGCAAGCGCGTTGGCGAGGTTTACCGAATGAAATAATCGGAAGTCCGCATTTTTCACATTTTTTCTTAAGGAAATTGGTTCCTTTAGGAATGGAATAGACTGTAGTGCAATCCGGATAATTGGAACATCCCACAAAATATGCCTTGGTTTTAGGAGAATATCTTTTGACAAGATTTCCGCCACAGTTAGGGCATGTTCCGACAATATTACTTTCCTGGTAGGCATCATATAGCTTGTTACCTATCTCTTTTGAATTTTTACTGATGTCACCCAATATTACGGTAACTTCTTTTTGACCGTCAGTTATTATTTCCTGACGGGTGGCAGTGTTGTTGTCAATGCCTTCAAGCTTGTTTTCGAAATTACGGGTCAGCTCTTCGGAAGTGATGTCTTTACAGTATGTGGATAATGTGTCAATCATGTTCTCTCCAAGCTGATTGACTTCAATTTTTTGAGTTCCTGTAATGAATTTACGGTCATACAGCTTATCAATAATGTCCGCACGGGTAGCCTTGGTTCCAAGTTCCCTTTTCTCAAGCTCCTTAATTAGGGATGCCTGATTATAACGTGCAGGAGGCTTGGTTTCCTTCTCATCTGAAATCAAATCCAAGACCTTTACCAAATCTCCTTCCTTAAAGTCCGGAAACTCTTCGTCATCGATTTTTCTGAACGGATAATGTTCCATCCAGCCTTTGTGGGTGACCCTTCTGCGTCTGAAGCGGAACCTTTCATTTTCAATGTCAAGAGTTGTGCTCATTGTTTCAAATTTGGCTGCTTCAAAGAATACTGAAATGAACCTGTAAACGATAAGCTCATAAATCTTCTTGTCGTCCTTGGACAATCCCTGAGGCAGTATTCCGGTCGGATGGATAGCAGGGTGAGCCGCATCGTCCTTTTTACCGTTGTTAGGTTTAAGTTTTGACGGAAGCTGTGAAATGTGTTTTCTGAACTCCCCGTCATTGCTCAACTGCATGAATATTGATTTGAAATCCAGGCTTTCAGGTAATTTTTGAGAAGAAGTACGAGGATAAGAAGTATATCCTGAAGTATACAGGTTTTGTGCAATAGTTTGTGTTTTTTTAGGGGAAAATCCGAAAACATTATAGGCCTCGGACTGAAGACCTCCCAAATTGAATGGAACAGGAGGTTTTGTAGAAGATTTGGAAATGCTGATTTTATCAACGGTAGCATCCTTACCCTGGCATTTGGCCATGATTTCTTCGGCACGTGCCTTGTCAAATATCTTGCCGTCAACGTGGTCGACTTCAATCTTGCCTTCGATGATTGCCTTAATCATCCAGTACGGTTCGGGAACAAAGTTTTTGATTTCCTTTTCCCTTTCAACCAGAATGGATAATGTAGGTGTCTGAACCCTTCCTGCAGACAGCTTCAGGAACCTGTGCTTGGCGCTTCTTACTGACTTCATTAAAGCCTTGGAAATGTTTACACCGAAATAATAATCAAGGACATGTCTTGCAATACCGCTGTCTACCTGATTCATGTCCAAATCTATCTTGTTGTCATACGCCTCAAGAAGATCCTTTTTGGTCAATGTTGAAAACTTCATACGGGAAATCTTGCTTAAATCCTTCTGACCGCAGGCATACTTTAATGCATTGTACCCGATTAATGTTCCTTCGGTATCATAATCGCAGGCATGAATATATGAATCTGCATCTTTTGCAATCTTTTTGATTGCCCTTACATAATCCTTGGTAAATCCGCTGCCCCTCTTGTTGACCTCATAGGCGGGAGCCCAGTGAAGGTCGAAATAAACCTTGTCCTTTGGATTGTCGGGAGTCAGTGAATAGAGGTGTCCTACTGCAGATACGACTGTAATGTCCTTTGAATCCTTCTTAAGTTCCCAATACTTAACTTTTTTATTGTACACTTTCTTTTTGGCACTCGGTGAAAGCGCCTTTGCGATTTTCTCAGCCGATGTTGGTTTCTCACAAACTATTACTTCATGCATTTAAAAACGTCCCCCAAATTAAAAAAAATAATAACTGAATTTAATTTAAAATAATTTCTTATATAAAAACATTTCTATGGGACATGTTGATGTAATATAAACATTACATTGAAAAAATTGATAAAAAAAAGTTATTCCTTTTGAGGAGCCAAATCTTCCTGGAAAAAACCATAAAAATCAGCACAGTAATCGCAAATCGGATATTTGCCATTTCTGTAATATGCCAGGTCTGCCTTGGCCATGTCAAATTCTTTTCCGCAAATAAAACAAGTTTCGATTTTTTCTTCTGACATAGTATGACCTTTAAAAAAATAAAAAAATAGAGGTTAATTGCTTAACCTATATTGTATTTTTGCAAGAGTAAAATCTCTTCAGTGGAAACTTTTCCACCCTGTTTAAATTTAGCAAAGATTTCTTCTGCTCTTTCCCTTTCTTCACGGTTTTTGTTAGAACCTGATCCACCTTTGTTATCATTTTTCCTTTTCTTAGGTTTGTTGGAACCTAATTTTTTGTTGATAACATGGATATCGCTTAAGATAGCTTTAAATTCTTCATGTTTAGCTGAAGCATTTTTACGTGCTTCGATGAATTTTTTGTGTGCTTCATCAGCTGCAGTTCTAATGTCATCGGTTTTTCTGAAGTAAGTGAGCATTTCTTCGTGAGCTTCTTGAGCTTTTTCAGAAAGTGCAATAACTTTTTCATGTTCTTCTTCAGATAATTTTTTAAGTTCTTGAGCTTCAGTTTTAACGGATTCATCTTCATGAATTTCCATTAACTGTTTTCTTAAATCATTTGCATTTTTAACAAGCTGATTTTCTTTTTTGATGTCTAAAACGCGAGTTTCAATGATTTTATCAATCTTTTTGATTTCATTTTCTATTTTGATTTTATCGCGTTTACCTGAAGACCATTCGAGACTTTTAATTTTACTATTAGCTTCGTTACGAGCCTTTTTAGCAGCTTCAACTTCTTTGTTGATTTCATTACGCTCGTTTCTGTATTCAATAGCTTTATTTAAGTTTTCTTTTAATGATGCGTTTAACTCATCACGTATTTTACGTTGTTCTTTAGCTATTTTGTTGAATTCTTCCCTTTCATCTGCAACTTTGGAGATTTCAGCTTCTTTTTCATCTTTTTGTTTTCTTACACCTTCCATAGTGTCGGCAAGAACAAATTCAGATTTAGGGAGTTCTTTTTTATCTTCTTTTTTGTCTTCAGTTTCAGCAGCATCTTCAGTTTCTTCAGCAGCTTCTTCACTATCTTCAGTTTCTTCAACTTCTTCAACAGCTTCTTCTGCTTCTTCTTCAACAGCTTCTTCGGTAGCTTCAGTTTCTTCAACTTCTTCTACAGCTTCTTCTGCTTCTTCTTCAACAGCTTCTTCGTCGTCAACAGTTTCAGTTTCTTCTTCAGTGGTTAATTGATTAAGAATTTCATCCAAGACTTTACATAAGTCTTTTCCATCTACTACAATATCAGCTATTTCTTTTACAGAATCTTTAGCATTGAATGCAATTCCGCAACCAGCTGATTCAATCATGGAAATGTCGTTAGCTCCATCTCCAACAGCAACTACTTCATCTAAAGTAATTCCTGCTTCTTCGACATGGTCTTTCAATACATCTAATTTGGAACCAGATACTAATGGACCAGTCACTTCACCAGTTAATTTACCATCTTCGACTGTGAAACTATTAGTGTAAACTGTTTCAACACCGAGTTTGTCTTTTACTTTATCAGCCACTACATCAAAACTACCACTAATGATAGCTACATCTACATCTTTTTCTTTTAAACATTCGATGGTTTTGCAAGCTCCATCCATTAATGGGAGATCATCAGCAACTTTCTCGATGTCTTCAATGGAAGTTCCTTCAAGAAGTTGAACTCTGTCTTTAATAGAAGTTTCAAAGTCTATTTCCCCTTGCATAGCTTTTTCAGTAATTGCAGCTATGTCATCTTCAACATTTGCTAATTTTCCTATCTCATCTATCGCTTCACCATCAATAATAACGTTATCTAAGTCAAATACTACAAGTTTAATCAATAATACCACCAAATTATATTAAATCTAGCTCACTTAATCTATCGTAAGCTCTTTCGACGCCTAATTTAGCGTCACTACGGGTTTTAGCTCCAGTACATACAACTTTACCAGAACCAAATAATAATAAGACCACTTTAGGATCAGATAATCTGTATACTAAACCTGGGAATTGTTCCGGTTCATATTCAGTATCTTCAAGTTCTAAAGCTACAGCCTCCAAGTTTAATGTGGATTCTAAGTTAGCAGAAGCCACAATGTTTTGAATTTTTATTTCAAATTCTTCAGGAATGTCTGTGTCGACCTTCCTCATTAAATCTACAGTTCTCTTAATTGCCAATTTAGAGTCATCTATAGATTTTGCTCCAGTGCAAACAAGTTTTCCAGAACCAAAAATTAAAGCTGCAGTTTTCGGTTCCTTAAGTTTAAAAACTAAACCTGGGAATTGTTCACGATTGTAAGAAACACCCTCTAACATATTAGAGCTTTCAATTTCTTTTAAATCGATGTCTTTACCAATGCTTGCAGAAGCAACAATGTTTTCAATTTTTATGTCAACATCGGTCAAATTTAAAACCTCCATAAGTTATTAAAAGCAGTAAGTAAAATTTAAAGAAAACAAAAAAAAATACGTTAAATTTTTACTAATAAACTATATAGTTTAAATAGTATATAAATGTATGTTTATTTTATGCATTTTACAAAATTTTTTAAAAATTTCAAAAAAAATAATTTAGAATTCTACATTGAGGCAGATATTTTTCCAAAAGTACTATTTAAATAAATGTTATATTTTAAATAAAAATATTATAAAAATACATATGGTCTATTCATTAAAAACAAAATAATAAACTGTAAACACTATTTAAAAATCGTTTCAGAAAATGTTGATAAAGCCATGATTTCAACAATGAATTTAGAATAACAGACCTTTTTTTATTTAAGCCTATTTCGCAATAATATATTATTTATATAATGTCTGCTAAATCTAATACCAATTATCGAGGTAACCAAAATGGATAAAATAAGTATAATAATACCCTGCTATAACATGGAAAAGCTTGTTGCCAAATGCATTTCATCCATAAAAGATCAAAGTTATACTAATTTTGAGGCCATATTCGTCGATGACGGAAGTCAGGACAGAACCAAAGAGATAATCGAAGAGAACATAAAAGACGATGCAAGAATGAAATATGTCTACAAGGAAAACGGAGGCCTTTCATCAGCCAGGAACTTTGGTCTGGACATGGTGACCAGCGAATACGTATGCTTTATAGACAGCGATGATTATATTGAAAGAGATTTTTTAATGGAGCTGTACAACAGTCTGATTGAGAACAACTCCGACATTTCCGTATGCTACTTCAACAGGGTTTATGAAAACAAGGTTGAACTGAATAAGTTTAAAAGCGTATTTTATAATTTGGTCAGGTTTCCGGCAGCATGGAACAAATTATATAAGACATCGCTGTTCAAGGACAATGACATATATTTCCCTCCGGGAAAATGGTTTGAGGATCTGGGGACATTTCCAAAGCTGTACATGATGTCCAACAAGAGGATTTCAATCGTTGAAAAACCGTTGTATCAGTATATCCAGAATCCGACATCAATCACACACACCTTTGACGAGAGGATTTACGACAGCTATGACATGGTGAAAACCAACGAGGATTTTGCCAGAAAAAATAACATCTTTAATGAATACTATACTGAGCTGGAATTCATCAACATTTACCATACCCTGATTGGAACAGTTTACAGAAGCAGCTTTTTGGAAGGATTTGATGAAGACAAGGTAAAGGAAATTGAAAAACGTGTCAGCGACAATTATCCGGACTGGCATAAAAATGAAGGAATCAGGGAACTCCAGTTATTTTACAGAATATATCTCAAGGCGCTTCATCATAAACAGTACAGACTGATTGTATTCCTATTGAAATTATTACACGACAAAATTAATGTGAGCTAAACTATGATAGAAGTTGAAGTGAAAGCAAAAATAAGCAGTTTTGAAGAAATGGAAAAAAGACTCGATGAAATCGGTGCGAGAAAAACCAAAAAAGAATTTCAGGAAGACATCTACTTTAACAGTCCCGTAGTGGATTTTGCGCAGACTGATGAGGCATTGAGAATCAGAACCACAAGGGAAAATGACAACACCAACATCTTCATCACCTACAAGGGTCCCAAAATAGATGCATCATCAAAAACAAGAAAAGAAATAGAGATGGGAATCGATGATGCTGAGAAATGCTCGGATATTTTTGAGGAAATCGGATTTAAAAAGGTAAGGGCCGTGAGGAAAAACAGACAGTATTATGAATATGAAAATTTTGAAATATCCCTGGATGATATTGAAGGATTGGATCCATATATGGAAATAGAAATTGGTCTGGCTGACGGTGAAGACTATTCAGATGCCCAGAATAAAATTTTCGAACTGTTTGAAAAATTGGGAATCACAGACGGCTTTGAGAGAACCTCATATCTGGAACTATTAGAAAACTTATATTAATAACAAAGTTATTATAAATATATAATATTAATATTAATTTTAAGAAGTGATTATATTGCAATATTTTATAAGTCATTATAATAAAGAGTCTGAATTAACATTTCCGGATGACATTACAATTTATGACACTACTTTAAGAGACGGGGAACAGACCCCTGGAGTTTGTTTTAGCCTTGATGAAAAATTAGAAATAGCAAGGAAACTTGACCAGTTTAAAATTCATCAGATCGAAGCCGGTTTTCCAATAGTTTCAGAAAAGGAAAAGGAATCCGTAAAGACAATAGCCAATGAAGGACTTGACGCTACAATACTCGGATTGACCAGAACAAAACCGGAAGACATTGATGCCGCACTTGACTGTGATGTGGACGGAGTGATTACATTCGTCGGAACCTCCGACATTCACCTGGACCACAAGATGCACATAACCAGACAGGACGCCATCAATTTATGTGAAACCGCAGTAGACTACGCTAAAGACCATGGTTTGTTTGTGGCATTTTCCGCAGAAGACGCTACAAGAACAGATATCGAATTTTTAAAACGTATTTACGGTAAAGCCCAGGAATGCGGAGCAGACAGAGTCCACATAGCCGACACTACCGGAGCAATAACCCCACAGGGCATAAAATACCTGGTGGAGGAACTTGTAAAAGACATTGACATCGATATTGCTGTTCATTTGCACAATGACTTCGGTTTGGCCGTGATAAATTCAATTACCGGAGTTTTAGCAGGTGCAAAAGCCGTGTCAACAACAGTCAACGGTATCGGCGAGCGTGCAGGTAATGCATCTTTGGAAGAGCTCATCATGGCAATGAAAATCCTATACGGAAAGGATTATGGATTCAAAACAAAATACATCAAAGAGTTATCAGATTTAGTTTCAAGGGCCAGCGGCCTTCCTATTCCATACAACAAGCCTGTCGTTGGAAATAACGTGTTCAGGCACGAATCCGGAATTCATGTTGATGCAGTCATTGAAGAGCCTCTGTGTTACGAACCATATCTTCCAGAACTGGTTGGTCAAAAAAGACAGCTTGTTTTGGGCAAGCATTCAGGATGCAGAGCCGTCAGGGCAAAATTAAATGAATGCGAACTTGACGTCAGTGATGAGGAACTTATAGAAATTGTAAGACAGGTCAAAAAATCAAGAGAAGAAGGAAAATACATCAATGACCAAGTATTCAAGGACATAGTTAAAAAAATCAGTAAAAAGGAATAGATGACAATGAACATTACTGAAAAAATATTATCTTCAAAAGCGGGCCACGAAGTAACCCCCGGCGAAATTATCGAAATTCCGGTTGACCTTGCAATGTCCCATGACGGTACGTCACCCCCTGCCATTAAAACATTTGAAAAATTGGCTGATAAGGTATGGGATCCGGAAAAGATAGCAATAATCTTTGATCATAACATTCCTGCAAACACAATCGGATCTGCCGAATTTCAGAAAGTTTGCAGAAACTTCATTAAAACCCAGAACATTACAAAAAACTTCATACACGGTGAGGGAATCTGCCACCAGGTAGTTCCGGAAATGGGGCTGGTCGAACCCGGAAAGGTTATTGTAGGTGCAGATTCACACACATGTACATATGGTGCCTTTGGAGCATTTTCAACAGGTATGGGAGCAACAGACCTTGCTATGGTTTGGGCAACCGGCAAAACATGGTTTATGGTTCCAGAAGCTATAAAAATGACCATTGAAGGAGAACTGAATCCATATATTGCACCAAAAGACATCATATTGAATATCATCGGAGAAATAGGAATTGCCGGCGCAACATATAAGACTGCAGAATTCTGTGGTGAAACAATAGAAAACATGGGTGTTGAAGGAAGGGCAACCATGTGCAACATGGCAATTGAAATGGGTGCCAAAAACGGAATAATGGAACCAAACCATGATGTCATCAACTATGTCTGTAAAAAAACCGGCAAAAGCGAAAATGAACTTAACATCGTAAAATCAGACAGCGATGCCGTGTACTCACAGGAAATGCACTTCGACATTACCGAAATGGAACCTCAAATAGCCTGTCCGAATGATGTGGATAACGTTTGCGACATATCAAAAATTGAAGGAACCGCAATCGACCAATGCCTAATCGGCTCATGTACAAATGGAAGGCTGTCAGACTTAAAAGATGCATGCGATATCCTGGAAAACCAAAAGATAGCCGATGATGTGAGACTGTTGATATTCCCTGCTTCAAGAGAAATTTACAAAAAGGCAATGCATTTGGGATACCTCGACACATTCATTGATGCAGGAGCCATTGTCTGCAATCCTGGCTGCGGACCATGTCTTGGAGGACACATGGGAGTATTATCCGAAGGAGAATCCTGCATCTCAACAACAAACAGGAACTTTAAGGGCAGAATGGGAGACCCTAAATCTTCTGTTTACCTATCAAATTCAAAAGTAGTAGCTGCTTCAGCAATTACAGGCGTTATTACAAATCCAAAAGACCTATAAGTGATTTAAATGGCAACAGAAAAAAACGAAGCAAACAAAAGACTTATTGAAAAAATGGACGATTTGGAAGAAAGCTATGGACAAGAATTCTCCAACACACAAAAAATTCTATTGACAACGGACGGGTCGATTACTGCAATTCTGGATGTGCTGTATGGAAAAATTAGCCTGATTACACTCGACCAGCATTTTGAAGATGCAGACCTAGACCGTGCAAGACTGGTTAATGTTAAGGTGGGCGATGAGATTAATTTCAGAGAGGTTCTAATGCATAAGGAAGGCAAACCCCTAATCTATGCAATATCCCACGTTCCGCTAGACAGATGCAGTGATGGAATCTGTTCCGATTTGCTGAGAGCAGACATACCTATCGGAAGAATATTAAAAAATTATAAAATCGAATCAAGAAGAGAAGTAAAAAACATATTTATAGAAAAACCAAATGAAAAGCTACAGGACTTGTTTAAAACAGATGAGGACTTTTTAGCTCGTGATTACGTTATCATCAACAATGACGAAATATTAATGTGGATTAAAGAAATGTTTCCAGTAAGTTATTTCACAGAAATTTAGGCGATTTACATGATTAGCAAAAATGAAACCATACCAAACATAGTTAGAGAAAAAATTAGAGAACTGGAAGAAAAAAACGATGTAAAACTCTCAACTATACAGAAAATACTATGCTCCATAGAAGGACCAGTCGTTACAACTTTGGATATCCTGTACGGAGACATGAACATATTCGTACTGGACCAGCACATAGAAAAGGCAAATGACGACATTGCCGAAAAACTTGAAATAAATGAAGGCGATGAAATAGATTTAAGGGAAGTCCTTCTGCACAAACATGGCCGCCCACTCGTATATGGCCTGTCTTACATTCCAAAAGACAGATGCAGCAATACAGTAATTGAAAAATTGCTTAAGGAAGACCAGACTACCGGCAGAATACTATTGGAGCATGAAATAGAAACAATTACAAAAATAGAAAATATTTACATCGAAAAACCTGATGAAAAACTTCAAAACCTGTTCCATAACAATGGAAATTTGTTAGCACGCGAATACATATTGATACACAAGAAAAATATAGTTATCTGGTCGAAGGAGGCGTGCCCTTTAAGTTACTTTAACGAATCAATAAAGGAATAGGATTTAAAAATCTCCAGAACATGATTTAGTCTAAAAATCAATCCAAGTGATTTAAATGATTCCGGAAGGACATGTTATAAAAAATGAAATAAGAGATGAAATTAACAAAGTAGAAGAAAAACATGACATAAAACTCTCTACTATACAAAAAATACTATTGTCCATTAATGCACCGATTTCAACAATTCTGGACGTGTTATATGGTACGGTTAATTTATTCATGCTGGACCAGCACCTGGAGAAATCTCCGAAAACATCTAAAATAATAAACATCCAGAAGGGTGACGAGATACTTTACAGAGAATCCATCGTTCACAAAAGGGGAAAGCCGTTAGTCCATGTGACATCAGTTGTTCCAACAGCACGATGCAGCGAGAAAACCCTTGAAGATCTCTTTTCAGAAAAAATGACAACAGGAAAAATCCTGGACACACACAATCATGAAACCCTTAGAAGAATTACAAAAATTTCAGTTGAAGCACCGAATGAAATTCTTATGGATCTGTTCAAAACAGATGAAGACATGCTGACAAGGGAATACATAATGATACACAAGGGAGAGGTAATCATCTGGACTAAAGAAGCATATCCTCTAAGCTACTTCATGATTTAACTAAGGTGTTGAATATGGGCGTTAAACTTAAAGACATAATTGAACCAAAAAAAATTGATTTTAAAGACCTTGAAGGAAGAGCAGTCTCCATTGACGCATTCAATACTCTTTATCAATTTTTATCAACAATAAGGCAAAGAGACGGAAGACCATTGACTGATGAAAACGGGAACGTGACATCACATTTAAGCGGAATCCTCTACAGGAACTCATCAATGGTTGAAAAGGATATCAAACCAATTTATGTCTTTGACGGCAAATCATCAGAACTTAAAAGCGACACCCAGCAAAAAAGAAGAGAAGTGAGAGATGAGGCGGAAAAAATTTATAAAGAAGCATTGGCTGAAGGAGATACCGAAAAAGCGCGCAAATTTGCTATGAGGTCCTCCAAACTATCTCCCGAAATAATCGAATCATCCAAAAAGTTACTGACATTAATGGGAATACCATATGTGGAAGCCAAAGGGGAAGGTGAAGCCCAGGCAGCATATCTTGTTGCAAATGGTGATGCATATGCAGTGGCTTCACAGGATTACGACTGCCTGCTGTTCGGAGCCAAAAGAGTCGTGAGAAACCTGGCCATCAATTCAAACTTGGGAAACCTTGAATATTACGAACTGAACAGGGTTTTAAAAGAATTGGACATTACAAGAGAAGAGTTAATAGATATGGGAATATTGATAGGCACTGATTTTTGTGAAGGCCTGAAGGGAGTCGGTGCAAAAACTGCGCTTAAACTGGCCCATAAAGGACAGCTCAAGGAAAAATTGGCTGAACTTCAAAAGGAATCTACCCATGATTTGGATGAAGTAAGGGAACTGTTTTTAAACCATAATGTTAATACCGACTATAAAATCAAATGGGAAAAGCCAAATAAAGATAAATTAATAGAATTTCTATGTTACGAACACGGATTTTCTGTTGACCGCGTGAGTAAAGCGTCAGACAAACTCAAAAATTTGAATTCCTCACAGGGAAGTCTTGACGCCTGGTTTTAGAATACATTTATATAATCCTAAATTATACTATTAATTGGATTCTATATATTAAATATAAAAAATGCAATCTACCACCACACACCCCAGATTGCAAAAACACGATTTAAATGGTAGCCGTAATGGATGCGAATGCTGTTTATAGGATATATTTAATATAAGAATGAATCCTGATGTTGATGGTTTCTCACCACCACAAAACCCAGGAACCATCAATGTCTTTAATATGGCGGAAAATCATCGCCAAACACTTTTTTTGCATATTTTATTGCCAAACCAACCTGAGGAGCATAATCCTTTAACATCTGACATTCAAAATGTTTTCTGGATGGTGATTTTAAAATAAGTTTCAGTAGCTTTTCATAAGTTTCACAGGCCAATTTTTTATCAAAACCATATTTATCAATGATTTCAGGAGTTAATTTTTCAAAGCAGGGAAATTCCAATGTTTTACAGACAGTTTCTGTAGAAAAGTAAGTCATTCTGATTAATGGAGAAACAGATGAAACCAACACATGATTTCCCAATTTAATCAATGGAGGGATGCCTGTTTTTTCATATCTTTCCATTGATGTGAGTTTTTCATAGTTTTTAAGATTGTAACAGTGAAGTTCTGTGTAAAAATCAGGATTGAAATGTTCTATTAAATTTAAAATCTTCAAACCTAATTCTGACTGGTAATATTCCTTTTTAATAGTGGAAATATATGGTGTCTTATCAAAATTATAAAAATAGAACTGACCCTTTGACAAATCCTCTTTTCTTATTCTTTTGATGAATTTTAAAGAGGTAACACCTTCATTTCCGTGAAGGCCTCCGATGAATAATTTGGTGGGACCGTCACCGTTGTCAATATATCTAAAATAAGACATGAAAAAAAATAAAAATCAGAAGGAATTTATGTTCCTTCTTGCCAGTTAGCCATGTATGCTTTTTGTTTGTCTGTCAATGAGTCAATTTCGATTCCCATTGCATCTAATTTCATGCTTGCTACTGTGTAGTCGATTTCATCAGGTGCTTTGGTTACGCCAACAGGCAAATCGTTTTCGAGAATGTGTTTTGCAGACAGTGCCTGTACGGCAAAACTCATGTCCATGATTTCTGCAGGGTGTCCCTGTCCACGTGCAGCTGAAAGGTTGACTAAACGGCCGTCAGCTAAAAGATAGATTTTGCGTCCGTCTTTGGTGGTGAACTCTTCGATACTTTCACGGACCTCTTTTACTTCAGTTGAGATGGCTTCCAAATCAGGTCTGTTGATTTCCACGTTGAAGTGTCCTGAGTTTGCAAGCATACATCCGTCTTTCATGTATTTAAAGTCATCACCGCATATGATGTCTGCATTACCGGTTACAGTAATGATTAAATCAGCCTGTTTTACTGCTTCGCGGATTGTCATTACACGGTAACCGTCCATTCTTGCTTCTAAAGCACGAATTGGATCTACTTCGGTTACGATGACATCTGCTCCGAGACCTGCCGCTCTGAGTGCAAGTCCTCTTCCGCACCAGCCGTATCCGCATACGACTACGGTTTTACCTGCAATTACCATGTTGGTTGTTCCCATGATTGCATCAAAGCTGGATTGTCCTGTACCGTATCTGTTGTCAAACAAGTATTTTGTATAAGCATCATTAACAGCTATTACAGGGAATTTTAATGCACCATCGGCGTGCATTGCCTGGAGTCTGTGTACACCGGTTGTGGTTTCCTCACATGCTCCTTTGATGTGGCTTAAAAGTTCAGTTCTTTCATTGTGAAGAACCATGATCATGTCTGCTCCGTCGTCAATGATAATGTCAGGCTTGTGGTCCAATACCATGTTGATTGTTTGGTAGTATTCCTCATCGTCCTGTTCTCTCCAGCCGTAAACGTTTAATCCCAAATCGGCTGCTCCTGCAACAGCATCATCGTGAGTTGAGAGGGGATTGCATCCGGTCATTGCCACTTCTGCTCCACCGGCCATCAATGTTAATCCCAAGTTAATGGTTTTAGGTTCCAAGTGTAAGCAGGACCCGATTGTAATTCCTTTGAAAGGCTGAGTTTCCAAATATTCCTGTTTAATGGATTCCAAAACAGGCATGTGTTTTTGAACCCATTCAATTTTCCTAACACCTTCAGGTGCCAATGCCATATCTTTAACTTTACTCATAATATCATCAGCATTAAAAATTATTTAATAATAAGACTATGTTGTTTACTCTTATTAAATATATTGTATAATTTTAAAAAAATAGCTAAAATTGCCAAAAAAACAAAAACTTTAAATGTAATGATAAAAATATATATATTTGTTAGATGCCGGGGTGGCTCAGCTGGTTAGAGCGCACGGCTCATAGGGTAATAAAGCAGTGCTCTGACTTATTCCTGGGATACCGTGAGATCGCGGGTTCGAATCCCGCCCCCGGCATCCTATATCCCAGGAATTTCCATCTTAACTACTTTTTTTAAAATACATTTCTCAAATCATAACAATTTTATAGTTTATTAATTTAAAATATTAATGTTAAGCTTATTGAGGATTTGAAAATGTTATATAATACACTTGGAAAAACAGGATTAGAGGTTTCACGACTTGGTTTTGGAACAATGAGGCTTCCAACAGTTAATTCTAACGATGAAATCGACACCGAAGAAGCATCCAAAATGCTTGAATATGGAATTGAAAACGGAATCAATCTCATAGACACCGCATATCCATACCACAGCAAAACTTTAGAGGGCAGTGGAAACAGTGAACGATTTGTCGGTGAATTTTTAGCTGAAAACAATTACAGGGATGAAGTATATATCTCAACAAAGTCCCCTTCATGGGCAATTGAAAGCAAAAACGATTTCCAGATGTATCTCGACGAGCAACTGGAAAAACTCCAAACCGATTATATAGACATTTACCTGCTTCATTCACTGAATGTTCCGGACTGGGAAAAGGTTAAAAATTTTGATGTGCTGGATTTTCTTGACGACTGTCTAAGCAGCGGCACCGTAAAGCATGTCGGATTCTCATCACACATTGAAATTGATTATCTGATTGAAATCATCGACGAATATCCAAAATGGGAAGTCGTCATGACCCAGATGAACTATTTTGACGAATACTATCAATCCGGAATCATGGGACTGGAATATCTCAAAGAGGTAAACATCGGAAGCATGATTATGGAACCGTTGCGCGGAGGAAGACTTGTCAACAACATTCCCCAATCAGTTCAGGACATTTGGAGTATGGCAGAAGTTAAAAGAACTCCTGTAGAATGGGCACTTCAATACTTATGGAACCGCGATGATGTCGACTGTGTCTTAAGTGGAATGACCAGTTTGGAACAGGTTAAGGAAAACATCGAAATAGCATCAAAAATAGATGAAATCAGCGACTATGATCAGGAAATAATCAGGGAAGTTGCAAGGGAGTACCGTAGTTTTGTAGGCAATCGCTGTACCCGATGCGGTTATTGCATGCCTTGTCCTCATGGCGTGGACATCATCAACTGTTTAACCGAATATAACATTGCAAATATGTTAAATGATCCCAAAGCCAGTGCAATGCAATATTTCACACAAATCGATGATGATTCAAGAGCCGACAGCTGCATTGACTGCAAGAAATGCATACCGTTTTGCAGCCAGATGCTAAACATTCCGGAAGAGCTTCAAAAAGTCTACGAATACTTCGGCAGTGAATTTGACCATTTCTAAATGGTTGACTGCATCATTTTTCATTGAAATAATAAACAATGAAACAAATTTTTATTTATTTTTTATTCATGGTTAAACAAAATACTATAAATTTTAAAAATCAATATGAAAATAGCCACTAAAAAAAATAAATCTTATACATTAATATATGAAAAATTACATAATAGCTATTAATTACTATTTTTCAAAACCTTTATATATCATAAGGTGGAAATATATTTCCAAGGTAGGAAGATATTTTCCGACTACTTTTATAAAATTCAATATTATCATAAATATTGGAGCTTGATTCTATGAATGAAATTAATGAAGAAAAAATGCAAAGAGTAATCGAGCAAATGAAAGAGGATAACATTAAATTTATCCGTTTACAATTTGTCGATATAAATGGAACCGTAAAAAATATTGTTATTCCATTCAATGAAGAAGATATGGAAGACTTATTCCTTGAAGGAATGTTATTTGATGGATCTTCAATAGCAGGATTCGTTGGTATTAATGAAAGTGACCTTGTTTTAAAACCGGACATTAACACCTACTCAAGATTATCCTGGAGACCTGAAGAATCAGCAGTATGTAGATTTATCTGTGATGTATGGACTCCTGAACATGAACCATTTGTAGGAGACCCAAGAAGCGTACTTAAAAAATCCTTAGCAAAAATAGGAAAAATGGGATTACAATACAATATTGGTCCAGAACCTGAATTCTTTATTGTAGACATCGATGAAAATGGATACCCAATGCCATACGATGAAGCAACATACTTTGATGTAGAACCTTTAGACAAAGGACCTGATTTCAGAAGAGAATTAACCTTAAACTTAGAAGAATTAGACTTTGAAGTAGAAGCTTCTCACCACGAAGTAGCTCCTGGTCAAAATGAAATTGCATTCAGATTTAGAGATGCATTAAAAACTGCAGATGCTGTAATTACATTTAAACAAGCTATTAAAGCTATTGTAGATAATATGGCAACCTTTGATCAACTTGATTACAGAGTAACATTCATGCCTAAACCATTCTTTGGAGTAAACGGTAGTGGTATGCACTGTCACCAATCAGTATTCAAAGGCGATAAAAACCTATTCTCAAACCCAGATTCAGAAACTGGTCTTTCAAAAGATGCTCTCCACTTCATGGGAGGTTTATTAAAACACGCACCTGCTATAACCGCAATTACCAATCCAATTGTAAATTCATACAAACGTTTAGTGCCAGGTTATGAAGCTCCAGTATACAGAGCATACGGTCTTAAAAACAGATCTGCTTTAATCAGAGTTCCTGCAGCTCGTGGAAAAGCAACCCGTATTGAATATAGGGCACCTGACCCTGCATGTAACCCATACTTAGCATTCGCTGTAATGTTAGAAGCAGGTATTGACGGTATTCAAAATAAAATCGACCCAGGAGCCCCTGTAGAAATTAACATTTACGAATTAACCGAACAAGAAAGAGAAGACATGGGAATCAAAGTTTTACCATCAAGTTTATGGGAAGCTTACCATGCCCTTGAAGAAGACCCACTCATATTAGGCGCTTTAGGTGACCACATCAGTCAAAAATTCCTAGAGCTCAAATACCAAGAATGGGACGAATACCGTGTACAAGTATTCGGATACGAACAAAGAAAATATTTAGATATTTAAATCTAAATATTCTTTTTTTTATTTTAAATTTAATGATAACTGCTTATGATTAAATTTAGAGTAAGGGAGCTATTTTTATGTCAGAATCTGAACACAGAATGATAGAAATACTAAGGATATTGAATACACAGGACAAGCCGACAGGTTCCAAACTGATAGCTGATGAGCTTAAAAACAAAGGATATCACCTCGGTGAGCGTGCAGTCAGATATCACATGCAGATATTGGATGAAAAGGGATATACCGAAAGAATGGGATATTCCGGAAGGCAGATTACAGACCTTGGTCGTGAAAAATTGGAAAAGGGACTGATCTATGACCAGGTTGATTTCATCCATTCAAAATTTGAAGAAATGATTTATTTGACTGATTTCAACTATATGACACAAAGCGGAAATGTAGTTGTAAATACATCAACCATTTATAACGAAGAATCAATCAATATACTTAAAGATATTTTTAAAAGTGGTCTTTCTGTTAGTCCTTACGTTAATATAAATAGAGTTAGAAACAAGGATGAAATTGAAGTGACAACAATATGCGGTACAACAATCGACGGCATACTTTTAAGTGAGGGAATACCTTCACAGCTGCAATATGGAGGACTCCTTAAAATTGAAAATTATCATCCTACAACCTTTACAGAATTAATTTCATACAAAAAGACATCAATCACCCCTCTTGACGCATTTACAAACGCCAATCTGACTTCAATTTTGGATGTGGTGACAAAGGGAACAGGAATAATACCTGCAAACTTCAGACTGATACCTGGAATCGGAAGAACCAGAGCGCTTGAAATAATCAATAAATTAGAAAAGATTGGAATCGGCGGAGTAATAGACATTTCAAATGAAGGGGAAGACATTCTAGGAATGCATGTGCCTGAAGGAATGGTTGGAATAGCCGTTGTCGGAGGAATTACCCCATTTTGTGCAATTAAAGAATTGGGAGAACAAATTGACATAAAAATAGCTGAAGAAATCAGAGACTTCCAAACATTGTCCCCAATCACATCAGACATTAATCCTACATTAAAACCTTCAGGAACACTAAAACAGCCAAAAATATCTTTTGTACTTTCAAAATCATGGAATCTGATTCAACAGGTAAACTTTGATGTTGAAAAAAGAAAAGGAGACATAATATCAAACGTTTCATATATGGATAAAGATAATTTGGATAAAGCGTTAACCATAATGGAAGATACATACAATTCCAATCCGAAATACATCAACCCATACTACAAGATTATGGACCATCCGAGTGACGAAAGCAAACTGGGAATAGCTACAATCTGCAGTTTAAGCATTGATGGGCTTTTAATAAACAATGGAATAATGTGCAATCCGGTGTACAGCGGACTTTTGGAGCTTACAGAACCTCCATTATTCATTGATTTGATATCATATAACGGAACAACCGTGGATCCGCATAAAATATTCATATCAAAAAACATGACTTCAATATCCGCAAATTTCGGAACTAAAAAGATATTGGCCAGCTTTAAGGAAATTCCATATGTTACACGTGATTATGCAGTTCATCTTCTCGACATTCTGAAAAATACAGGATTTTCAATTTACAAAATTGGAAAACCAAGGGAAGTAACATACAATGCAAAAGCAGATAACTACAACTTCGGAGTTGTAGCTGGCGGAGGACTTAACACCATAGGTGCAATAAAAGAAAAAGGAGTGCCTATTGAGGTCAAGTCTGTAGAAAAACTAATTCCTTTTGAAGAAATGGATAGGTTATAGTTACAATACAGTAACTACCACTTCTTCACCATTTTTAGGATAATGAGTAAACTCAATTATATCCTCTTCAACTTCATATACATCAATTTCAACTGTGGCACCAAGATCACTTTCATCAAGTAAAACCAACATTTTGAATCCCGGTTTGTCAAAATACTTTGAAAAATCCATATTCAAGACCTCACCTTCAGCAAAAATCCTGTTATATGAGATTTCAATCCTATCATGAATCTTTACATGCTCTTTTAAGTAATTTACAGCTTCTTTTGTAGTTAATTCTAAATCTTTCATGATAATCAACTCACTGTAAAAAATAGTTATGCAACAACATATATAAATGTTTGTATACATACGAACAAAATTAATCTTCGTTAAGATTGACACGAAAAAATGAATATGAAAAAAAGAGAGAAATTATAAAATTTCTATGATAAGTTCCTTATCATCTGTAATATGGCGCAATTCAATTAAATCATCAGCAATTTCTTTAAAATCAACTTCAACACACTGATTTAAAATTTCACCGTTTAACTGGAGACCAACTCTAAAACCTTCACCGGTCACGTCATCTTCTTCTGTGAAACCTAAAACCTCTCCAGGAGCAAAAATACGATTATATGAAATTTCTAAAATGTCGCCGACTTCAACTTGAGTCTTGATATATTCAAGCGCATCATCAAAACTCATTTCAACTTCTTCTATCACAATACCGCCTTCTAAAAAAAGAAAAAAAGAGATAGGAATTATAAATTCCTGTATTCTCTGATTGAAGTATATTCGTCGTCTAATTCGCCGTATTCTGCTAATTTTTCTTTGTTAGCTTCAGCGCCTAAGTAAAGGTTACCTTTACCGTTAAGACCAATATCTCCAGTATAGTGGATATATTTTCCTTCAAAAGTAGTTCCGTCAACTTCAGGATCTACTACAATACCATTGAGGACGAATCCTTCGAGTAATCTACCGAGGAATCCGTGGATGACAATGTTACCGTTTTTCATTTGACCACCAGGCCAACGGTTTACGTCACCGTCAATTTCAATGAGACCTTTGGTCATGTGAATACCAGCTAAGATATCACAGTTACCTTTAACGTGGATTCTTCCACCGGTTAAACATTCACCACATTGTTTTCCAGCGTTACCGCCAACAACAATTTGTCCTCCGGTCATACCTCTCCATTCACCAATGTATGAAGCACCAGTAAATTCTTTGGTATTTCCTTCAATTTCAAGGTATCCACCAGACATTTCTCTACCAGCGTGAGCAGCTGCATTACCTTTAACGAGAATAGATCCACCGGACATTTCAGCACCAACGTGTAAATCTACACTACTGTTACAGACGATGTTTCCAGCGCTCATTTTACAACCGATGTATTTTACCCTGTTTAAGTCTCCGTTGAGAATCATTTCAACTTCAGCAGGACTGTTAGCTTCTCCTTCTACAGTAATGTCGAAGAAGTCAGTGATTGGGAACCTAGAGTTTCCAATAGGAACTTGGTATTTAGCGAAATCTGCTTCAGTCCAGGTATAAATTTCATCAGGAATTAATTCATCAAATTCTAAAGCGATTGATGAAGTTTTGATTTGATCAAATGTAATTGTTTTCAAATTAAACACCCCTATTTACCATCAACGTCTACTCTAATTGGGTTAGATACATAGTGGTCGTGTACTGGGTAGTTTTCCCATTTGACTGAGTAGTATTGAGTAAAGAATGGCATAATGTTGTTGATAACTTTTTGTTCGTTTTGTTCCCATCCTTTTACGTTAACCCAAATGTTTTGACTTTCTTTAACTTTAACGATTTCTTTATCTTTAACTAAGATTTGACCATCTTTAATAGTGTATTCAGCAACATTGAAACCTTCTTCAATTGCAGCAGCTTCTCTGGATGGGTCAATATCATTAGGATTTATGTCATATACAGCAATGTCTGCTCTGTATCCAGGAGTAAGTGCACCTCTGTCGGTGAATCCGTAGATTCTAGCAGGAGCAGCTCTGGAAATAGTTGCAATATCGTAGAAATCGTATTCTCTGTCGAGAGTAGCAAGGGTAGTTCTTTTTTCTGCCCATTTGTGTACTTCTCTGTTTTCAATCATTTCCATTCTTCTTTGGTTACTCATTAACCAGGAGATAATTCTAGGATATCTAGTGTATGGTCCTGCGTTAGGGTGGTCAGTAGTTAAACATACTTTCCATGGGTCGTCAATGTGTAAGAACAATTCAAGACCGATAGCCCATTGTAAGGTGTTAACAGGGTTTTTACCAGAGTAAATACATGGAATGATACCAGCTGCAGTTTCACATTCAATATCTTTGTTGGTCCATTTAAGACCGGATAATTTGAATAAGTCGTATTCCATAGGAGCGTCTGCAGTCATTGTGGTGGTTTCATCTAAAGTTACTTGACCTACGTCACAGGTGATGTGGTCGTTTTTGTTAATGTATTTAGCAACTTCTTCTGCACCGGATCCTGCATCTTTCCAACTGTTACCAGTGTAAGAGTGGAATTGTAAGTGACATACGTGCATAACTTGGTCTCTGATTTCAGCTGCTTTGGAACCTTTTTTAACGTTTTTAACGGAGTCCATGGTTTCGATAGTTGTAGGTACGTTACCTGGGTGTCCTAAGTCGTTAGGGTGAATGTGGATAGAGTGAGGTAAGTTTAACATTTCGTTAGCTTTTGCGAGTGCAACGATAACTTCTTTTGAAGTTACGTCGAAGTAAGGTGCTTTATCATTTACACCGTGTACGTTCATACCCCAACCCCATGCTTCACTTCCACATGGGTTTACGATTTTGATTCCGTAACCTTTTGAGATTTTTAACCATGCAGCTTGAGATTTTTAACCATGCAGCTACGAATGCTGCGATGTCTTCAATATTATTATCTTTTGCATATTCCATTACGAACCAGTTGTTACCGAATAATGGCATTGCTGGAATGTCGACCATTGGAATAGTTGCAATTTCTTCGTGAGTGTGTTTTGCTTCAAGAGGAGGCATAGCTGCTTCTACAACAGTACCGTAACCTAATCTTGAGTATCTGTAACCGGTTGCAGGACAACTTGGGATGGAGAAACCAGATTCGGATCTTAATACTTTAGTTTTTTGAGTAACACCTCTTCTGGAGTCTTCAGGCCTGTATAATCTTCCTACTACTAATTTAGGACCTGCAACGTGTGCGTGAGGGTCAATACCTGCTGGCATGACAATTTTATCGGTAACGTCTAAGACTTTAGCATCTGCAGAAACATTATCTACAATAATACCATCTTTGAACATGACGTCCATCTTTTCCCCGTTTACTTCATTAGCAGGGTCATAGACAATACCATTTTTAAGAATATATTCCATTATATCACCTTTATAGTGCGTTTGGATTTGGCACATATTTTGGAGC
>ONJC01000008.1 GCA_900318035.1 uncultured Methanobrevibacter sp.
TTGCTTGGGTAATTTTGTTTACACCCATTCTTTTAGGTTTACGACCATTGAAACGACGGGTTTTCCTTCTTCCACCACGTCTTACTCTGGTTCTTACTAAAACAAATCCTTTTTTAGCTCTGTAACCTAAACTTCTAGCTCTGTCAAGTCTAGTTGGTCTTTCAATTCTTTGAGCTGCTTTTTCTCTTCTCCATTTAGGAGCTCTTTGCCACATGAGTTCACGTACGTAAGACTCATCTGGGTTTTTCCATGCGTCTCTAATATATTTATACATAATAACACCTTTTTGTTCAGCCACGAAGGCCACATCCATATGGGAACTTATCCCAAAAAAAGTAATTATAACTGCTAAAAAATAACAGTAATAAACTATTTGTTTTATGTATTTATAAATGTATCGTTGAAATGTAATTTTTTAATAGTTTTTGGGTATGATGAATCCTTTTTTTTCGAAAAATTTATCAACCTTATTTTTCCTATCCTGAAGATGCTCATCAGTAATGCCTTTAGGTCTTTCCATGTCAAAGTGATACTCCTCAGGATACATTGGAATTCCAATACATTTACGAACTTTAAATGTATCTTTCTCATTAGTTGTCATTATTAATCTCCTTTTTAACTAAAATTAAATCAAAACCCTTAATTTTATTATCAATTTCTTCCAATAAATAATTTCCGACCATCAATTCTCTAAAATAATTTATTTCAGTTGAAGTTTGAAAAAATAATAAAGAATTATCATTTATTTTCTCAATTTCATTACCCAAATCAAATTGAAAATTCTCTCTAACTTCTTTTTCAACTGCGCCTTTAAATTCCACAATCCAAAAAGCATTAATCGAAATTATAATCTCATAATCCTCAAAATCATTTTCTAAAATATCAAAGTTATCTGGAGAGGGAAATGAATAATAACCAATTGGATGACTATGAATTGATGCAATGTGTCTACCTTCAAAATTTTTTATTTCAAAACCACCGCCGCTTTCACCAACATTACCCTGCCAGCAATATATCACATCACCTTCCATGTAATCAAAGTACAACATCCATTCCTCTTCCTCATTAACTGTTTTTCTTCTAAATTCATCAACCAATCTGCATGCATCATCACAAAAGTCATTAGGCAAATCTTTTGGATTAATGGATTTTAATGATGAATTTACCCTCAATAGATTGTATTTTATCCAATCTTTATCGTCTAAAGTTGCACTTCCAAATGGTAAGACCAAACCTCCTTTTTGGTCAGCCAAACAGAACCTAATTTCTTCAAGTGAAAAAATTGAAGATAAAAATTGGGCGATGAAAATTAATATTTTTCTAATATTAGCCAAATTCATGAGAGTTATTTTAGTTAAATAACTATATAACTTATTTGTTTTAAAATTTAACAATTTTATGAACTTAAAACAATTTTATAGACTCAAAACAATATTATTGAGTAAGATCAATTCTACACAATAAGTAATATATTTTAATATCAAATAAAACATAGTAATTACCATGAAAATGCCTGATGAAATTGATTCAAAATTACTTGCACCATGTGGGATTAACTGCATTAGCTGTGAAAAATATCAAAATCCGTGTGCCGGATGTTTGATTAGCAATGACGGCAAAAGCAAGGCCAGTTTAAAGTGCAAAATTAAAACCTGTTTCGATTCTAAAAATTTCAGCTATTGCGGACGCTGCAGCGAGTTTCCATGTCCCCTGATGAAAAAGCACTCAAAAAAATACGTTAAAAGACATGACCTGAACACACTTGACAGCGCCAAAAGAATTAAGACTACCGGCATCGGACGCATGATGAGCCAGGACAGGGAAAAATGGCTGTGCCCTCAGTGCGGTGGAGTCGTGAAATTCCAGACAAAAGCCTGCAGCGAGTGCGGTTTTACTGTCGATTGAATTGAAAAAATAGATAAGAAAGGGGCGAAATTACCCCAGAATAATCTTCAACCCGATACCATTACCAGCTCACCGGTTGTTGGATCTTCATAGACTTTACCAACTTCATTATATCCGCTGTCCTCAATTCCGCCTGCACTGGTGTAGTTTTGAGAGAATGTGTCTGCTGTGGAAACATCCTGTGTTGATTGGGATTGTGTAATCATATCCGGATTGACAGACAATGCCATAATTGCAAAAATCAAAAATCCCAAAGCCAGAACCAGCATTGCATCCGAAAGGTTATTCAGTCCGCTCATCGGATCGTCATCAATCGATTCTGATATTCTTCTTCTTTTTCTAAGCATGCAATCACCACCTGTTTATTGTTTCCAATTCCGCTTCGGCAACGGTTTCAACATCAATTAATTCTGATTCATACCATTGCTTTTTGTACTTTGATATTAAAAATGCAAGAGCGCCGACAGTCAAACCTGTGACAGTAGTGTCAAAAGCAATAGTTAATGATTCTGCAAGTGTTGCAATATCCCCTGTTCCGAGTGCTGCAAGACCCGGACCCAATGGAATCAATGTACCCAGAAGACCTAAACTCGGACCTACACGAACCAGTATATCAGTCTTGTTGGTTTTCTTGATTAATCTTGTTTCTTCTGCAGATATCAGTTCACCGGCCAGAGCTTTTCTTGCATCCGGACCAATATCATAATTATCTGCAATCCTTGTTAAAATCTCCTTTTGATAATCAAATAAATTGCTACTCTTGATTTCCTCCTTCATCTGGCCCACATTAGTTGAAAATGAAACTCTTCTTACAAGATCTTCCAGGTCTTTGGATTTAATAGGTTTTCTGGAAATGTATTCATTAATCAAACCTCCGAAAGACAGGATGACAATAACTATTGAAATAACAAGCAGGATTACAACAGGAGTCAAAAGGCTTTCCGATAAAATATGAATAAAAGATGTTAATGTTTCAGTTCCCTGAAGTATCATAAAATTCCCCCTTTACTATCATTTAAAAAAACACCAATGACCAAAATAACAATAACGGCTATAATAACATATATCAACTGATAAGTAGGAGTCAGAATCAGAAACGAACTGAACATTGAATAGTCAAGATTGAATGTGGAGATATATGTAAAGGCAAAAATGAATATTAAAATTGAAGCCAAACACATGAATTCTCCAGTTATCACCGAATATTGTCTTTTAGCATAATGCAATAATTTTGAAAGTTGATAAACAACAAATAAAGTAATAAAAACCAATAAAGAATATAAAATCATTTCAAAAAAGCTTAAGCTTGATTGGGATGCAAATAAAATTACTGCGATTAAAAATGTCGGCAAAATCAGGTATAGCGAACGTTTAAATTCGCTGTTTTTAACAAAGAAAAACATCACAATAAATATTATGAGCCCGATAGCTAAAAATACATAGCTGAAATATTCCAATAAAAAGGATAATGTTGAATTTAAATAAAGTGATGCGTTTAATAATATTAATGTGCCAACGGCAAATGCCAATGAAATTAAAATTAGCCTTATGTTGTCAATCCTATAATTTCCAAGAAGCAATGCAGTATTGGCTGAAAACAACACTAAAATTACTAACAGATATCCTCCAATCAAATCCATCATTACGACCTATATTCCTTATATGGTTAAATATTGTGCAACATGAATATATAAACATATCGTAATGAATTATTTATAAATAAAATAATTAGTTATTTGGTCTTTAAATAATAAAAAAAGACATTGAAATTGTTATTAAAATAAATAAATGAAAAATTTTGATATAAATTAAAAAAATAAAAAAAATAATGATGAATAAAAATTTCAATATTATTCATCGATAATTTCGTAATAGGAACCTTCAGCACAGGAAATGCAAATTGGCTTTCCGCCCCGGACCAGATGTCTTCCGTCGGTTACTTTTTCACCACATACGCTGCACCATGCAGTTGTGTGAGGTTTTCCAGGCATTTGGGATTCATTCAATTCAACTTTGACCTTTTCCACATTGAACAATTCTTCAGGAGGTGTCTGTTTGAATCTTTCAATCATCTCATCTCTGGTTTCTTTAATCTTTTCCTTTTTATTTGCGTCAGCATCGGAAACCCTTATCGCTTCCTCAGTATCCATATTATAGAATGTTACTGCAAATTTCCCATAGTACATCTGTTTTAAGGAACGTTTACCCATTGAACATTTTGTAACCGCCTGAACCGCATCGGCCATGCATCTGTCGATTTCCAAAAAGACTATCAGATTTTTATGTCTTTGGTTAAGTTCCATTCCCATTAATTCAAGTCCGTACATAGCTAATTTTGTTCCAATGGCTATTCCTCCACAGATTTCTCCATGAAATTCACCTGCCATTTTCAACTGTTCCATATATTCATCTTGATTCATTATATCACCTATAAGTCTAATTCTAAATTTGTTTTTAAAGGTACACAAACCTTTCTTTTATTGTCCAATTCAATTAGTTTTACATCTATTGAATATGCTTTTTTAAGGTTTTCTTCAGTCACCACATCTTCCGGAGTTCCGAAATCTATGAACCTCTTATCCTTCATGATTGCCACTTTTGTTGAGCTCAGGAATGCATGATCCGGAAAGTGAGATGACATTATTATTGACAATCCGCTTTTTGCCAGATTATCGATTATTTCGAGAAGTTTAATCTGATTACCGAAATCCAGATGTGAAGTCGGCTCGTCCAATATGAGCATGTCAGGTTTTTGGCACAGCACTCTTGCCAAAAATACCAATTGCCGCTCTCCGCCGCTCAAATTTGTATATTCCTTATCCTTTAGATTTTCAATCCCCAATGTTTTCAGTGCATCATTTGCAATCTTAACATCCTTCTCTTTAGGGGAATCTGTCAAGTTAAGGTAAGGGGCTCTGCCCATCAGGACAACATCAAATACCTTAAATGGAAATGAGGGAATGTGAGACTGCGGAATGTATCCGACATGTTTTGAAATTTCTCTGAATGATAATTTTTTAATGTTTTTACCATTAATCAGTATGTCTCCAGAATCTATATCGTGCAATCCGTTCAGACACTTGATTAACGTGGTCTTTCCGGTTCCGTTCGGCCCCAGAATACACAATACCTCCCCACTGCCAATGGAAAAGCTGATATCGGAAAATATCTCTTCATCATTATATGAAAAGGAGATGTTTTTTACCTCAAATAGTTTATCCTCTACGACCATTCTGAATAACCCCTTTTAAGTAAGTATAAGAAAATCGGAACCCCTATTATGGCAGTTAAGATTCCTATCGGAATTTCAATGGCTATAACTGCCCTTGATATATTGTCAATCAGCAACAAAAAGCTTGCTCCAAGGCTTAGGGAAGCCGGAAGCAGTATTCTGTTGTCCGGACCAACTATCATACGGGCCATGTGAGGTATAATCAAACCGATCCAACCAACAATTCCGCTTATTGAAACTGCAGCGGATGTCAGAAGTGTACATCCCGCAATTATCAGTAATCTGATTCTTGAAGGGTTCAATCCTAATGACTGGGCTTCTTCATCACCCATTGCAAGCAGATTCATATGCCATCTTAAAATCAACAGTATTATAAGACCTGCAATTACCGGAATCGCTATCATGATTAGCTTATCATCATTGATGGATGCCAAACTTCCCATTAACCAGTATACAATTTCAGGAAGCTTATCATCAGGGTCTGCAATAAATTTAATGGCAGATATCAATGAGTTGAAAAATGCGGATATCGCAACTCCAGACAAAACCAAAACAAGAATTCCGCCGGCTTTATAAGTTTTGGAAATCAAATAGGTGGTTGCCACGGAAATCAAGCCAAAAACAAATGCAAAAATCTGAGTCACGATATTGGCTCCGCTTATTAAAATAGCCAATGCCGCACCAAAACCCGCACCGTTTGATACGCCCAGCAAATCAGAGGAAACCAATGGGTTTTTGAATATTGACTGAAAAGCCGCCCCTGATATTGCAAGACAAGCTCCGACAACAAGAGCCCCAATAATTCTTGGAAGTCTGATTTCAAAAACAACAGTTGTTATTGTTGAATTTACTTCACATTGAGGAAATATTGGGCACAGCAATGTGTTTATAACATCAATCGGACTTATCGGATATCTGCCAATGAGAAATGAAGCGAAAAATAAAATTATTGGAAAAAAGATTAAAAGCACAATACTTATAATCTCTTTTGTTTCTTTATCCATAAAATCACTATATATTTGATTCTTTTAGACCGGAATCCAATAATATCTGTTTTGCATCATTATCACTCAAGTCAATGTGATAAAATTTGGAATAGAACTCCTTGGTTGCATCCTTCATGTTAATGTCCTTATAATCATCAGGATAAATTACTTTAGCAGTCCATGGAACTCCAATAATCATGTTTGCTCCAACAGGCCTGTCAAACCATTTGAACGGAGATTGTGGAGACAAGTAAACTTCCTTATTTTTAACTGCATTGATTTTGCCCCAGTTGGAGTCATTATAAACCTTTGCATAAAATTCCGGATCATTTGTGATTATCTTATCCGGATTCCAGCTGATTACCTGTTCCATTGAAACCTGAACTCCACTGGTTGTGTTTGCTTGGCTTACAGAATCGGCAACATTAACTCCGCCGACCAGATCAATCAGTTGCCCATGAGTTGAATTAGACGGATTTGTCTGAAGGCCGTCATCACCCTGAGCATAATAAACTGTTTTTTTATTGCTGTCGGATAATTTTGATGCCTTTTCATGGACAATATTCAAATACTTATTGTTAAATTCATTTAATTGCTTTGCATTGTCCTGGGCTCCGACAACTTCACCCATGAATGTTATGGAATCGCCTATCTTTTCAACGTTTGTAGTGTCATTAACAGCGAGTACAGGAATTTTTCCGAATTTATTCTGACGTTCTTTAACAGTTGATAAATCGCCGTCACCACCTTCATCTATAGATTCAATGACAATATCAGGTTCTGATGCGATGAATTCCTCATAACTACCATCCTGAGAACCATACCAACCACCAATAACCGGATAATTATGATATTGGCTTGGAACATACTTCAATTCGTCATCTGTCCACTGGAAGTTAACCGCTTTCAATTTATCAGGTGCAATCATATATAAAACAGTAGTCATTGGAGGGCTTGTAGCCACAACATTTTTAACTGAAGCAGGTATTTCAACTGATCTGTTAATCATGTCGGTGACATTTTTTGAACCGGCAGTTTCTACAGTAGAAGGAGTTAAAAACAAGTGTGTAGCTATCCCCGCTATGACTAAAACAATCAACAATAGAATTATTACTTTTATTTTCTTTTCCATTTTTTAAACCCCAAACATAACTTACGATAAGAATATATATTCATTAAGCTATTTAAGAATTTCTCTAAAATATTAAATTTTATATAAAAATAAATCTAACAATAATTAAAATAGTTAAAAATATTTTAAATTTAATTATATTAAATAAAAAAGACTATTAAAAGTAATTGATACATAATACTTAAAATTATCGTTGATAATAAATTTCAGATTAGGAATATGAAAACTTTAGGATTACACTTTAAGAAAACAGTTCGGGGATTCGCAAATACTGTCGATTAAAATGAAAGTACGATTAATTATTTTAACAGTTACCCCTATTGAATTAATTTTAAACACAGTCAACATTAACATTAACGGTTTGAGTTGGAAAAACAGCTTTGAAAATTACTCGAATGTATATGAAAAAAATAAAAAAAGAATAAATATGCAAAAACATATTTATTAGATTGGAATTTCACTGTCCGGAACATTATATGTAGAAGTTATCTTGAATGTCCTGTATGTGGAATCAATCAAAGAACCTACAGAAATTTCAATGACATTATTGGACCCATTGTAATTGCCTGCATCAAATGTAAATGAACCCACACCATTGACAACATTGAATTTGACTTCAACTTCTTTTGCAGTTGCCCTGTTTAATGTTGCATACAACTCAAATTCCGCAAGATTGGATGCGACTTCTCCGTTTTTATAGAATACAACACTATAGTTTCCAGGAGCATTGCAGGTGAGATTATCGAACTTGATGGCAGTTGTGCTGATTCTTGGACACATGGTTCCATAGCCCACAACTCCAGTGTCATAATCCCATGTTACGAGACTGTTTGTACCATACCAGTTCGGATCCAGTTTTAGCCTTAATGACTCATTCCATTGGCCGGGACCATAAATACCTTCCGGATTTGCACTCATTTCACCTAAAATCATCATACTAGGACCTCTTGCATTTCTGTAAATTGCATTATCAGTTACAATAGGTTCCACCGCATTTTCTGCAAGATCATAAGGTGCATTGAATCTCATTCCTTCCAGAACATTATCAGTTATTGTATTTTGGGTAACGACAATTCCAGTTGAGTAATTTGCATCTAGAGAAATGCCCAAATGATTCCATGCAATATGATTGCGGTTGATTGTTACATTAACGGCTGAATTATTCAAGAATATTCCATATCCTGAAGGGCCTTCAGGCACTGTCATGATATACAAACCTGTTTGCTCTAAAATTTCATTGTTAATGATTTCAGTATTTGCAACTCCAAATCCATATTTTATACCGTAATTGTTTTCTCGGATTACGTTATTGTCAATGGTTACTTGTTTAGAGTTTTCGGCAAATATTCCGCTTTCAAACAATGAAATTGTATTTTTCAATAGTTTCACATCAGATGAATCTGAAATGCTTACACCGTATCCCGGCATGTTAACGGTTCCGTTGACATACTCTTCGGTTTTTGATTCATCCAGATGATTTACTATAAAATTATCAGACAACATCACATTTTTGGCGCCGTTAATGTCAACCGCATCACTGGAGTTTCCAAAAATTGCAAAGTTAGTGATATTAACATTATCAGATGTTATTGTTAATGTCGGGTTATTCTCAATTGCATTCAAAATGGTTTTTTCTTTAGAATAGATATTCAATTGCTTGTTGACTGTTAATGAAATGCCAAAGTAATAATCCCCTAAAAATTCAACATCGGATTTGTCGGGAGCTGAATTCAAAATATCCTGAATTTGGGAATTCGGCAGGTTTCCATCAACAAATATTACACCGGACTGGTTTAAAATTGCAATCCTGTTTGTATTGGAACTTTCCCTGTATTTATCATCACCTGCAAACCTAATAGTTATTTCAAATGAGTCATCAGCATTTAAATCCAGTCTGATTTGACCATTCTCATCGGTTGCTTTTGAATAATCCACGTTATCAATTGTATATTTTATTGTTTTATTGGCTAATGGATTTCCGGAAACGTCCTTTAGAGAAATTTTATAATCCTTTTGAGAGTCAAAGGAATATGTCCTGTCATAACTTTCAATAGCAGTATCCAATTTTGAAACATTAATGTTACCGGTAGCTTTGGATGCTTTGTAAATTGCAGTTCCCTTATATTTTGCAACTACAGGATATGTTTTTTCATCGGCTAAATTTACAGACAATGTAACCCTGCCTTTATTGTCAGTGGTCTTGGTATAGGTTTTTCCATTGAATTTGATTGTTAGTTTCTGTTTGGACAAAGCCTTTCCAGCATTAGTCTTTAAGGTTACAGTGTAGGTTTTAGCTTCATTTGGAAGAGCTGAAACTGTAGGAGCGGTAAGTTTGGTTGCAGTTTTTGTAACTTTGATTTTGCCAGTTGATGAAGCTTTTTTATATATTTTACTTCCTTTATAACTTGCACTGACCTTATAAGTTTTTAAACCTGAGAATTTGACTTTAACACTGACTTTTCCTTTGGAATTTGTCTTTTTAGTGTAAGTTTTGCCATTGAGTTTAACGGTTACTTTCTGTTTAGCAATTCCTTTTCCGTTTCCGTCTTTTAATGTGACAGCATATGTTTTGGATGTTTTTGGAGGAATTGTTACACTAGGAGCCGTTAATTTGGCGGTTTTTGATGAATATTTAACAGTGATCTTATTTGTTTTTGAAGCTGCCTTATACTTGTCGTTTCCGGCAAATTTGACAGTTATCTTATAGGTTTTCTTATTTTTGGCAAATTTCAACTGAACTTTAGCTACACCTTTGCTGTTTGTCTTTTTGGTGTATTTTTTGCCGTTGACTGCAAATGTTACCTTTTGCTTTGCAACAACATTGCCTGATGCATCCTTCAATGTAACTGAATAATATTCCGCCATTTTAGGAATCATGTTCATGTTGGATGCGACAATTTTTGTCGATTGCTTTTTGACATTGACGTTTGCCTGCGCACTGCATCCCTCATAATCGGCTTCATCGCCAGGATATGCAACTTTGGCAACATAGCTTCCCTCTTTTGGAATGGATACTTTAATTGTTGCCTTTCCGTTATTGTCAGTTACTGGAGAATATTTTTTGGAATTGAGCTCAATTGTAATGCTTTCACCAACAACAGGATTGCCGTTAGTGTCCATTAATGTAACTGTAAATTTCTGATTGGAATTTGGATAAGTGCTTAAATCTGAAACAGTTAATGTGGTATTTGATGGTGTTCCAGGTATGTCTGCATCATTGACACTGAAAGATTTGGATACCTTATTGTCAAAATTAGCGCCGTTTGTCGGGACAACTGCAGTTATGACATTGCCGCTTTGGGCAAATTCATCCTGATAGAATCTTACGGTTGCAGTTCCGTTAATCATCATTACTGTTCTGTAGATATCTCCTTCATCAGGTTTTACATGTTTAGTGGCCTTGTTTAAGTAGAATGTTACCGGAACGGAACTTAAGTCCTTTGCAATGTTTCCGTTTTCATCCACAATGGAAATGGAGTATTTTCCCTTTTTGACCTGGGTTATTTCACTTAACTGGAGTTCATAATTTCCACTCAATGACCATTGCTTTCCTCCTTCATAGACATAAAAGATTACAGGACAATTTACATTTTTATTTATCTCAAACACATATCTCAAAAAGACTGCCCCCTTATTTTCTGTGTAATCCCCTTTGCCGTCACCAACATATTTGAAAACATCATTTACAGAGTCGTAAGAGTAGTCCCCTTTATTTTTGCCCTTATAATCATAGGTAATGCGGTAAACGGGCCTTTCATCCTGTGCGCCTTCAAGACCTACCATATAGTTATTGTCGATAATTTCCAAATCACGATAACCGATTTTTTTAACCATATCCACCATGTTTCTAACACGATAGTCATTTAAAACCTCATATACCTTATTCTGATTGAAGAAATTACCTTTAATCTCTATTTTGGTAATGTTGCAGTTTACATAAACACCATGAGTATTATGAGCAATATAATTGCTTAAAATGTATACTCCATTGGATGAAGTCAGATTAACACCAACACCGTTGCTGGTGATGTTATTGCTGATTATTTTTGTATTCTTGCTTGATCCTGAAACTGAAACTCCTGCAATTTTATGGTTCTTGATATCTGAATCCCCAACAGTGACATCTCTGGAATTTTTAATATTTATTCCATAAACTGCATCAGCAATGACTGAATTTTCAATAGTGATGCCCTTTGCATTTTCCAGCCTAATTGCATCGCCGACACCATTGTTTGAAAATGTACAGTTTCTTATGATTACATTTGAAGCACCATCAATGAGAATGCTGTATCCCTGATTGTCAAATAACATTCCGTTGTCATTGTTGAAGTTGAAACCCTCAATAATTGTGCCGCTAGCCTTTGAAGTCAGATAAAATATTCCCTGATGGCCGGAATCGGCAGAGCCCTGATTGGAACAGTGGCTGAAAGAGGTTCCGACATCACTTTTTATTGTCAGTTTCTTATCAATCACCCTATGAACATGTTCATAGTAATTTCCGTTGATAATAATTGTATCTCCGTCGTTGGCATCATCAAACGCCTTTTTGATTGTTTTGTCATTCATTTCATTGTGATTTTCTCCGACAACATCAACAGTGATTGTTTTAGAAGCCGATAAAGTATCATCGTCAGCTGAAGCTGTCATCATATTTTCGTCAACAGATTGCAACATATCGCCAGATACATCTGAAGTTAAATTTAAGTTATTATCCTGTATAGCTGAAACAGAGCCTATAAACATCATTGCAGCCAATAACAAAGATAATATAATTAAGATTTTCTTTAATTTCATATTTTTCCCACAGTTTTAATTTTATAACAATTGACATATTTTGTCAATATATACATATTTACTATCAATATATTTAATATATTACTATTTATTTGCGAAAAACTACTTAAATTTTAATATATTTATTTTATGAAATGAAGTAAAATACATATAGATACAAAAATAAAATTCAAATTATACAAAGAATGGGGGATTAAGCATAAAATACAAAATCGCATTAATATGTAGCATAATCATATTATTTTTAAGCATATCCTGCGTGAATGCAGCAGAGATGAATAAAAGTTCCGATACTTTAAATACACCAGATTATAAAGAAATTTTAACTGAAAAAAATGATATTGGAGATTTTTCACAGCTTTCAATTGAAATAAACAAATCCCGTGAATCAAAACAGGCATATCTAACTAAAGATTATGCATTCAATTCAGCCGGAGATACAGAATATTCCAAAGGGATACCGATAGATATTTATGGTTTAACCATTGACGGACAGGGACATACCATAAACGCCAATCAGAAAGCCAGAATTTTCAATATAAAGTCAGATAATGTAATATTAAAAAATATAAACCTCATTAATGGAAAAATTCAGGAAAACGGAGGCGCAATACATTGGAGCGGATCCGGCGGAACATTGATAAACTGCCAGGTGAAAAACAGTGCCACACCAAATATAGGCGGAGGAATCTTTTTTGAAAACAATGGAAAAGTTATAAACTCAAATTTTGAGAATAACAGCGCCTATTTTGGCGGAGGTCTGAATTTTGAAAACGAAGGAACCGTAATCAATTCAACCCTAAAAGACAATTATGCAACACTGCTCGGAGGAGGAATATACTTCGTTGAAAAAGGAACCGTCCTAAATTCCACATTTACCCATAATGAAGGTGGAGACGGTGGAGGAATATACTTTTTCAAAACAGGGCTTGTCGAAAACACTCAATTCGATAAAAACATAGCAATTGGATACGGAGGAGGAATAACCGCCGATGAAAATCTTATTGTGAAAAACTCCCCGTTCACTGACAATACCGGAATGTTTGCAGCAGCAATATTCTTTAAAGGAAAAGGAACTGTTGAAAATTCAATTTTTAAAAACAATTTGGCTAACCGTGAAAGCGGATGCCTATACTTTATGCAGGACGGAACCGTAGAAAATTCCACATTCACAAACAACACTGCATTATGGGCAGGAGCAATACTGTTTGATAAAGAGGGAATGGTAAAATCATCCACATTCAAATTAAACAATGCAAATACAGACGGCGGCGCAATTTATTTCAATGCAAAAGGAAATGTTGAAAATTCCATTTTTGCTCAAAACACTGCAAATTCCGGTGGCGGAATTTATGCCAAATATGAAGAATTAAGTGTCAACAACAGTCAATTCAGCAATAACATTGCCAAATCACACGGAAATTCTTTATATATAACTTCACAAAAAATAAGTCTGGAAAATTTATCCTTTGATAAAAAAACAACATATGAGAATGAAATTTACATAAACAGTCCAACAACATATATCAATAAAATATTATTTAAAAATGAAGAGAAGACAACCAAAACCAAAATCAAAACAGCAATAACTGCAAAATCACAAACATTCAAAGCAAAGGCAAAAACCAAAAAAATAACAATAACATTAAAAGGAAACGGAAAAACACTCAATAAAAAGAAGGTAACTCTAAAAGTAAACAAAAAAACATATGCTGCAAAGACGGTTAAAGGAAAAGCTACATTTAAAATCAAATTAACAAAAAAAGGAAAATTTACTGCATTGATTAAATTTGCAGGAGATAGCTCCTATAAAGCTTCACAAAAAAAGATAACTGTAAAAATAAAATGAAAATGAGGTGAATTAACCTCATCACTATTTTTTAATTTTCAAAGTTGTTTTAACTTGAGATTTCAAATACTTGACAACAACGGAATATTTTCCCACTTTTAAATTCTTAAAGCCAACAGTAGCTATGCCCTTTTTATTGGTTTTAGCAGAGTAGATTTTGCCGTTAATCTTGAAAGTGATTTTCTTGCCGGAAATGGCCTTGCCCTTACTTGTTTTTAAAGTCGCTGAATATTTGACCTTTTTAGCCTTTTTCACAGTGGCACTTTTAGCCTTTAAGACTTTTTTAATAGTAATTGTGTTTTTGACTGTTGATCCCTTGTAAGTGGTTGTTATTGTGTATTTTCCCGGAGTGAAATCAAATGTTTTTGATGCATAACCTTTAACATTGGTTTTAACATTATAATTTTTACCTTTGACTTTCATTACAACAACTTCATTTTTACCGGCAATTTCCCCATTGTTTCCAATGACACGAACCTTAAATGTGGCCTTGCCGTTATAATCCACAACGACATTTTTATTTTTGATAATCTTTGACGGATTTTTAACAGTTTTGAAAACGAAACTTTGATTGTTTAATCTAAATGTCACAGGGTTTTTTCCAGGAAGTACCACTGAATCAGAGAAAAATCCGTTATTCACAAGCACGTCATCCCCACCGATTACATTAACCTTAAATGTAGGAAGCATTTCAGGTGAATCCAAATTGGAGATTGAACCGTTTCTGTTTGAAATTTCAGACAGGTCAATGACTAGTGATGCCTTTTCATATTGCATCATTCCAGATGTATTTTCAAGGCTCATTATAATCCAGTTTAACGCAACTGAACCATCATTAAACAATTTTTCAAAGTCGGGAGTATTATTTCCCCACCAGTTATTTGAAACATTGCTATCTTTACCATTTAGGAAAATAGCATCGCCAGCGGATGCCTTATTTGAAAATAGTGAGCTATGAGTTAAATTGATATCATTTCTTGCAATTATTGCTCCACCCCAATTTCCGGCAACATTGTTTTCAAAAACGGATCCAACTATGTTAAGCTGATTGTTGTTGTCGATTGCCCCTCCATTTTTAGTTGCCTTATTGTTTGTGAAGTTGGATTTAATAATTGTTAACTCACCGCCATTATCAATGGCTCCCGCACCGTATGCCTGGTTTTTATCGAAAAATGAATTGATCATTGTTAATTTTCCGGCATTATCGATTGCTCCACCGTAGCTTACTGCAGCATTTGATGTGAATTGAGAGTTATTTATCAAAACAGTTCCGTTAATGTTGAATATTACTCCACCTTCATCAGAACCGGTATTTGAATCAAATAATGAGTTGGAAATATTTACATATCCTTTTGCAACATCAATAACGCCCAGACTATGGGAAACAGTGTTCTTTTGGAATTTGGAATTGGAAATTGATAAATTGGTGTCCGAATAAATGGCTGCCCCACGGTCGGCAGTGTTACTGTTAAATGATGAATAATCTATTTCAGTTGTTTTGCCTACATCATATATTGCACCGGCAAAACTGGCTTTATTATAATCAAGTTTACTGTTAAACAGATTTAAATCTCCCAAATTATATATTGCTCCTCCATTTGATGTGGCTTTATTATGATTAAAAGTGGAATCTGAAATATTTAACTTATTAATACTGTAAATTGCTCCACCATTATCTGCAGAATTATAATTTAATGTGGATTTAGTTAAATTTATGGTCCCTTTGTTATATATTGCCCCACCGGTATTTGCAAAGCTGGATGTTACTGTAAATTTATCGAGGTTTAAATTGCCCGCATTATGAATTGCTCCACCTTCAACGGCAGAATTATTGGCTAAAACAACGCCAACCATCTTATTAATAACATTCCCCAAAGCCAATCCCCCACCGTATTCAGCAGAGTTATTGTTTAATGAAACATTCTGAAGATAGAATGTGAATTTGACACCTGCAATTGTACCTAATGTGGAATATATTCCTCCACCTTCTTCATTAGCAACATTACCATTTAAAATACAGTCTGTCGCATTCAGGTGCCCGCAGGAACTTGATATTCCTCCGCCATATACCGCACGATTATTGTTTATTTTAGAATTTTTGATAATTAGAGTACCAAAGGAATCGGCTATCAAACCTCCGCCTTCTTCAGCACGGTTGTTTTCAATGATGGAGTTTTCGACATGCATGGTGTCCTCTGATATGTAAACACCACCACCGTATTGGCCGGTATTGTACCTTATGTCGCTGTCATAAATATCACACATTCCCCAACTTTTAACTCCTCCGCCCAAATGGGATGCTGAGTTGGAATAAAATTTGGAGTTTTTGACTATCAGATATCCTCTGTTGTTGTATATTCCGCCACCCCGTGTAGCCGAATTATTAATGAATGAGGAATTGATTAGCTGAATATCACCGAATCTGTTGTAGATAGCTCCGCCTTCATGACTGTGATTTTTAATGAAAGTACAGTTGATAATTTTGGCATTGGTGCTGTAACTATCGATTGCCGCACCGAATTCCCCATTATTGTTTTCGAATAAAGAATTATAAACAGTTATTTTAGAACCTGAAGATCCTCGTAGCGCACCGCATTCGGCATAATTATTGATGAATTTGGAATCCCTGATTGTTAAAATTCCATAATTGTCAATAGCTGCGCCATTTTGTGAAGTCTTACCGTTGATGAAAGTTAAATCATATACATCAACATTCACATTTTTTGAAATATACAATATATTGGACTTGTAATTAGCATCCAATACGGTATTTGATGACTTGGACCCGTAAATCGAAATGTCCTTATTTATTGTTATTGCAGAACCGTTGCCAAGATATGTCTTATCATCCAGACGGATTGAATCGCCACTCTTCGCATTATCAATCAAAACCTGAATTGAACCAAAATCATCAGTGCTCTCAAATAAATTGGCAGTACTGTTGTCCTGCGCATAAACTGCATTGACAAGCAATATCGAAAAAACAAGCATTAACAACATCAGTAATCTGAACTTAATTTTGTTAATAATATCCTCCCCCTAACATAATAGTTAAAATCGATGCAATTATTGCAAAAACTTGATTTAATTTCATGTATGCACCAAAAACAATTAGAAATGATTAAATTAAAGTATTATGCTAAAAAAAGAAGAAAAAATAAGTAATAAAATATTACTTATCTATTTTTTTACAGTGAATTTTACAGTTTTAGATGAAGAAGCTTTGTAAGCACTGTCTCCTGCAAATTTAACTTTAGCAGAGAAAGTACCAGCTTTAGCTACTTTTACAGAGAGAGTAGCTACACCTTTAGCATTGGTAGTTGCTTTGAAGGTTTTACCATTAACTTTTACAGTTACTTTTTTACCTTTAATAGCGTTTTTACCGTTTTTCAAAGTAACTTTGACTTTGATAGCTTTTTTAACTTTACCTGAAACTTTTGTTTTAGCAGCTGTTAAAGTAGTTGCTTTTTTAGCAACAGTAATTTTAGCAGTGTCTAAGGATCCTTTATAAAGATTACCTTCACCTAAAAATGCTGCAGTAACATAATTTGTACCAAAAGATTTTCCAGTGATATTAAACTCTAAAACACCATTATTATCAGTATTTCCTGAAAGGTCAGTGCCGTCAATGAAAACATTTACCAATTTGTTGTATAATCCAATACCGTTAGAATCGGTTAAAACAACTTTCAATACAGCTTTATCGCCAACGTAAGTTTTAATATCATTAACAGTTAGGACAGTGTTATATAAAGTTTCATTACTGAATACTTTATTTGCATCTAAAGTAGTGTTTAAGTAAGCATTGGATGCTGAGAAAATTTCTTTACCGTCAAATTCGATAGAAACACCTTTAGCAGTGTCAACTAAAGTGTTACCAGTTACGTTAATTGGAGAGGTAATTTCTAAAGAATTACTTTCCCTTACTAAAATGTGGAATAAAACAATGTCTTTAGCATCATCAGTGTATTTTTCAATTGTGTTTCCGGTTACGTTAATGTTACCGATTTGGGTTGGAGCACCGTGTGCTTCATTACCTTTTTCAGCTGCAATTAATATATTTTTGTTAATTGCTTTGAATGTGTTGTCTGAAATTGAAATGTTATCAGATGATTTTTGGACACTTATTACTGGTAAACCTTCCCAGTTGATGTCACCTTCTTTGAAAAAACCACAGTTAACGAAAGTGTTACCTTTAACTACAGAACCTGCAGTGGAAGCTCCACCGAAGTAAATGGAGTAACAGTTACCTTCAAAGTAGTTGTCGATGACCTGGTTGGATCCACTACCCTGTGCAATGGATACACCATCGAGAATTGGTCCTACGAAAGAGTTGTTTCTTACAACAACTTCAGCAGATTGTCTGTAAATGTTTAATGATTTGGAACCTTGTTCTTTGTTTACAGTAGGATCATTAGCTAATTTGGTTGAGTAACCTCCATTGAATTTGTTGTTTTCAATGGTACAACCTGTAGTTTGCATTACAACAATACCACTGTTGAAATCAGTGAATTCACAGTCTCTTACCAAAGTGCCAGGAGCTGCTGAAACACTTACACCCCATCCGGCAGTAGTTCCATTATATCTGAAATCGTTTTTAGGATTGGTGTCAATGAATTTGATACCTTGAATGGTAACGTTTTGAGCTTTGTTTATAGCGAAAATACCATTACCGTCACCATATCCTTTAATTGTTGTGGTACCTTTACCGTCGATAGTGATACCATCTGTAGCGATAGTTACAGTTTGATTGGTGAAATCATATTCTGCATTTTTACTTAAATCAACTATATCTCCAGTTTTAGCTGTGTCAACTGCTTTTTGAACATCAGCAACAGTAGCGCCAGTAGGTTCAATAGAATCAGCAATTACAACATCTGATGTGTCTTTAGTTACTGCAACATCAGTTGCATCTTCCGCTGAAACTGAACCGATAGATATTGCAATTAAAACAACTAAAAGAAAAGATACTAATATCTTCTTTTTATTCATGATTTATTTCTCCATAATTAATTATTTGAAATTTTGATACTAATATGAAAGTCAATTAATGAAAAAAATTACTGGAAAAATATCCAATAAATTGACAATGATTCTATACTAGTGAATATTATTTATGTAACGACATGCAATATAAATATTATCGTTTATCGATTATCAAAAAAAATATAAAAACCAATTAAAAATCAATATAATATTAATTAAATAAATTTTAACTAATAATAAATAATATAATATATTATTAATAAGTAAAATTAATTATTAAACTATAAAAATATGTATATTACAAATTTAACTTGATGTATATAATTTCATATTGAAAAAATAAATAATATTTAATTAAAATAAGAAAAAAAGAAATAATAATAGTTTTTAAACAAAAAAACGAATTTTTATAAAAAAATAAATTTATAAGATATGAATATACATATATGTCATTAAATACAATGTTTTGTATTACTATATCCTTTTAATTCAAAAAAAGGGAGGTGAAAAACATGAAAACAAAATGCATATCAATATTACTGCTATTTGCAATTGCCATTATTTCACTGAATTGTGTAGCGGCAAACGATAACTTCACTGACAGCCTACAAATTGTAAGCGAACAGGACAATGCTCTACAGATTAGTGAGAATAGCCATCAAAATGATGTTTCACCGTTGGAAAATAAGATTGTTAATGCTGAAAACAATGCCACGGTTAACCTGAAACCTGGAACCTATAAAATCCATAATGTCCAGATTACCAAAAACATCACAATACAGGGAAAGGGAAATCCCAGAGACATAATTATTGACGGCGAAGAAAAATCAAGCATTTTTCTTATAAGAAGCAACGATGTCCATGTTACCTTCAAAAACATTACGTTCATTAATGGATTGTCAGATAATTTTGGCGGTGCAATTTCCATAGAAACCGGGCATGTGACTGTTGACAATTGCATATTCATCAACAATACCGCATTAAACAATACCAATGCAGGAGGCATTTCCAATTATGGTACCAAAAAGGAAAGAGGTTATCTACTAGTCAACAACTCATTATTCCTCAACAATCATGCAGACCATGACGGGGGAGCAATAACAACATGCTATGCCAATTCCTACATTTACAATTGTGTTTTCATCAATAACTCTGCTCATCGTGATGGAGGAGCTATAAGAGTTAGCGTTTATGGATTCGGAGATGTTCAGGACTGTATTTTTATGTTCAATCATGCCGATGAATGGGGAGGAGCATATTACAGCTGGTCCGGAACTTCAGACATCAAACGATGCATATTCTTAAACAATACTGCAGGAACAAACGGTGGAGCAGTAATGGCTTCAGGAAATCTTAACCTTCAGGAGTCAATCATCATGAATAATGACGGTGGTGAAACTGGAGGGTCATTCTACATTCAGCAGCCTATGTATAATCAGAAAACCGAGATGAATGTCCATGACAATCTAATTACAAACAACACTTCACCGTACGGTAAGGAAATATTCATAAAATGGAAGAATTCCTATAACCTGTACACCCAATTCGACAATAACGATTGGGGCAGTGAAGATCCGAATGATTCATCAGTAATCGATCCGGACAATGTCACACCCAGAAGTAAAGTATCAAAAACAATAAAATCTGACTTATTCACTAAATTAAATGTCGATTTATTAAACAGATATTCAGATCTGCTTGAAGACTACTTCCCGGATGATTCACTGGAGGATTTGAATAACAAATTCATAAAGCCTGAAAGTGAAAATAATCCTAAAGATAAAACTGATTCCAAAGCTAAAACCACTCCTAAAGAAACAATCAAAGAAAAAACACCAGAAATTAAAAAAACCGCTGCGGATAAAACAAATGTCAATTCAACAACATCAAATGTTAATGAAAACACTCAAAATTCACAAAATTCTGCTGTTGGAAATTCAGCATCATCTCCCGGAGAAACAAATAACGATAAAAAGGCATATGAACTTAATGAAACCCCCTCAGTATCTAAAAAAACAGAAATTGATTTGAAATATTTCATTGCCATCATCATATTTACACTGATACTGTTGGCCGTCGGATATAAAAGAAATTTAAATAAAGAGTAAATAGCTTAGCTATTTACTTTAATCTATTTTTTAGCACTTAACTTATTATTCAGGTCACGGGCAACCAGATAATAATATATGTAAAAGCCACACCAGAAAACCGCTGCAAATACACAGGCAATTATTACCCATTCGACAATAATGCCAATTCCAAGGTTAACAGGCATCCATTGAAGATAAATTGCGACTATGAACAGTATCAGCATTCCAATACCCATCTGGAATGCAACCTGAAGAGGAAATGCAATGTCTTCACGTTCATAGATAATGCCTGTCAATGAAAATCCCCAGCCGACAACGATTGACCCCAAAAAGGCATTTATCATTGTTGTCCCATTAAAGCTTACATTTTGAGGACCATCCTGTAGAGAAATTAAAACCATGATGAGCATTACAATAAAACAGCCCACGAAAGCACCCAACGCCAATCTTTTTATCAAATCTATTTTCATGTTTTCACCTATAAATCCAATGCCTGCTTAAAATCCGGCAAGTATTTTCTTGAGATATTGTCCTTTAAACCATTTTTAAGCTGTATAAACATCATTCCCTTTAATGAGGGAGCTACTCTTTCAATTTTTCTTAAATTAACGATAGTCGTTTTGGATATTCTTACAAAATCCGAACTTAAAGTCTCTTCAACCTGATATAAAGGTTTTTTAATGAGATATTCGACTTTTTCAGTGTACACCTTAACCTGCTTATCTTCAACACGAAGCATGAACACATCGCTGAACTCCAAAAGGGCAATGTCTGATCCTTTCTTGACTGCAAGCATATCATTTGAGTCATCGCTTTCAAGAATGGACATTGCCTTTGTAATATTGTCAGTCAGTTGATCTGTATGAATGTCTGCATAAGGCTCTTTGATGTCTTTTGATACAAATAGATTCACTTTCATGATTTATTTCCTTAATTTTTCCATTTCTTCCTGAATTTTATGTTCCCTGTAACTTTCATTATCGAAATTAACAAATACAAATGCCATTAAAAAGTCTTTGAGTACTCCAATACCCCAGAAAAATAATGGAAATGCAACCCACCAGAATTCAGGAGTGAAATACCAGTTAATAATAGCCAGCATTGCATTAACGATAACATATGCTGTGAAGTTTCTGTAAAATTTTATTTTATCATCTACACGTTTTTCTGCTCTGGACCTTATATCACTCATCTAATCACCCATTTTAGAAATTTCCTTGTTAATCATCTTTTCCCTATAATCATGTCCTGCAAGATCATGAAATGAATATGCCTTAAAGAACTTTTCCAAAACACCGATTCCCCAGAAAAACATTACAAAGAACAATAACCAGAAACTTTGTAAAAAATATATGCTAACTATTGCTATTATTAAATTTACAATCAAATATTTATATAGATTTTCTTGAAATTCGATTTTTGCATCAACTCTTCTTTCGGCTTCTTTTCTTATATCCATTTTGTATCACCAAATAACTATTCGTTAATATAACTTGGTAAAAGACTATATAAATGGCTATTTGGAGATGTTTCCAAAATGCAAAAATCAGTGATTAAGATGCAAAAACCGCCACTTGAAATCATATGAAAAAAATTTGTTAAAAAAAAAGTTGAAAATGACAATTAAAAATTGCCCTAATGCTTTAAAAGCCACTCGTATACGCGCTTACAATTATTCTTATCTGTGTATTTAAAGAATGAATCGACCCTTGCCGCATATTCATCCTCCATTTTACAGTCATTTTCCATATATTCAATAACTTTATCAACTAAGGCGTCTTCATCTTCAACTACCTTACCGAAGCCCATTGTTTCATAATCGTAATATCCTTCGCCGTAATGATAATATCCATCCTGATAATAGATAACTGGCTTTTTGAGATAAGCGAAATCAAAGGCGACTGATGAATAGTCTGTAATCATTAATGAAGCTGTTTTGAACATTTCCTGATACGGACCTTCAGATAAAACGGCATTTTCCAAATTGATAAAGTCTAAAAATTTCCAAAGCTCAGGGTGAGGTCTGAACACAATCTTGTAGCCGAGTTCATTGGCCTTTTCAATTAATCTTTCATTGCCTAAAAAGCTGTTTATGCTTTGGAGGAATTCTGAGTTTAAAATCTTTTCAGGATTATCAAGTTTTCTTCTCCATGTAGGGATGAACAATATCTCTTTTTGAGGGTCGCTTTTCAGATTGTCATAGCGAGGAAATCCCAAAACAGGAATTCTGTCTTCCTCATAGTTATAATAACCATTGACCATTGAATCCCTTTCCAAATCGGATACTGTTAAAAACATGTATAGATTCTTATGGTACTTCTTAATCCACCATGAGATATCATCCTTTGTTACTCCATGCTGTAAAAAGCAGAATTTATAGGTGGATAAACCTTCGTAGATATAGCTATTTTCATGGGTGAAAGGATTTAGGATACCTCTTGTAACCTGGGAAATCATGATTTTTTCAGAAAATAGATATTTTATTTTATGCTTGAATGATCCAAAAGCAACAACATTGTCAAGGGAGCTGTTTAACCTTTCATAATCAGGACTGTCCCTATTTATAATGAAATATTTTTCTATTTCATCATCCTGCTTGATGCAATATTTGAATAAATGCTCAGCATTGTCATCGGCTATGATGTCACGGTCTATGAACAGCCAGATTGTCCTGTTTTTCCAGAACGGATACAGGAGCACATAGACAATGCGGTAAAATATTCCCTGAAGCAGGAATGGACCTCCTGCCCTTAAAATCCTGATGAGTGCTTTGAATTCAAGTTTTAAAACTGATGAATATGAATATGGCTGGATGTAGAATGTTCTTCCTCTGAAAAAGATTATTCTTCCATTTTTAATCAGGTAATTTCCTAAATTGGACAGTCCCGCAAATTCACGAAATACGATATGATTGTCCATTGCAACATGGTGATTTTCATCATCATATACTATCTTAAATGTCAGATTGGACACTTCATCTTTGGTTAATGGAATGTTCAAATCGAAATTGTATGGGAATTGCCAATCAATGCCTAAAAAAGTTTTAATACGTCTGTTTGTTGTTGGATATTCAACAAATTTTCCAATGAAAACATCTTTTTTACCGTTTGCAAATTCACGTGTTAGCTCAACTGTTATATTTTCAGTATATGAATTGCTTGAAAGGGAACCTGATATGTTGAGAGTATCTCCAATCAGCTCAATAATGTCTATTCTTAGCTTATGGAAATGAAGACTGTTGATGAGATAGTCATTTGACTTTAAGAATACCTTATTTAAATCCTCCCTTGATTCGACATGGAAATCCCTGTTTTTCAGACATACCAGAAATGACCTTGTAATCCTTGGAACTTCATTGTGAACCTCCAAATCAGGGAGATTTAAAACATCCAGAACATTGTATAGTTCATTCCAAAAGTTGTCGATTTCCTTTTTCGGATCATAATCATCCGGCACATAATCGATTCCTTCATCAAAACCGTAATATTCGTTTATGTCCTCGATTTCTGTTTCTTTAGGGTCATAAAATTCGTTCAAATCATCAATACGGACAATCGGATTCAATTCACTGACCAATAAATATTGAATATATCTTGGAACATCACCGTTGAACTTATCAATAAAATGATTGAAGAATAAATTAAACTTGTTTTTAACATATTTAGGTGTCTTATATTTATTTGGCAATTTTTTCTTGTTACGAATGAATTTGGTATTATGAACCAATGCATACTTTTCCTTTTTCATCAATATCTCTGTGAAAAACAAATCGATTTCACAGTCAATAAGCACTTCGTCAAATTGCAAATCCCCAATTGCATCTTTCTTGATGAATGCCGCACCCAAATAAATGATTGAATGGTCGATATGTTCTTTAACATCTACAATATCGCTTTTAACATAATCTACCTTAGGGCGAAGCACTTTTGCCTTTTTATCAAAATAATAAACAGGAATATAAACTATGTCAACTTCTGAAGAATATTTCTTGATGTATTTTTTAGCTTCGGAATATGCATTTTGAGATAATTCTGATCTTGGGTCAAAAAAGTGGATAAACTCACCTTCAGCTTCCTTTAAAGCCCTATTGAAATGAACACCATATGCCCAAGATTCGTCACGATACTGCATTAATTTAATATTGTTGGGATATTTTTCTTCATATTCCTTAGCAACTTCATAAGACCCATCACTGCTTCCCAAATCAAGTAAAATGAGTTGAATGTTTTCTTTAAAGTCCCTGTTCTGGGAAATGATAGAATCGATTGACTCCTCAATGGTTAAAATATCATTATTTATTAATCTTATTATTGAAATATCAAAATCGCCCATAAATACCCCTAAAATCAAAATATTAATATTATTAAATATATTTTAAATAAAATATATAGTTAATGTTGATATAACCAGTCATAAACACGACTGCAATTTTTTTGGTCAGTGTATTTGAAGAATTCATCTACACGTTTTTTGTACTTTTCTTCCATTTCGCAGTCATTGTCCATGTATTCAATAATCTTTTCAACCAAATCCTCTTCATTATCTATTACATCACCGAAACCCATTTCTTCATAGCTGAAATATCCTTCATCATAATGGTAGTCATTTCCCTCATGATAATAGATTACAGGCTTTTTAAGAAATGAAAAGTCGAAAAATACGCTGGAATAATCAGTAATCATTACTGCAGAATTATTGAATATTGTCTGATAGGAATCATGAGTATTCACTTCAATAACCTCAGTATCTATTGTGAATAAATCAAGGAAAGGCTGCAAATCATAATGAGGTCTGAATACAAGTTTATAACCTTTGTCCTTAATTGCATTCAGTAGCCTTTCATTATTTAAAAAGCTGTTGAGACGGTAGTAATATTCGGATTTTTCAAATGCCTGCCTGTTTATCAGATGCTTTCTCCAGGTCGGTGCAAATAAAATTTCCTTTTTGGCAACTCCAAACTTTAGATTGTCATGGCGAGGAAGTCCAAATGCCTGAACAACCTCTTCATCATAATTGTAGGTGTCTCCAAGTATTGAATCTCGCTCATAATCAGATGATGTTAAAAACAGATGCAGGTTCTGGAAGAATTTCCTAAACCAGCTTGACAGGTCATCCTTAATAACCCCATGTTGCAGGAAACATTTCTCAACAGTCAAAAATCCATTATAATACGGTCTTTTCGGATTGAAAAACGGATTCAGCCAGCTGTGGTTTACATGAGAGGAAATCATTTTTTCAGCAAACAGGTACAGGAACTTATTTTTAAATGAACCCAAAGGCACGATGTTATCGTCAATCTTTTTCATTTCACCGAAGTCTTCACAGTCCTTGCTGATTACAAAATACTTCTCGATTTCATCATCCTGTTTTATGGCATACCGGAATAAGTGTTTTGCATTGTCATCCGCAATGTCGACACGGTCCTGGAATAGCCAGATGCGCCTGTTTCTCATGAACGGATATAGGAACAGATATAATAAATGGTAAAATATTCCGGGAACTGATGAGCTGTTGTGGTCCTTAATCATTTTCAGCATGGACACTATTTCAAGTTTTGCGGACTTTAAAAATGAATAGGGCTGCAGGTAAAATGACTCGTCACCCCTGTTGTATATCACCATTTGATCATCTTTAATCAGATAGTTGCAGACTTTAGAAAGGCCCGCATCATAATTCTGGAACTGCAGAGGATTGTGCATTACTGCATGTTTTCCGTCTTCATCATAAATCAATTTGAAATAAATTCTTGAAACTTCTCCTTTGGAAATCGGGATTTTAAAGTCAACGCAATAATCAAAATTCCAGCAAACCCCAATTGACTCGCGCGGATATCTGTTAGTTGTCGGATAGTCAAAGAATTTTCCTTCATAAATTTCCTGTAAACCGTCATTTTTAACTTTAACTGCTTGCATTGTAAAATATTTATAATCACAACTGCTTCTGAAAAATGTTGAGAAATTTAAACTGTTTTCAATGATTTCCACAACATCAACAACCAATAAACTTTTATGCAAATTATCAATGGTATATTCATTGGATTTTAAGGATACCATATTTGCTTCAACATCAATGTGAAATTCATTGTTTTTCAAATAAATCAAAAATGATTTGATAGTTTCACCTAAAAACTTATGATTTAATATGATTTCATCATCAATGTAGGCCAGCACGTCCTGAAGAGATTTTCTAAATTCAATATACTCCGATTTGTTTAAAACAGTTGAGGACGGAATGTTGTAATATTTTTGAATATCAAAAGCAAGAGCATATTTAATGAAATCCGGCAAAAATCCTTTCTTATCAATAGAATAATCAATTAACTGTTTGTAAAAATAAGTTACTTTATCATTAAAGAAATCTTTTTGGAGTTTAACAGTATCAGAGCATGCGGATTCATCAGGCATTATACGAAAGTAATATTTAGCGTCCTTTATTATTGCATATTTTCCTTCATTAATCAATATTTCATTTATCAACAGTGAATCTTCACCTATCATTAATTTTTCATCAAATGAATAATTATTCAAGATGTCCTTTTTTATAAAACATGAGGATATGCTTAATTGAGGATACGTATAATCTTCATATACGTCGATTAACTTATTGGAGTTATAGTTTTCAAGCAAAAGATTCTCATCATCACTTCCAAGAAATATCAATGGAATTGATGCAACATTTACATTAAGATTATTTTTGAAATAATTATAGATGACTTCCAGTGCATTTGGAGATAATTTATCATCACTATCCAAAAAATTTACATATTCTCCTGTTGCATATTTTAAACCTAAATTTCGGGCAGCTGACTGGCCAGCATGGTCTTGTGATAAAATGAGAATATTATCCGGGTATGATTCCTGATATTTTAATGCAATACTTCTTGAATCGTCAGTAGAACCATCATCAATCAGTATCAATTGCACATTATCCTCAAAATCCAGTGTCTGATTGATTACTGACTCGATACATTCCCTGATATATAATTCAGTATTGTAAAAAGAGGTGATAATCAAAAACTTAAACTCCTTATCCATACTATTATATAGAGAAATATAATATTTAAATCTAATTTTTTCAAAAAGGAAATTTTAAAGAACACTTAGATTTCGATTTGAAAGAATTTTACACTATTAGTTTCATTATAATTAATCCAACATAGGATATGACTTAAAAAAGATAAAAATAGACTAAATTTATATTCAGATTAAACATCAATTAACAAACATTACCCTCATGAAAAATCATATCAGAAATCATGAAAAAAAAACAAAAAATATTATTAAAATGTGAAAAAAGCTAATGAAAACCATTATTTTTCATTAATGTTATATATTAAGTTTTATAAAAATTAATTTATAAGCAAAATGGGATAAGAATTATGGCAAATTCAAATGTAGGAAAGAAAAAATCAAAGCGCATATTTTACTTTGATGCGTTAAGAGCTCTGGCAATAATCTCTGTAATTATTTTTCATATTTTTGCCAGGAGCAGCAGTATAGTGTATGGAGACTATGGGACAATACCGTCATTCAATTGGCTTTTTACAGATGTAATGGGAACTTTTTTCAGATGCGGCGTAGATTTGTTTCTAATGCTTTCAGGAGCATTATCTTTAGGTCGTGTTTGGGACATAAGGTCGTTTTTAGGAAAAAGATTGCCTAGAATCGTCGGACCGTTTCTTTTCTGGTTAATTATAATATCTTTCGCAGTATTATCACTTAATTTACTGTATCCATCTTTCTTTAACGGATTCCACAATTATCTTCCAATCAAATCTTACTCACTAAATTCACTGCTGAAATTTATTTACAATGCATCATTAGGATACAACATATGGTTCGGCCAGTACTGGTTCTTCTGGATGATATTGGGAACCTACCTGATTATGCCAGTATTCAATAAATGGCTATTCAATGCAGACCTGAAAGAGGCAGAATACTTTTTGGCATTCTGGCTGGTTACCTGTCTGTTCACATATACATTGGGCGTGAAATTCCCTGTTAACCTCAAATACTTTACTGGACCTATTGGAATGGTTGTTTTAGGATATTACCTGAGGCATACCGAAAGGAAAATATTCAACAACGTTTGGGTGTCAATTCTTTTAACAATCGCGCCACTTATAGCTATGTTAATCTGCTCATATCTGATGTCTGATGTAAATCACATCGAAAATTTCGACAGATATTCAATATTTTTAGCAATTGAAGTTATGGGAATTTTCACATTGTTCAAAACTGCGGGACAGTTAAATATCAATATCAACTTCTTTACACGTCCTGATGGCATCTTTAGAAAATCCGTGTTTTCAATTGCAAAATACAGTTACGGAATGTATTTAATCCATTTGGCAATTATGAACGCACTGCTAATAATTTTCATTCCACATGTTCACTATAGAGTGCTGGTGCTGATAATGTTTGTTGGAACAGTATTACTGTCATGGGGATTGCTTGCCCTACTGAACAGAATTCCATATATCAACAGAGTCATTGGTGCCAAATAATCCTATTTTTCGATTTTTTTATTATTTAATCTAAAATACTTAATATAACTACTGGCAAATGTGGTATCATGGCAGAGAAAACTAGAATCAAATATTTCGACACTTTAAAGTTTTTGGCAATTTTAGGAGTCATATTTCTTCATTGTTTCATACTGAAGGAAAACATTCTAATTATAAATTTCAATATAGTTGATTTAAACCAGATAGGAAGATTTGGTGTACCTTTATTTTTACTTATTAGTGGAGCATTACTCTTAAATAGAGAAATAGAGCTTAAATCATTTTTTAAAAAGAGATTTGTTAGAATCTGTTATCCTCTGTTCTTTTTTATAATAATCGCATATCTCTTCAATATATATGCTCGCCCATTAGTCGCATTCTGGTACTGTTGGATGGTTCTGGGAGCATATCTTGCAGTTCCTATCATGAATATATTTGTAAAGTATGCATCTGAAAAGGAAATCGAATATTTTCTGGCAGTATTTGTTATAACTGCATTACTGTATCAGACATTTAAATTATTCAATATAAAGTATTCTCTGGATTTGAACTTTTTCATTACGCCGATTTCATATCTTATATTGGGTTATTACCTATCAACCAAGGAATTTGACAAATTCCCTAATAAGATAATCCTGATTTCATTTGCTCTCTTTGTCATTTCAACTATTTTAAAAATGAAATTTGGAAATTTCTTTGACATATATCCGAAAATGAACCTGTCTTCTACTCTGGATTTGGGAATTCTTCAAATAATCCAGGTAAGTTCAGTATTCCTGATTGTCAAAAATGTTTACAGCGAGCATGTTACAGGAATCTTTTCATCAGTCAAAGGATTTTTAGAAACAAATATTGTAAACGGATTCATCTTATCTGTAAGCAAAGCCAGCTACGGAATGTATCTGGTCCACATGTTATTCCTAAAGTACTATGTGAGGCCGTTTTTCAAAACCTTGACACTGAGCAGCACAAATATGGTAATTGCATGTTTTGCAGTATTTGTTGCACTATTTTTAGGCTCATGGATTATAACTGTAATACTTGGAAAAATACCATACATCAATAAAATATCAGGTTATGCATAATAACCACCATTTTCATTTTTACAAAACAGATAGGCTAATGTTTCAGTATCCAGCCATAGCATCTTTTTGAGTTGTCATGGTCATGATATGTGAAAAATTGGTCAATTCTCCTTTTATAAACATCTTCCATTTCGCAGCCTTTGTCGATGTATGAGATTATTTTATCGACCAGATCTTCCTCATTGTCGATTACATCTCCAAAACCATTATTTTTGTAGCTGAAATAGCCGTTTTTAGCATCATAGTGATAGTCATTTGCATACTGGTAATATATCAGTGGCTTTTTGAGGTATGCGAAATCGAAAAATATTGATGAATAATCTGTTATCATCATGCATGATTCGTTAAAGACATTCTGATAACGTGACTCCAGATCAATTTCAACATAATCATTTTTATCAAACAAATCAAGATACTGTGTTAATTCAGGATGCGGCATGAATTTAATTCTGTAACCATAATTCTTACAGTATCCTATAAGTTTCTCATTATTTATCAGTGAATTGAATCTTTTATAATATTCGGAGCTCAGCAATTCAGTTTTATCAGCCAGGTAGTTTCTCCAGGTCGGCATGATAACTATCTGCTTTTTAACATTTTCATTGGTGAGATTATCGTATCTCGGAAGGCCCAAAAGCTGAATAACATCCTCATCATAGAAATATCCCTCATCAAACAGGGATTCATACTCCCTTTGTGTGGAGGTTACAATCAATTTTGGGTTGCGGTCATATTTTCTAAGCCAGGAGGACATGTTATCCTTTATGACACCATGCTGCAGGAAATAAAAGTCAAGATTACAGATGCCCGCAGTTAACTGATGGTTTGTGTTTAAAAACGGATTCAAGTCAAATTCAGATCCCTGTGATGAAATCAGCTTCTTTGTGAAAATATAATATAGTTTATGTTTGAACGAATCGCAGTCAAGGATTTGTCCTTTGAATAGCTGGTTAATTCTTGAAAAATCAGGACTTGCATTGTGAAGGACAAAGAACTTCTTGATTCCGTCCTTTTTATCCTTAATGTATTTGAAAAGGTGCTCCGCATTATCGTCAGCCATTGTCTTTCTGTCCATCACCAGCCAGATATCCTTATTTTTCATGACAGGATATGCAAGGAGAAATATGAATCTGAATAAAATTGCCTGGCCGTAAAAACTTGGACGATTTTTGATGATATCGATTAACTCCTTTGCCTCGAATTTTAACATTGAATAATATGAATAATCCATTACATTAAATGACCCGTTGAAGTAAACAATCTTATTATCTTTAACGAAATATTTACTAAAATGAGAGAGGTTGCAAAATTCCCTAAACCTAATCGGATAATCTACATCGTCCCTTGAATTTATTGTAATTTTTAAATTTTCATCATTGACAGGCACTTTAAAATCAAAATTGTAGATGTCTTCATCACGCCTTGTCGGATAATCAAATGAATTGACATTGACGTTTTCGCCATTGCACTTCACATCAACACCTTTTTTAGCATTTTGACATTTGAGATATCCTGAAACATTTAAAACGTTATCCCTCAATGTAACAAAATCGATGTTAATCTTATCATTAAACTCCATAAAGACATTCCCGATTATTTTCTAAGGCTTGCAATGGTTTTTGAAAACTTATGGCCAACATATTACCAATATAGCCCTACACTCAGCATAATAGTGAGCATCAGATGAATATTTAATATTCATTGTATTTAAAACACCATCATTTTATATTGAATATATTAACAACATTGAAAAAAAAATAGACAGTTAATGATTTGAAATACTCAAAAGTAAAAAGAAAAGGAAAAATAAGTTTTTCCTATTTTACGACCTTTGCAGTTTTTAGAGTAATAACCTTATCATAGCTTACAAGATATGAAACTTTTTTTCCGATTTTAAGATTCTTAAAGTGTTTTTTCGCTATTGAAACAGTAGCTATACCTTTTTTATTGGTCTTTACCTTAAAGGTTTTTTTGTTGAATTTGAAAGTAACCTCTTTATATTTGGCCGCCTTTCCATTGATTTTTAAATTTGCAGTAATTTTTAATTTGCTGGCTGATTTCTTGACATTAACCTTTTCAAGTGTCAATGACATATTGGATTTCTTTACGACAACGTCAAATGTTTTTGAGAAATAATTCTCACTTGCAAAACTAACACGAACTGTATGTTTTCCAACCTTCAATCCATAGAATACCTCAGAAGCATAGCCAGACATGAGTTTAAGTTCTCCGGCATATTCCTCATCGTCAATATCAATATATCCATATATATATGACATATTCTGACCATATCCTTTGACCTTAAGAGGTTCACCGAAACTGATTTCAGAAGGAACCTTAACGGAAAATAATTCACTGTTATTCAGGACGTCAACTGAAAGTTCCTGGCTATTCTTATATCCTTCTACATTATATTCTACTATAAATCCATATCTGCCATAAGTCAAGTTGTTTAAAGGAATATTTGCATATCCATTTACAATATCAACATCAAATAGTTTTCCAACTTTTTTATAGCCTTTAATGTGTACATCTTCAAAAGTTTTAACAACAGCCTGATAAATACTTGCAGTGCCTGATGTTCCTTTAGCGGATTTGATGATTATGCTTTGTTTTTCGCCCACTGACATTTTCTCCGGAGCATATATATCAGGAATTGTTTTTATAAATTTAACTTTTTTTGTTAAAGAATATGATTTGCCTGTACTTGAAGCATAAGTGACTTTAACCTTGTACTTTCCAGGAGTATAACCCTTAGCAATATCGAATGATTTTATATCCAAATATCTAATTTTATTTGAAGCCTTGAAAGACCTGCTGTAAACATATTTTCCATTGATTGCAACCTTGACTGTACCGACTACATATCTGGATTTAGGATCAGTGAGTGTGATTGCATAGTCATTGTCTTTAAGAGTCAACAAATCGTAAATTGATATTGGATTGTTAGTGTCTCTTTCATCCTCAGAATAGAGTAAAAAGCTATAATCTGCAAGATTGACTGTTTGATTACTCATGGCATATTTTATAGAAATTTTATGATTTCCAAGGGTTTTTATACCCAAACCCCCCTTAATGCCATCAATATCGACAGAAACAAATTCAACCTTTTGTGCATCAACCTTTTTATTGAATTTCAATTTGTCGTTTACAAATATTTTTAAAGTACCGTTTTCAGGAAAATCTGCCACAAGGATTTGTGGTTCATCCCACTCATCGTCTTCAGTGGCCAAAGATTTTGTAGTGTAGACAAAAAAGTCATCTGCAGTTATTGGCTTTTTGGAATCATCTGTGCCATTAACAGATTCATTGCCAACATTTTCATTTACATCACCGGAATCTGTTGTGTTTCCATCTCCAAGAGCAATTTCATCACCAGCAACTGCCAAATTACTGTCTTCGACAACCATTGCATCATCAATAGCTGTCAGATTATTATCCGTTTGTGATGCGCTAACTGCACCCAACGTCAAAATAATAATCAAACATGCGAAAATTATCCTTCCAAATTTCATAATTTAACTCTCTTTAAAATTATAATTATATTTTTTTTAGTCATTAATATATACAATTTATGTTTGCTTTTTAGAAAAGATAGATGAAAATAAAAAGAAAAGTAGCTATAATACAGCTACCAGATAATATAAAATAGCAGTTATGGTAGGGACTGACAAATTATCAATACCTCCGTAACTTAAGGCTTCACATACTGTTGCAACAGCAGAAATCATTAAAATATAGACTATATTGAATTCAGGCATTGTACAACCGATTGAAGTGAAAACCATCCATACAAACACGCTCATCACTGAAGTGATTACAAACATGGTAAGTGATCCTTCAACAGATTTTGTTCCTCCGAACACTGTGTATTTGAGTCTACCGAATTTTTGACCTATAAGTGCAGCAAAACCGTCGCCATATACCATAGGAACAATAGCTAATGCTACAATCCATATGAAGAATTTAGGGTCATTTGCCGGAGCAATCATTGTAAATACGGCAATCAGAATTGTCCATATTGCAGCATAGAAGAACAGTCCCAGTGCATGGCCTGATTCGGTTACGCTGTTTTCTATCTTGATAGGAGAATAATCTGTCAAAAAGAACAGTCCAATTGTAATCGGAAGTGTTAAAAACCATACCATTACCCATGGATCTGAGAAAAACGGCATGGCAAATATCATATTACCTACCATGATGTGCAGAAACTTACGTGAAACTTCAGGCCTTGTCTTTAACACCTTTTCGGCCACTACAAAAATAATGGCCACATAAATATAAACAACAATCAATGCGAGGATATCTGTGAATATCATCACTTATCATACTCCCCATATTCACATCCTGCATTTTCTATTTTTACATGGTCGATTAATGTTCCGTCTTTTTTGTATAGTTTTATTTCACCCCAACCGTTTCCACCATTCCATAAACGGTTGTGTCTTTTCTGACCGTCAGGAGCTTCATAGTTAATTAACAGCATTTCGTCACGTTTGCAATAAAGCACCAGTTCCATTCTGGAGTTCTTGTTTGTTGCATTTACATGCCAGGTATGTACCTCTTCACCTTCCTGGAAGTCAAAATCGATTTTTACCATGTTCCAGAATCTGGCGAAGTTGTATTCATACATTGTGCCTTCATAGTAAAATCCTATTAACAGTTTACGAGGTATTGAAATACCGAATGCTTTTGGCCTTCCACCACCAGCTTCAAAAGCGGAATTATGCAGCTTTTTGCCTGTTTTAAGGCTTGTTATGTTACATGATGAAATCCAGAGCCATGGTGAGGTAAAGTCTCCTCCCCAGTTTTTATCAGCATATCCATAGGATTTTTCAGGAATTACCTCATATTCTTCACCGTCAAGCCAGATGGTTCCACTGTATTGGGTTTTAATTCCTTCAGCATGCCAAAACATTTCAAATGAGTTTAATTTTCTAAATAATGAGTTTGCACCATAACCTACATTAAAAGCGATTTGCTTGTCAATATCCAAATCCCACATCATTTCTCCTGCATCACTCATATATTCAGGGTGTTCCTGAGCCTCTTCTTCAGATACCCTTGAAAATCCACTCATATGAGTTTCAGTCAGGCTGCAGTCACCTACACGAATGTTCAGTTCATCATCAGGACAGTCGAAGTATTTCATTGAGTAAAAATTATGTATCTGTTTCGGATTTTTACCCCATGTTCCCGCCTTAACCATACAGTAAGACGGTTTTTTGCCTGCTGCCTTATTTTCAGGCAATTGTCCTAGAGTCGGTTCTTCTTCAGCCAATGCCGGATTACATACAAAATATTCAATAAAAAATGGCCTTGGTTCACCGGTTTTTTTATTATATGCAGTTAAGGAATGCCACCACCAGTCATAACCCTTTTTGGCAAGTGGTCCTTTGAGCATGAAATAATCTCTTTTCAAATCACTTTTGTTCATAATAATCCTCCAAGATAAGATAAAAATAGTTTTGTTTTAAATACATTAAATAATTTGTTATTAAACTTAAAAAAATAGAAAAAATAGATGATATTACATTTTAGATTTCATTTCCCTAATTTCATCACGATAATAAAATGCAATTGTTAAACTTATTAACAATATGATAAATGAAATTCCTGCAACTCTTACAATATCATCTTCATCAAGAATAATTTGTTTTACTACAGATTGACTTTGTGAACCTGCAGCATTTGAAGAACCGGCACCACTTTGTGATGCGCCTTGCTGGGCTGTTGAATCAACATCATAGCTTTGTGAAACATCGTTTATAGGATTGTTTGCATTGCTGGACGGTTCTGTTTGTTGTCCATATGAACTATTTCCGTTTGTCTGACCTCCATGTTGAGACTGACCATTGCCATTGTCAGCATCTCCTGAAGAGCCTTCACCGTTACCGTTTCCATTTCCCCCGCCTATATCGCCATACAAGTCATATTGAGGAATTGGAGGATATTCATAAGATGGAGACACACCGTTAATCTCAGAGCCCTCAGCGGTTTTTGAATCATAAACATTGTTTCTTCTGGAATTATCTACAGTTGCCTTTACAAGATCACCATCCTTTGCATCGGTGGTGAATGATGCTGCTCCGCCACTGATGGTCATGCTTACAGTTTTTCCGTTATTTGTCTGGAACGTTAATGTCCTATCCGGAAGCAAACCTGCAATATTGCCCGCAGAATCAGTGAATGTGGCCTGGAACTTGTTTTCGCCAATCTGCTTGACTGAAAATTTGATATAGCTGGTGCTGACCTTAGGACATACTCCATTAAAATCAGTGTACCAGTTATCTCCAATCTGCAATTTGATGCCGTTTTCCTGGTAGTAAGTGTCTTTTGCTTCAATGTCCCTTCCCAAATTGCTGAACACTGCATTATAGCTGATTTCCTGATTTTTCGGCATTACATAATTATTATAAAATCTTATACCGTTTTCCCAATTGTCAGATATTACATTTGACTGTATGGTATTTGTTCCGACAATACCTAAAGAAATACCGTTTTCATGATTGGCTTCAACGGTGTTGGATTTGATATTTATATTGTTTCCGGCATATTTAATCTCAATACCGTCCTTGCCGTTTTTAAAAACTGCGTTTTTATTAATTTGAATATTTTTTGGACCTTCACCGTAATTTATTCCGTTGATGCTGTTTGTGAGGTAAACTCCCTGCTTATTATTGTTTGAAATGGTGTTTCCATCAATATAAACACGGTTTACTTTAGCAACACCCAGTCCGACATCACCATTGTTGGAAATCTTATTATTGAAAATATACAGATTTGATGAATTTCCAACCAGTATTCCACTTTTTGAGTTCTTTACGACATTATTTTTAGTGACATTCAAGTATTTGGTTTCAGATGCGACAATACCGTTTCCTCTGGTTGAAATATCATTTCCATAAACGGTTACATAATCGCAACCCATAATTTTAATGCCGTCACCGTCTCCCAGAATATTGAATCCTTTTATGGAACTTAAAGAAGCATATTTGCCCTTAATTGTAATTACGGGATTTGAAGATGAAGATTTCAGGGCGGTGTCCACATTGCTAATCAGAGATAAGCTTTTTGTAATTACCAAATTTATATTGGAATAGCTTTCCCCCTTAAACAAAATAACATTATTAGCCTTGGCGTTATCGATTATTGCCTGAATTTCTGAGTTGCTCATGCCACCATCTACAATACGAGTATTATTAATCGTTACTGTGGTTGTAAGGGCAGAAGACCTGTAATTTGAGTTTCCGCCAAATTTGGTAACGATCTTATGTGTACCGTCTTTAAGCTTAAGTTGAAGTAGAGCAATCCCATCAGAATCAGTGTTTTTATTATAGTTTTTACCATCAACTTTAAATGTTAGTTTGGCATTTGAAATAGACCTGTTATTCTCATCAGACAGCTTTACTTTGAAATAATCTCCAATAACGTCAAATGTAGTATTGCTTTCAACATCCAAATGAGTATTTAGCTTGGATGATGATTGAATAACATCCGCATCGGAAGATGTGAGAACAGGATTATCCAAAATTGCATTGGAAACATCAGTGGAATTTTCATGGGCGGCACTGAAATTTAGCGATAATAACACCAGTACAGATAGTATGATAATAAACCTTTTTTTATTCATGTTTCACCTCCTTTATGCTAAATTATAAAGAAGTAAATATTGAAAATTTTTCTTTATAAGTTATTTTATAATTTTAATAATATATATTATTGACTGTTTAAATTATATTGCATTCAATTCTAAAATTAAGATGTTTAAAATTAAATTTATCTAAAAAAAGTAAAATTAACAGAATAAAAAAAAATATGATATTACATTTTGTAATATCGATGAACAATTAAAAAAAATAGTTAAAACTCATCCTCATCAATGCAGTAAACATCATTCCCGCAGTTGGGACAATATTCTTCTCCATCCTCAACAAATGCTCCACACACAGGACATCTCATAAAATCACCTACAAATTAATCAGAATCAATCCTACCATACAGACAACTATTCCCGCAATCTGATTCAGGGAAACATTTTCACGGTATAGAAAATACCCTACGAACAAAAGAACGCATGCAAGCCCGATGTTTGCTACAACACTGGCCGTGCTGACTGTCCAACCTGCACGGTACACAAATACATAACCCACTTCAAGGCCTACGATCGCCAATGCCAAAACAACTGAAGTCCAGTTGATTTTTGAAATTTCAACGCCGATATTTGATGGTCCTGCAACATATACAAAAATTATGGCTGAAATAATGGCTGCAACCAGATAGGTAACCATCAATGCGCCAAAAGGATTTACATCATTCGGCATTGATTTCATGCAAACATTATAGAAAGTATTTGAAAGCACAACAATTAAAATCGGCCAGATTAATCTCCACATATCAATCAACACTTAATTAAATATTAAAAAGGATTTAATGTTTCCTCATTTGACTAATATTTAAGCAATACTATAAAATATTTTCTTATTTGAAAAAATTGAAAAAAAAAGAAAAAAAGTTGAAAAAATTCCTAATCTCAGATTTGAGGAATCCTTTCATTGGTATTTTGCGCTGTCCAGCCAACACCGAAGCTGTTATAAAGATTATCCAACTGTGTCTTGGTGGAATCTGCCAGATTATAGTTCAAATTAACAATGACTCCTGAAGTGTCATAGTCATTGAACATTGAGTACATATAATCTACTGTCAGCCAGTTGGTTGGAATGCTGTGGCTTCCGTGGTCATAATCCCCTGAAGGATTGCCCACCAGAACCTGCTTACCGTCTTTACTGATATCCAGGATTGCAACATAATGGTTCCATGTGTGGAAAATTAAAGCACAAGCTCCTTTCTTAAGCTCATTGATTGCCTTTTTATATGTTGAATTGTCATAAATGGTACATTTATATCCGCATTTCTCCAAACCTTCTGCAAGAAGGCTTGTAAATGAACCGTCCTCATAGGTAGTCTTGGAAAGTATTGCAAGTTCCCTTTCACAGTGATAATCCTTTAAAAACTGAGTGCACATACTTGATGAAGTCGGACCGCAGGTATATCCTGTATCCTGCACATCCCTCACCTGAGGATATGTATAGGATTTGCCTTTTAGGGATACTGTAATCTGTTTTGGAGAGTATCCAATCTTATTGGCTTTTACGACTTTTGTATTTATGGCACGTTCAATAACATTCCATTTTTCCCTTACAAGGATATGTTTTAGCTTAGGTTCAAGTTTTGTTTTAAAGAAAACATACTTTGACATTTTTTTGTATAAGTAAAGAGTCTGACTGTCTCTTTTGATTGTATCCCGATAATGGCTTTTCAAAAGAGTGTATTTCATGTCGCCGTCAGCCATTACATAACTGCCCGGCATCACATCAATGTCAGGAACACCGTTGACCAATACTATTTTTTGACTGAACGGACTTTTTGTACTTCCTTCAACACCCAGGACGTTTTTAGTACTTTTTGATCCCAGGATAGTGGATGTTCCGTTATAAACAACAGTCACCTTTAGATTTCCAGTGCCTAATTTAGGAGCAAAAATCACACATCCTTCGGCATTTGTTGTTTTTAAAAATGAGCTGTTGCCAATCTTTATCAGAATTTTCTGGTTTGAAATAGCAGAGTAGGTTGGGCTTTTCAGATAAACTCTCAAATATCCTTTTGTAAGGAGTTTTTCATTTCCGATTACAACGGAAGTCGTTGCAGGCACAATCATTGAGATTGTTTTGGAAACTGCCTTGTAATATGTAGTTCCCGCAAAGGAAATTTTCACGGAATATATTGCCTTTGGACTAAATGTATTCTTGAATGAAGCAACCCCATTTTTATCTGTCTTTGCAGTATAGGTAAGCTGATTGACAGTGAAAGTCACCTTTTTATTGCTCATAGGATTGCCGAACTTATCCTTTAAGGTCGCCTTGAAATAATCATTGTTTAAAACAGAGGCGTTTTGAACCTTAACCACTGATTTTAATTTGACCACATTTACATTGAATTTCTTGCTTACTGCAGTGTAATTGTCATTGCCCTTGAAGGCTACCTTTAAAATATAGCTGTTGGGTTTTAATTTTAACTGCAGACTGGTTTTACCATTATCATCAGTATACATACTATAATACTCATTATTGACCTTTGCAATCACTTTCTGACCGGAAATCGGTGCATTATTGGAATCCTTCAGTGATATTCCAATAGAATGCTGAGTATATACAGCTGAAGCATTTACCGCTACAACGGGCGTTTGTTTCACATTTGAATCAGCACTTAACACATCTTCAGTGATGTTTTCACTAGCCGACACAGCAGCAATGAAAAATACTGATAAAAATATGCAAATAATTAAAAATTTCATTTTTGAATTCATAAAAATTCACCTAAATTGTAGGTATATATAAATTTAATCTCATTTAAAAATGTTTTGTAAAAAATAATAGATATTAAAATGAAAAAAAAAGAAATTATAAGACTGAAAAGCCTTATTTTTTCTTTGAAAAGTTAGTGTGGAAATAACAAAAAGGGTTTTTATGTAATGCTTTAGTTAGTTAGTGTTATTTTCTTGCTTTTCCTACACGACGGGCGATAACCATTTCTCCAACGGAAATCAGACCCGCAAAGAATTTTTCCAAACCGCCAGTAGACCAGATGGCTTCCCCAAATGTGGCGTTTACAATGTTTGCTTCGTATTCTTCAGCTGTGATTTTTACACCGGTTGTCTTGGTGGACACTAATGCGGATGCTGACATGAGCTCCTCCCATGTAACACCCTTAAGCTGATTCTGCATTGCCTTGTATAACTTTTCAACTTTAATGTCATAAAGTTCGGACAATAGCTCTACAATATCGCATGCGCGGACCATACCCACTATCTGATTGTCGTCATTTACAACAGGCACGGTAACGAATTTGTTGTTTGCAGTCAAAATAACCGCTTTTCTTGCAGGGTCATCTTCATGAACGGTTGCAACTTCCTCATAGCCACTCATGATTTCTGAAATTTTTTCATTTCCTTCCCTTAAACCTCTGGTAATGTCAAATGAAGTAATCCATCCTACCAGCTGCTTGTTTTCATTTACAACAGGACAGGTAAAACGTCTAATCTCTTCCATTACTTTTGAAACTTCAATTACGCTATCTTCGCAGTTCAAATATACGAAGCTTTTATCCATTAATTCTTTTGCTCTCATAAACAACCCTCATTTTATTCAATATCAACTATTTTAAGTGCTCCTACAGGACAATGACGGGTGCATTCAACACAGCGTATACACTTATCATTGTCAAGAATCACTTCACCATCCACTAACTCTATTGCCCCAGTCGGACAATTCTCTTCACATAAATAACAGTTTACGCATGCTTCATGATTTATATCAAGGTTTCTGCTGTGAATTATCGGACCTATATATCTGTCCAGGTCAATCGCTTTGTCATTATGTGAAATTTCAACACATGCGCTGCATCCGATACACATCTTTTCATTAACATACGGATATAATGTATCTTCAGCCAAATCAATGCCCAAATCCATATCCGAATCCTCAAAAAACTCTTTGAATTCAAGAGTGAATGCCTTTGTCGGACATAAATTCGCACAATCATCCCAATTATTTTCGGCAGAGTAATCGATTGAAATGCTGTTCATTCTAACTACCCTGTGAGAAGAGCTAACATTGGACAGATTGTATTCCATACAATCGTTTTCATCCTCGTTGTTGTAAATAACTGAATTGTTAATCAATTTTATTGCTGAAACCGGACAGGTTTGAACACAAATTTCACATTTGACACATTTATCAGTTATTTTAGCTATTCTGAATATATTAGCTGGTTCGATTGCACTGACAGGACATTCTCCAACGCAAGTGTTACATCTAACACACCTAGGTGCAATAGCTATGATTTCCTCATTGGCACTGAAATCTTCCAGCACAAACTGGAAATCATCACCATCATCATCTAAATCAACAGACTTCAATAAAACTTCGCGCTCTAAGTTTTTCATCTGTTTTTGAAACGTTACATTCATATTATTACCAACTAACTTTTTTTATTATATTAATAAACATGATTCTTTAAAAGAATTCCTCCAATTCCTTTAAGGAAGGGAATTTTTCCATTCCAAAGCCTTCAATGGCTTTGCTTGCCGCCCAATTTGCAATTTTACAGGATTTTTCCAGGCCATATCCTTTGAGATAGGAATACAGAAATCCGCTGTTGAAACTGTCTCCCGCTCCGGTTGTATCGACAACATCACATTCATATGTGCCCACATGACATTCTTCACTGCCGTTTGTGGCGTAAACTCCTTTTGAGCCCTGCTTTACAACAATGGTTTCGATTCCCAAATCAAGGAAACTGACAACCAGTTCATTTACAGGAGATTCACTGCCGTTGCACAACAGTCTTAATTCTGATTCATTTATAAGCAGGATATTTGTTCTCTCAAGTATTGGCAGCAGTTCATCGAATCCTTTCTGAACATACAACATACCCGGATCGAAACTTAAAACAGTGCCTCTGCTGAGCTTTTCGAGAAGCTCAATTTGGGTTTTGAATGAATCACCGACAAATGATGTATAATGCATTATTTTACATCTCATGATGTTTAACGGATTGATTTCTCCAATTTTGATTTCATCATTAACGCCCGGATCAATATAAAGACATCTTTCGCCGTCACTGTCAACGAATCCCAGACATTTTCCTGTAGATCCTGTTTCTGAATATATTAAATTATTTGTGTATACTCCATTGATTGCAAGATTGTACTCTATCAAATCGCCGTCTTCATCTTCGGCTATTTTTCCGATTATTGAAGTGTCGCAGCCGAGCCTTGCCAAACCTACGATAGTGTTGGCTGCAGAACCACCTGGAGTTTTGGTTTCCGTTTTTATAAAGCTTTCCTCATCAGCTCCAACAATATTTTCTACAGAAAATAACTTATCCACGTTTAAGGCTCCGAATCCAATTATTTCTGCATTCAAATCATTGTCAAATATTTCCATACTAAAACCCTACTTTAAGATATCCAGTAAATTTATGTTTTTATCTCCCAGTTTGCCGTCAAAATTGCCTGCTGAGATTTTAACTACTCCATCAAATTCCAAAGCAGCATCAATTCCTGCCTTAATAGCTTCATTCATTGACTTTTCACTGATTGCATTTACCACAATTTCAGGAATATAGTTTACGCCTTCGGGGACTTTTGATTCATCACCCAGTGATTGCTTCAGTGAAGGACAGTAAACGTGATTTGTGGTTGGTCCGATTTCAGGGAAGTTTGTTTCAGGCTTTGAAGCGGCGGAACATACGTCAAACGGTGCGGTGGCACCTTCAACACTCATTATGGCGTCGATTATTGCTTCACCTGCATCCAATACGGCTTCTGGAGTTTCACATAAATACCAGAAGTTTCCTCCCATTATTCCATCGTTGATTTTGAACTTCTCTTCAATCTGGAAATCCGGAACCGCAATCGGCACATTAATCATTTTTCTTCCGTATTCCTCAACTATCCATTCATATCCGTCGCCGCAGTGACCTACAATGTCCATCATTTCAATATATTCGTCACTTTCTCTGTCGGAATAGTCAAAGATACGGGTAAACGGTTTAACCAATACATCCTGACGGAGCCTGTAGGACAGTTCAAATGCGAACTTGTCGACATCATCGCCGCCTAACCAGTATTGCACGACAGCACCGAATCTTCCGTCAGGAGTTTGGGACTTATCCAAAAATCCTTCCACTCCCCCTTCAACCCTTCCGATTACCGCACTTGGGGTTGAAGTTGAGTCATATGCTGCTCTTTTTACGATTTTTTCTGTTGGCCCAGTTATTAAAGCTCTTACGTATTTTCCTTCAAAAGCTTCAAAAAATGTATCATCTACTTTATCATAGCTCATCATATTACCTTCTATTAAATTTAACCTAATCCTCCAATATCCTGGCCTCTGATATTGTTTCTCATATGTTTACTAGATTTCAGGACATCTTCATAATTTTCATCTGTTACTATTTCAATAATAGGACAGTCTTTGCTTGCGAACACTTCAAAGAATTTTTCCCTTATTTCCAAATCGATTTCGTATTGGTCAAACAAAACCTTCAAATCATCTGAAGCATTGTAATCTTCTATAAATTTTAAAACCTTATTTTTATCGTATTTTGCATAAATATTTGCAATCACAGCTGTTGTTACTGCACTTGGTGAAACAATAGCTATTTCAGCCACTTTAAGCGGATATTCGTTGCCGTTGAATGATATGCTTATTCCGTTATTCTTTCTTGCGAACTGCAGCGGTTCGACATCTGTGATGCTGTCACCAATGTATAGCATATTGTAAATGTCGATGCCATCCCTTTCAATTATCTTATCGATGGCTAATTTTTTACCTTCACCGCCGACAACCTCAATATCCTTGATTTTTTCATATATTCCCATTTTAGTTATTTGGTTAAAGAAAATATCGTCAAACAGCTCATAATCATCAGGATTTTCCAGAATCAATTTTTTGAACTGGCCGATTTTTTCAATTTCCTCATCATTCAAATTCAGGACATCCACATCAACATCGGTGCAAAATGTGTTTTTGAAATCAACATCCATATAATTGGAAACAGCTTCGATATACTGGCCGTAACTGGTACTTACTATATAAATATTCATAGCTTTCTTCAAGTAACTTAAAAGAAATTTTGAATCCCTGACAGAGTAAATATTGTTTTGGGAAAACTCGACCATATCACGGTTTGTGAGATTTTCACAGGCAAAGAAAGGTAAAATCAACTTCAATGTGTTTCCGGCCTTATAGTTTTCCACTTTAACCACGTCTGCAAGATAATCATCATACAAACTAAGAACCTTAAATAATTCGTCCCCATTTTCAATGACTTTTGCCGCCAGTTCAAAGGCATTGTCATTCAACGTCAGGGGCCCTTCGCAATCTGTAATAAATGATTTTTCAAACATAATTCACCTGAAGTTAACAATTCTTATGGCATCAAGAGGGCAAATTGCCTCACATGTTCTGCAATAAATACATTTTTCACTGTCAAAGTCTATTTTGTCGTCATTTAAGGCCAATGCACCGGCAGGACAATTCTTTACACATATTGCGCATGCCTGACACTTTTCGTCCGAAAGTGAAAAGTCACCCAATCTCTGAGTGTGCAAAAATGACCTTGCGTAATATAAATCAGTGTCTTTGCTGTAGAAATAATCATCATATGCACCAATGGCATCAAACTGACATTGCTCAACACATTTTCCGCAATATACACATTTATTTTTATCGATTACTATCGGATTTGGACCGTTGAGCTTGATTGAACCTGTAGGACAGACGTTAAAACAGTCCCCGCAGGCAACACATTTTTTATCATAGACTTCAATGTTCCTGTCCATCAGATAAGAGCCGAACAGCTTTGTAAACTTGGAAATGTCAATGTGGGAATCAAGACTGATTTTAAGTTCCTTTTCCATCATGTCATTTACCTTGCATTCAATGAAATTTTCAAATGTCTGGTCATTGAATTCAAGAGCTATTGTATTTGCAACCTTTTCTAAAACCTTATTCAGGCTGATTAAATCCAAAGACAGCTTTTTGATGTCATAGTCCACAATTCCGGAGACTATGTCAAATGACTTGATTTCACTGTACATCTTGTAAGCCTTTTTACGTGAGGAATACTTGATTGCAGTTGAAGGGCATGAATGCATACACTCTTCACATCTCGCACAGTAACCCGGATTGATATACGGAAGCTTATTGGTTCTTGCCACATTTATTGCACCCATTGACGGACAAACCCTTGTACATGTCATACATCCGATACATTTGTCCTGGTTGACAACAATTGCCTTACCTCCCTTAACGGTTTTGGGAAGCAGCTGACCGTATTTGATTGCATCGGTCGGACAAACCCTGAAACAGTATCCGCACCTGACGCATGTGTCCTTGTCAATTTCACTGTGAGGAGCTTCACTGCCGTCAGAGACTATATGAATTGATCCATTTTTACAGGCCTGAACGCATGCTCCGCAGGCTTTGCATAATTTAACATTAATGTTAGGAACGTTTTCTTTTATAGGAGGATCCATATGTACATCAAGAGAAATTGCATCAAATGGACAAGCATTACGACATAACACGCATCCGAAACAGGTGTTTTTTAATTTGATAAGACCGTCATCCTCATCCATATAAATCGCTTCTATAGGGCAGGATTGAAGACATGGCTTATCGCTGCATTTTGCACATTTAGTCTGGTCAACCAAATAATCAACATCAACGTGTCTTAATGGTCTTGGTGTTTTAGTATAACTGTCAATCATAACACTCACTCCATGTAAATATCCTCATTTAGGTTGGATGCTTTTACGGTAGCATGAATAGTTTCCTTATCGTCCATTGTGAATTTTGCAATGAAATATTTAATTACTGAAAATGGACATGTCTGGTAACATATGCTACAGCGTAGACATCTGCTTTTATCTCTCACAATTGTGTCTTCATCATCATCAAATGAAATACATCCTGTAGGACAGTCCTGAATACATAACTGACATTTTTCACACTTTGACTTGTCCCAGTCAATTATTCTGATTTTAAGTCGGTTCACTGCATTTGACATTATTTCCAAAGCAATTTCCTCATCAGGAATTATTTTTAATGCCTCATCCCAAATTTCAGAAATCGCAACGTCATACTGCAGCAGGTCATCAGTTTCCAATGCCCTTAAATCATCTTCTTTGTTATTTATGTAATCTTCAAGATAGTTTACAGTCAAAAGAATCAGATTCTTTTGGTCCTGCAAGTTTTCAACAAATACTCCTTTCATTGCACCGTTTACCGGACAGACATCAAGACAATCACCGCATGAAATGCATTTCAGCTGGTCGACTACAAGATTTCCATCCTGAAGGCTTATCGCTTCAACAGGACATTGCTTCATGCACTTTTTACATTTGATGCAGAGATAATCATCTACAATGTACTGTCTTTTGGACGGAATGATGTTGAATTCAGGTAAAATCAGATGGTTTTCACCACATACCAATGTTTTAGGGTCTGTAGGACATACTTCTGCACAGAATCCGCATCGGATACATGCGCCCATTTTAATGACAGGGTAAGTCAGACCCTCACCATCTTCTGAATCCTCATCACGCACCAGTTTGATTGCATTTGGTGAAGGGCATGAAATTGTACATGCTCCACATCCAATACAGTATTCCTTATGGACTGTAGGAAAATCCCTGAAACGTTCCGGCTTTTCGGAAATTTCAGGCTGTGAATGGGCATTTGCAAATGCGCCTGTCCATGCCTTTCTTGCAAACTCATATACATACCACATTAGAGATGACATATTATTTCACCTCGTAAAAGTCTTTAATGAATGTTTTTCCAGCCTCATTTGTAATGGCCACCCTTTCTGCACAGGCCACACAAGGGTCACAGGATGCATATGTGGATACGGCATCTGCAACAGTTGGAACATCACGAATCATGTATTTTGCACATGAATCCATATTTGCAATACTTGGAGTTCTGATGGAAATGTTTTTAATTAAATTACCGTTAGTTTCAATCATGTAAGTAACTTCACCACGGGGAGCCTCATTTTGTCTCATTGCATAGCCGGATTTGATATTTGCAGGAGTACGAACTTCACCTTTAGGCATATTTTCAATAGCTTGCCTAACAATACTGATTGATTCAGGTATTTCATCAAATCTGGTCATTGTCCTTGCGTAATTATCTCCCTCTTTTCTTACAATCACATTAAAATCAAAGTGGTCATCATATGTATAGTGACCTACACGGAAATCCTCTGTAATGCCTGAAGCCCTTCCGATAGGCCCCACAGCTCTTCCCTTAATAGCCTCTTTTTTGGACATGTATCCTATACCTTTGCACCTTAAAGCAAGGGCAGGACCTTCAGCAAACAGATTACGGGTTATTTCAAAGCCCTCTTCGATTTTTTCCATGTTTTTGAGTATCTGTTCGAAGTGACGTTCATCTGCATCCATCCTTACTCCGCCAACAACATTCCAACCCATATTAACCCTGTTTCCGGTTAATAATTCAATTGAATCCATTGCATATTCCCTAAGCTCCAATACGTGCATGAACAATGTTTCATGATCCATTGATTTGAAGAATGTTGAATTTGCAAGCAGGTGGCTTTGAATCCTATCCAATTCATTTGCAAGGACTCTTAAAAATTGAGCTCTTAAAGGCACGTCAACATCGGAAATTTGTTCTATGGTTTCTGCAAAGGTCTGTGTGTGTTCATATGAACAGATTCCACATACCCTTTCTGAAAGATAAATTCCTTTCTGCCAAGTCTTTCCTTCAATTATCTTTTCAATTCCCCTGTGAACATAACCGTATTCGATTTCGGCCTTAACGACCTTTTCTCCTTCAGTTTGGAGTTTTAATCTGATAGGTTCTTTTAAAGCAGGGTGAATTGGACCTATAGGCACTATCATTGTTGTTCCCTCCCCCTATCTGCAATAGCTTGAGGTCCTACAGCCAGGATTGCTTCCAATATTTCATTAGGCCTTGGCGGACATCCTGGAATTTCTGCCGCAACCGGGATGAAATTTGATGCAGGGGCATTTACATGTCCCCCTTCCTGATTGAACACATCACCGGATATCGGGCAGTTTCCTACAGCTACTGCGATTTTTGGTTCAGGAGCCTTATCATATATTCTTTTTAAATTGGTTTTCCATTGTTCGGTTACAGCACCGGTCAACAACAGAACATCAGCTTCACGAGGATTGTTGTGAACATAAATACCATACTGCTCAAGGTCGTATCTTGGAGACAACAGTGCAACACATTCGACATCGCATCCATTGCATCCGCCACAATTTACGATACAGACATGTATTGAGCTTTTCCTCACAACATCCCTTATAGCATCTAACATTGTACTCCCTCTTTAATTTTATAATTTAAATATAAACTTGATTAGTATCTCGCTTCTTTTTTTAACAATTCAAATAATTCCAAATGACCTTCTTTTAAGGCATCTTCATAAGATTTGCCGTTTTTAACTTCTTTAACCAACTTCATTTTCAGTTGTCTGGCATCTTCAGGGTCAATTACCTCCAAAGTGCCGCTGAACCAGCACAGCCTTAAATCTGCGTTAAATTTCTGATATAGGCAAATGTCTTCAGCGGAACTAAACGTTCCATGCATCGCTTCAAGGGTGTCCATATTAAACAGATTGAAGAACACCTCTTCAAGCTCCTCAACAGTACAATCAAAATCTTTGGAAAGTGGAACTATTACATCTCTTTGCCAAGCGTAGCTTTTTACAATTCTTGTCTGCATTAATCTTAATCTTTCACTGTCATCCATTCCAATCACATCATACCGTTACCTTTCAATAATACATAAACGATTATTCCAATGATTAAACCTACAGCAGATTCCTTTCTGCCGTATCCAGGCCTTTCTCCCATGACAAATCCTGCTAAAAGAAAACCAATTGCGGATAAAATAACATTACCTGAATTAAATCCTAAAACCCATCCCACAGTTGAAACTGCAGCAAATGGAACATTGAAGTCGGTTACTGCAACAAAGGGTTCGCCATGCTGTTTGTAACTGTAAAGCAAACCAAGAATTGATCCGACTGCAAATGTAAGTATATAAATCATATAATCTAACATAATATCTCCTACATCGGTTTATAAAGCAATATAAATGAGCAAATAATTGCTATGAATGTTATGATGAAACATAATTTCTCTATAAGTTCTATTTTATGTGAAAAGTGTCCTTTTGCAAGCAATGCGAATATTGCCAGAATCAATCCAATAACAATTACCGGAGCAATCAGGGTTGAGTGCAGAACTGTTGTCAAAAGACCTACAACTATTACGCCAGCAGCAACCAATGCTGTGAAATAAACAATTATATCTTCACTATTCATGCTACCACTCCTGTAAATATCATCAATACTGTTCCAAAGAAGCATATTGCGCCTATGGTAATCTGAGTCATGACTGAATGATTTGGAGATAGAAGCGGAGTTGTAGCATTGATAAATGCTGTTATGAATGTAATCGCAATCATTCCAATCAGATATCCTACGGCGTTCAGCGGTCCGAAGAATATTGTCAGAAATACCCAAAGCAGCACATACCATGCGATAGCTTCGGAAAAGTGCATGAAACCTCTCAGGAATCCAAAGTGTTCGGTTTCAAAACCGGAAATCAGTACCTTATCCTTAGTTATTGCAAACGGAGAATACGGGGATTTTGTAATAATCAGCATGAAAAACATCAAAGCCGCAAGAGGAACTGTGAATACCAATGGTCCGTGTGCGGACTGATAAGCGATAATCTCCCCAATATTCATTGAGCCGGTCACCAGATATACAAATACGATAGCTGCAAACAGTGGAAGTTCTGTTGCCGCTGAAAGAACTGCCCTTACGCAGCTCAATTTACCGTATGGGGAACCTGAACTGGATCCTGAATTGTGCTCCACAATCTTGTAAACGGCATATACGCCGAATAATATGAGCAGTGAATCATGAGCGACAGGACCTGCAATGACTCCTACAACCCATATCAATGCCAATATAAACACGATACCTATGTAAAACACTTTTGAAACTGTTTTCGGAATTGCTGTCTCCTTGAAGAAAAACTTCAAAGAGTGTATCAGATGCTGGACAATAGGTGGTCCCGGACGCTTTTGAACACGGGCCATGATTTTTCTATGCAAACCTAGAAGAAGGCTTCCCGCTAGAAATGCAATTACAACTTGAATTAAAATTTCTGCCATTAAATTCATAATACCACTCTAATACCCAGTAAATGGTTCTTTGACCCTTTCTTCAGCATCTTCAGGTTTCGGTTTAGCCATAGTCAACAAACCTAAAGACAATATCCATAATGGAATACCAAATATAGCTACAGCATAAACGATCCATGCCTCAAAGTCAATTATGAGGCAGGCAAGAATAGCTATTGTTGATAATGCCAATAATATAATACATGTAATTTTTTGACTAACCATACTACCATCTACCACAATACCAATAATAAAATTTCAACAGCCCTTACAATAATAAACAGGGAACTTAAGTGAATGATTACAATATACGGGGACCCCGCAGTTCTAAACATTTCTGCCTTACTTGCAAAAAACGGTGCCACTCCGCTTTCACCTAAAATTCCAATCAACATCAGCACTGCACCAAATACCACCATAGGACTGGCAGGCATTTGGGATAAAACCGCAAGAGACAGTGTTCCTGTTGCCGCAAGAATTATGGCCGCACCACCAAACAGCGGCAGACTGCACATCATTGCAATCAAACCATAATTGAATGCGGAATTCAATACACTGGTCTGTTTAACGGCTGATACAATACCAATATTTAAAATACCAACCAATGCCATGAAGAGAGTGAAATTGAATAAATCTCCAGTAATCATGGCTCCAGCTGATGCAATACCACAAATTATAGATAAAAATCTTCTTTGTTTAAGTTCTTTCGGACCTACTTTAACTTCAGTATTATATAAATAATGCATTGTAGCTTCCACCTGAGTTTCAGGTTTACTTAAGGCTATGAGAAGTGTAAATCCGAGTAAAACCGCAAAGAGGAACAGGTTGAATGGAGTAAGATACAATACGATATCTCCAAGTGGAATTACTCCAAGTAAATTTCCGCCAAGTGTAACAAAATCCATTTTCTCACTACTCCCTATCAATATCCTCTCTCATAAGCAGCCCAATAAGTCCCACTTTTGAAGCCACTTTCAGTAATAATCCACATGCGGCGATAAATAAACTTAACAGCCAATATTGAGGTGCTACAAAGAATAATAAAAATCCTAAAATCCATAAACACCATGATATTCCGGAAATGCCTGCAATACCATCCAACATCAATACAGGAAGGCCCCTTGCCTTTTTGGATAATGCATACAGTACGATTCCGCCACCTGCAACTGCACCACCGGTAAATCCGGTCAGGAAAATACCGTATCCTATAAGCAACAATGCAATAAAGTTAGGAGCAGTATTCAGTATTTCCATATTCAGTGCGAAAGGCTGCGGGAACAGAGATGAAGATTTCGGTAAATTTCTTCTTGGATTCTGTTCGATTATACGCATTTCCCTTGTAATCAGTATTTCAGAAATGGCTAAAGTTTCCGCAAGCTCCACAACCAGACCCGGCAAGATCAGCGCTTCGGCAAGGTCCGTTCCAACTGCAGAGACTACAAATATCATTGCAAGACCAACCAAATCAGTCAGGATAAGAATGTGTATCTCTTCCCTTTTCATTGCAATTGCCATTGTTGCAATAAATCCGACAATCAGCCCGGCATATATTGCAGGCAAATACATGGATATGAATGCATCAGGAACAACAACAGGTAAAACCACCATCAGTTATCCCTCCTTAACTGTTTGGCTCTTGCCTTTTCATCATTTGCCTTGACTTCATTGGCTACTTTTCTAGATTCGGAAATGGCTTTTTTGACATCTTCCTTAATCTCCTTTTTGTCATTTTTACGGTCCATGGTGTAATTGATGGATAACCATGAAGCGATGACGAATGACATCATTAGAATACTGGATTCGAGAATTGTATCGAAACCTCTGGTATAGTATAATATTTCATCTATAAGTCCTCCAGGGGATGAATATATTGAAGTTCCGAAGTACGGAGATATAGAAGATACAAACTGGGCCAGCGGTGACATGTATCCTGTTATCATACCCAAGCTTGCTGCATTTTCCGGATATTGAGGATGGATACTGCCAGGTTGGGTTAAAACTTCACCACCTCTGTCATAAGGAGCGATTGCCAGACCGTCATCAATTTGCTCTTGAGGAGCTGGTCTAACATATAATTGATCTGGATTCAGTGCCATCGGTACAATCAAACCTATGACTAAAATTATTCCCAAACTGAAAGCAAATAAACGGGGAATGTTTTTTGGTTCGGCAAGTTTATTCCATAAAGCTCCAATTCTCATACATCTGCCCCCATTTCTTCTAAACGAATGATAGCTCTAAATAAAATCAAACTGATTACAACAGTGGTTGCAAGTAAAGTCAATAAAGCTAAAACATGATTATAGCATAGCAACACTAAACAAACTCCAATTGAAGCAACTTCAGTGTTGAATGTTCTCACGACAGGGTCATTTACTCCAGGACCCCATGCAGTGGCTATGCTTCCCACAATAGCTAGAAATATTCCAAAGTAAAAGAATAAAGGAACGCTAATCATTTAAATCACCACTTTCCAGCTTTTTCTTTCTGATTTCATTGATTTTCACAATAGCAAAAATAAATACCAGTGTGGATAGCGGGTCAACTAAAGCCGCAAACATCGCCACGTCCAAATATTTGAATAAAACAACGGCCAAAATGAATCCTGCATCAAGTATTGTAAACATTATAACCTTGTCCATCGGTTTTTTGAGAAATATAATACCGAATGCTCCGATTACCATTAAAGCAAATGCAATTATAGAAACGAAAAATTCCATCTTATCACTCCAACAGTATCTCATCATCTAGCCTTTTCAATGAATATGCAATCGCATTTGCACTAATTGTAGAGCAAATGAAGAATGCTGCTGCAACTACAAGAGCGAATGGAGTGTTAATCACCAAGGCAATTATGGCTGAAACTCCAAATCCGATAACGTTAATGTATAATAATCTTTCAGCCCTGTTTTTGGTTATCAGCGCTCTCAATGCAACAAATATGACTATGACACCAATTATTTCAACATACATATTACCACTCTCAAGCATGCCTATTGAATTTCTCGGCTATTTTGCCCAAAACGATTGAAGCTCTCTTGTGGTCAATGCCCTGAACGGTCAATATTGCAATGACCATTCCCACAATAAACATTTCCGGAGTGAAACCCAAAAATGAACAGACAAAAATTATTAAAGTAGCTGTTAAGCTTCCTACAGTTCCGGCATAACCCGGATCAGCACATAATCTGTTTCCAATGAATACAAAGAATGCTGCAATGATTCCTCCGGGAATTCCTAAAAGCAGATATCCAATAGAAGCCATTAAAGTACCGGCAGATGCGTCTGGAGAACAGACAATGTTTCCCTGGAAGAATCCGCCAGCAATATCTCCCCCTCTTTTTTCGACATTTTCACCAATTATCCTGGCTCCTTTTACACCAGGTTGCTCGGGAAGTCCGAAATATGTATCAACAATAACAAAATTCAACCAACATAGAATTGCAGCAATTATAATACCAATCACTTCATTCATCACATATCCTCCCCCTCATCTCCATCCAAAGGCTTTGGAAATACAAAATCAAACAAATATTTCACAAATAATGCAGATAAAATACCAATAATAACAGCCAATACGATTCCATTATACATGAAAGTGTAGTTCAAAACTAAAAAAATAGAAAAAATACCAATAGCTATTATCGGAGTCGGATATATTGCACTAACATCAAAAGAATACCTATATGGTTTGCCAGGTAATAATGGGAGTTTTAAAACTAATGCAACAACAATTGAAACAATGATAGTGACAATATAAGCTAATAACACATCAAACAAACCAATTGTTATATTGCTCAGTCCAAAATAATTACCATAGGAAGCAAAAAATATGGCATTACACATCAAATCAAACATATTATTAGACTCCTCTTAAATAATAATTATACCATATAAAAATATATAAATGTTGTTACTTAAAAATTAATATTAATAGCTTAAACATAATGAAAATTAATAATTATTGCTTCAATTAAGAATAATTATATTCTACATATGTGTTGAGTAAAATTTAGGAATTTTATAAGGTAAAATCTGTTAATGGAGTACAATACTATCTTAATTTTCAATAATTTATCTGATAGTGACATTAATATATTAAAAGAGATTAAATTACTTGAATTTAAAAATCACTAGGATAATACTTTGCAACGGCAATTCGAATGACTTTGCATCAGACATCACAGACATTTCCAAATTAAAATGAGATATTGTGCTTTAACGGTTGACAATGATTGAAAATCCAAATAAAAGGAAGAGAAGGTATGGATAAACAGGTTAAGGATTTTAACATACGGTTGAGAACCATCAAACTCAGAGAGCTTGCAGTGGGCATCGTCATAAGCGTAATTCTTTCTGGAATAATCATGGGAATCTTTCCGATAATCTATGACAATGACGATTTATACTTCATAGTGCTGTTATCATGCCTTTTGCTGTTCTTCATATGGGAATTGAGAGGCACAACAGGCATTACCAGGAATTTTGAAAATTTATTTGCTGAGAAAACCAGAAACGAAATACTGTATGTCTTTGCAATAAATCTCCTGTTTGCATTTTTATTTACATGCCTGGTTTCAGGGCTGGACCTGCTTATCGGATTTTATGATCCGGGATGGGTTACAGGATTTGATATAGACTCCGTCGATTTGGCTCCGGGAGCATTCTTTTTAAGTGCAATCTCATCAATAATATTTGCGCCGCTTCTCGAAGAGCTGGTCTTCAGGGGAGTTGTGTTCAACAGACTAAAAATAAGAATGGGAATCATTCCTGCAATGCTTATCTCATCATTCCTGTTTGGAATCGGACATGACTTCGGCGGCATAACAAGCGCATTCCTGTTTGGAATGTGCATGTGCATACTATACTTAAAAACAGACAACATTCTCGTTCCGATGAGTGTGCATTTCACAAACAATCTTGTTGCAACAGTTCTGGAACTGACTCCGCTGGACAGCATCATCTCACAGATGCCTTGGATAATCCCTGCAACAATAATAACACTGACAGCAACAGTTCTTCTGATAAAATACATTGTTCAGGAGACAGGTGCGCTTAAAAAGAGAGTGGGCTAAAAATTAAAAAAAGTTAGTGGAATCCGCATCCACTACAAGTTTCACATTTTTCTTCTTCCAAAGGATTGTACTGCTTATCTTCCTGCAGAGTTGCTGAGATAAAGTACTGGTCAAACTCATCCTTATTTTTCAGGACAGGGGATATTCCCTTAAAATCACATTTGATATCGCCGGTTCCGCCGATATCCACCATGATCGGTTCGCCTAATTTAAATCTTTTAAAATATGCTTCAATTTCATCTATTAAAGAACCAGGCACTCTGAAATTAAAAGATAAAATATTATTTTCCTTCATTTTTAAACCGACATATTTTTGGTCTATTTCATAATTCAAACCTAGCTGTTTTTTGAAAATAACATTAGTACCAATTTCATTAGATGACATTTCATAATCTCCTTGTTTAATTAATTTAAATTAAAATTATTGTTTGCAGTATTTAAAACTTTCTTAAACTGTACAAAAAATAACAATTTAAAAAATTATTTTTCAGGAAATTTATAACGAATTATCACGATTTTTAATAAGGTTTATATAACTTCAAAATCTAAAATTAGAATATGTTATAATATTATATTATAATAACAAATCAATTGAAAAAAAATAAGGTGTTTATGAATGAACGAATACAATAAAGATATTGGAAATAGAATTAGAGAGTTGAGAGAACTATCAGACATTACAATTAAAGAAATTGCAGAAAACTTGAACATTACAGAAGAAACCTACATCCAATATGAAAACGGTGAAATAGACATCCCGGCAAGCTTTTTATACGAACTTGCACACATTTTTAAAGTTGATTTAGGATTATTATTAACCGGTGAAGAAAGCAGAATGAGCATCTTTGATGTTACACGTGCAGACAAGGGAGTCTCAGTTGACAGAAGCAAAGAATATACACACGAAAACCTATGTTCTAAATTCATTCATAAAAATGCTGAAACCTTCCTTGTTACTGTGGATCCTAAAAAGAATCCTCAGCCTTCACTTAATTCACACCCTGGACAGGAATTCAACTATGTCCTTGAAGGTTCCTTAAAAATTTATATACACAACAACGAAATCATACTGAACGAAGGAGACTGCATCTTCTTTGATTCAGCACACAGACACGCAATGGTAGCGCTTAACGATAAACCGGCTAAATTTTTAGCAGTAATCATATAACATTTACAAAGGAGTTAATTAAATGACATCAGTAATAGCAGATTTTGTAGAAAGGGTCGACTATGACTCTTATGAAGACTTTCATGAAAATTTCAAATTAAAATATGATGAAGATTATAATTTCGGATTCGATGTGGTTGACAAGTATGCGGAAATCGATCCGGACAAGATTGCATTGATATGGACCAACGATGAGGATGAAAATCACACATTCACCTTCAAGCAAATGAAGGAATATTCCAATAAGGCCGCAAACCTGTTCAAAAGACTGGGCATCAGGAAAGGCGACTGCGTGATGCTTACCCTGAAAAACAGATATGAATTCTGGTTCTGTATGGTGGCGCTGCATAAAATAGGTGCAATAGCAATTCCGGGAACCCACATGCTGAAACTTCACGACATTGATTTCAGAATAAGGGAAGCCAACGTTAAGATGGTCGTTTCAGTTGAAGAGGATACACTTTTACCTGATTATGAAGAGACAGAAAAAGAATTGGGAATAGAATTAAAAAAATTAGCTATCGAAACCGACAGAGACGGCTGGATAAATTTCAATGAAGCACTGGAAAAGGAAAGTGACGTTTTCGAAAGGCCAACAGGTGAAGACAAAACCTATGCCGAAGAGATATTCCTCATCTACTTCACATCCGGAACCAGCGGACTTCCTAAAATGGTTTCACACAAGCATACCTACTCATTAGGACACATCCCAACAGCAAAATACTGGCATAATGTAGTGGAGGACGGAATCCACCACACAGCAGCAGATACCGGATGGGGTAAAGCGGTTTGGGGAAACCTGTACGGCCAATGGATTGCCGGAACCAGCATATTCATTTATGACTACAACAGATTCAACGGACTTAAACTGCTGGACAAAATCATTGAAAATAAAGTTGATACATTCTGTGCCCCTCCTACAATCTACAGATTCATGATTAAGGAAAATATCGAGGGATATGACCTTTCCAATTTAAAATACGTTACAACCGCAGGAGAGCCTTTGCCTCCTGAAGTATCCGAAAGGTTCTATGACATATCCGGTTTAAGAATCAAGGAAGGATTCGGACAGACCGAAACCACACTCTCAATCGGAACATTCATCTGGCTTGATGCGAAAATCGCTTCCATAGGCAAACCTTCCCCTCTATTTGACCTTGAGCTATTGGACGAAGACCACAACAGAGTTGAAATAGGTGAAGAGGGAGAGCTCTGTTTTAAAATGGGTGATAAACCTATTCCTGGACTATTCAAAGATTATGTGAATGATGATGAAAAATACAGACAGCAAATCCACGACGGATATTACCACTGCGGAGACACCGCATGGGTTGATGAAGAGGGATACGTCCACTTTGTCGGAAGAAACGACGACATCATCAAATCTTCAGGTTACCGTATCGGACCTTATGAAGTGGAAAGTGCCGTGCTGTCCCACGAAGCAGTAGCTCACTGCGCTATTACCGCTTATCCTGATGAAGTGAGAGGCCAAATCGTAAAGGCGAGCATTGTTCTCCAGCCTGGCTTCGAGCCATCAGATTCATTAACTAAAGACATTCAAAATCATGTTAAAAGAGTTACAGCTCCTTATAAATACCCAAGGATGGTTGAATATGTTGATGAACTTCCTGAAACCATCAGCGGCAAAATAAGAAGAGTTGAAATAAGAGACAAAGACAAGAAAAATTAATTCAGATGATATAAATGACAGAAGAAGAGATATCTTATCCAGTTATTAATAAGGAAATCTGCAAAGGCTGTATGAGATGTATAGTCGGATGTCCTCAAAATGCAATATTGCTTTCACAAGACATGAACAACGCAGGATATCAGTTTGCATATTATGGCGGAAATGGATGTACAGGATGTAAAGACTGTTACTTTACCTGTCCTGAACCATTGGCGCTAGAAGTACATCAATATAAAAAGATTGTTGACGATTCAGTCGCTAAAATGATTAAGGCCAAAGCAGCTAATCAAGGGGGAAACTAAATGAGCAATCAAATGGTTAAAGGAAATACTGCAGTCGTCATCGGTGCAATGTATGCCGGCTGTGACTGTTTTTTCGGATATCCTATTACTCCTGCAAGTGAAATTCTGCATGAAGCGTCAAAATATTTCCCGATGGTTGGAAGAAACTTCGTACAGGCAGAAAGTGAAGAGGCATCCATCAATATGGTCTACGGTGCATCAGGTACCGGCCACAGGGTAATGACCTCATCATCAGGACCCGGCATCAGCCTCATGCAGGAAGGATTTACATTCCTTGCAGGCGCTGAACTTCCTGCAGTTATTGTTGACATTATGAGGGCAGGACCTGGACTCGGTAATATCGGACCGGAACAGGGAGACTACAATCAGGTCGTCAAAGGAGGGGGCCACGGTAACTATAAAAACATGGTTCTGGCTCCAAACAGCGTTCAGGAAATGTGCGATTTGACCATGAAGGCATTCGAGCTTGCAGACAAATGGAGAAACCCTGTTGTTGTTCTTGCAGACGGTACCCTGGGCCAGATGGCGGAACCTCTGGTGTTCCCTGAAAAGGCAGTTGAACCTAAAAACGACAAGCCATGGGCAGTAAAGGGAACAGAGGAAACCATGGACAATCTCATCACTTCAATTTACAATGACTTTAATGAACTGGAAGACTTCAACTTTAAACTTCAGGAAAAATACGCTCAAATCGAAGCTGAAGAGGTAATCTATGAGGAATACCAGCTGGAAGATGCAGATATCGTTCTCGTATCCTTCGGTATCAGTTCAAGAATCGCAAGATCCGCTGTTGACAAAAGCCGTCAGAAAGGCGTGAAAGCAGGACTTTTAAGGCCTATCACATTATCACCGTTCCCGGTTGACAAAGTAAAGGAACTGGCAGACAAAGGAGTCAGCTTCATTTCAGTTGAAATGAGCAACGGCCAGCTTTTGGCTGACGTGCAGTTTGCGGCACTCAGAAAAGAGGACACACACCTTGTCAACAGAATGGGAGGAAATCTTATTGAGCTTAAGCATGTTCTTGCAAAAATTTATGAAATCGCAGGAATTGAAGATGAAGACATAGACTTGTCCGAAAGAAGTGAGGAAAAGGCAAGTCCGAATATAATTGACTAGGGATGTGGAAAGATGAGTGATAAAGAAAATAAAGATTATGAATTGAAAGTACGTAGAAATCCACAATCTCTTTTGGAGGAATATCCTAGAAAAGGAACCAATATCCAATCAACTCACTACTGTGCCGGTTGTGGACACGGAATTTTACACAAACTTATTGCTGAATGTATGGACGAGCTTGGAATTCAGGAAAGATGTGTCATGATTTCCCCTGTGGGATGTTCAGTATATGCATACTTCTACTTCAACTGCGGAAACTTCCAGACAGCACACGGAAGGGCACCTGCAGTAGCTACAGGTATTTCAAGAGCAGAAGATAATGCAATCGTAATGAGCTATCAGGGAGACGGAGACCTTGCATCCATCGGTTTGAACGAAACATTGCAGGCTGCAAACAGAGGAGAAAAGATTGCAGTATTTTTCGTAAACAACACAGTTTACGGAATGACCGGAGGACAGATGGCTCCTACAACCTTAATCGGTGAAAAGACAGTTACATGCCAGACCGGAAGGGATCCCGACTATGCGGGACACCCTACACACATGTGCGAGTTAATCAACACCTTAAAGGCACCTGTATTCATTGAAAGGGTATCCCTTGCAAACCCGCTGAAAATCAGGCTTGCCAAATTTGCAATCAAACAGGCGCTTACCGTGCAGAAGGAAGGAAAAGGATACTCATTTGTGGAAGTGCTCTCACCTTGTCCTACCAACCTCAAACAGGATGTTGCAAGTGCTCAGAAATTCATCGAAGAGCAGATGGAAAAGGAATTCCCTGTCAAAAACTTCAGAAACAACATGTACACCAAAGAGCCTGTTCAAAGACCTGCCAGTGACTTTTCAACAGAATCCCTGGATAAGATTTTTAACGTGAACAGAGGCGAAGGTTCAGGATATGTCGATGAGGACATCGAACCTGTAAGCATCAAGGTATCCGGATTCGGAGGTCAGGGAGTTTTAAGTGCAGGACTTACAATAGCTCAGGCAGCATGTGCCGAAGGAAAGCACGTTTCATGGTATCCAAGCTACGGACCTGAACAGAGAGGTGGAAAATCCAACTGTTCAGTTGTAATATCCAATGAAACAATCGGAACACCTGTAGTTGATGACATTGACATTCTCATTGCATTGAACAAGCCTTCTTTGGAACAGTTCTCACAGGACGTTAAAGAGGGAGGAGTTATACTTTACGATTCAAAAATAGGCGAATTTGAAACAGACCGCAACGTCAAGGTCATTGCAATGCCTTGTGTTGACATTGCAGAAGAACACGGCAATGCAAGAACTGCAAACACCGCACTTTTAGGTGCACTGACCGAACTGGGCGATGTTTTAAAACGTGAATCTTATGAAAACGCCATTCGTGAAATGTTTGCATCCAAACCTAAAGTCATTGATGTGAACATTGAAGTTCTTGAAGCCGGAGCGGAATGGATTAAAAACAATTACTAGCGTGATTTGATGACTTATAAAGAAAATGCTGAAAATTATATGGAAAAATATGGTTTAGGTATAGGCGATAAGATCAAAGTCAACAAGCAGGACATCTCCTATACTGGTATTTTGCTTGATAGGCCGGAAGATGCGGATGACGGGTATCTTGTAATCAAATTATCAAGTGGATATAATATCGGAGTAGCTATTGAAAATACTACAGCAGAACTTATTGAAAAGGGAGAAAAACCTAAAATCGGATTTGGAGAAACCGAAATTCCCCATGACGATTCCAAACAGAACATCTCCATCGTTTCAACAGGCGGTACAGTATCATCTGTCATTGACTACAGGACAGGTGCCGTTCACCCTGCATTTACAGCCTCAGACCTTGTAAAGGCAAATCCTGAACTTCTGGACTATGCAAACTACAACGTCAAGGCACTGTATAATATTTTAAGCGAGGACATGAAACCGGAATACTGGGTGAAGGCAGCAGAGGAAATTGCCAATGACATATCAAACGGCGCCGACGGTGTCGTTATTGCCCACGGTACAGACACAATGCACTATACATCAGCAGCATTGAGCTTCATGCTTAAAACACCGGTGCCAATCATAATTACAGGTGCTCAGAGAAGTTCAGACAGACCTTCAAGCGATGCAAACATCAACCTTATCGATTCAGTGATTGGGGCAAAATCAGACATTGCAGAAGTCTGTGTCTGCATGCACGGAAGCTTGAACGACGAGTACACCTACCTCCACAAGGGAACCAAGGTAAGGAAAATGCATACCTCAAGAAGGGATACCTTCAGAAGCATCAACGCTCAGCCGATAGCAAGAATCCAGAACAGAAAGGTTAAAGTCAATCCGGATTACAGCTACACCAAACGTGGCGAAAACGAACTGGAGCTTAATACCTCAATTGAAGATAAGGTAGGATTCATCAAAAGCTTTCCGGGCATTTCACCGGATTACATCGAATATCACATTGACAAAGGATATAAAGGCCTTGTAATTGAAGGAACAGGTCTGGGACATGTTCCGAATGATCTTGTCGACTCATTCAAAAGGGCGCAGGATGAAAACATCCCTGTCATCATGACATCACAGTGCCTTTACGGAAGGGTCAACATGAACGTATACTCCACAGGACGTAACATCCTTGATGCAGGAGTGATTTCAGGAATTGACATGACCCCTGAAACCACCTATGTCAAGCTGTGCTGGGCATTAGGTCAAAGTGATGATTACGAAAAAGTTAAGGAGATTATGCAAACTAATGTTGCAGGCGAATTTGGAGAAAGATCCACAATTGAGGATTTCTTGAATTAGGGTGATAGAATGGATTATGAAAAATTAGGATTAATGATGGGACTTGAAATTCACCAGCAGCTGAACAGTGAACATAAGCTATTCTGTCCATGTAAAACAGAGCTTGTTGATGATGATTTTGATGAACTGATTCAGAGAAAACTCAGACCTACACAGTCCGAGCTTGGAGAAATCGACAGGGCAGCTCTTCAGGAGTCATTGAGAGGACTTAACTTCAAATATGAAAACTTCGCAAAACATACATGTCTTGTTGAAAACGATGACGAACCGCCTCACAGCCTGAATGAAGAGGCTCTTGACATCTGTATCACCATAGCATGTCTGATGAACATGCATATTGTTGATGAGTTTCACACCATGAGAAAACAGGTAATCGACGGAAGTAACACCGGAGGTTTCCAGAGAACAGGTATGGTTGCAACTGACGGATACCTCGACACCCCATACGGAAGAGTAGTCATTGAAAGCCTGGGCCTTGAAGAGGACGCAGCAAGAAGAGTTGAAACCAAAGACGGATTTACCGAATTCAGACTTGACAGACTTGGAATACCTCTTGCCGAAATCACAACAGACCCTTCAATGCACCACCCCGACCAGGTAAGGGAAGTCGCATATATGCTCGGTCAGATTTTAAGAAGCACAAATGTAAAAAGGGGTCTCGGTACAATCAGACAGGATTTAAACATTTCCATTGCAGAAGGCGCACGTGTGGAAATCAAAGGTGTGCAGGACTTGGATTTGATGGCTGAAATCGTAAACCGTGAAGTCCAAAGGCAACTTGCCTTAATCGACATTAAAAAGGAACTCACTGCAAGAAATGCTGAAGTTTTAGATGAAATCCATGATCTGGATGAACTTCTTGAGGACACAGAATCCAAAATACTGAAGTCTGCCGAAACAATAAAAGCAGTTGTCTTAAAAGGTTATGACGGTTTAATCGGCCGTGAAGTGCAGCCTGGAAGAAGATTCGGTACTGAAATTGCAAGCTATGCCAAAAAACGTGGCGTTGCAGGCATTTTCCATTCAGACGAATTGCCGGCATACGGAATCAAACAGGAAGAAGTCGACAAAATCACTGAATTCCTAAACATCGGTGAAGAGGACGCATTCATCATTGTTGCCCATGACGAGGACATTGCCATCTCAGCGCTTGAAGAGGTTAAAAGAAGGGCAGAACTTGGTCTTGAAGGCGTTGTTGAAGAAACCCGTAAGGCATTGGATGACGGAAACACCGAATACATGAGGCCTCTTCCGACCGCAAACAGGATGTATCTTGAAACAGACATTCCTCTCTTTAAAATCACGTCCGAGAGAGTCGAGCCTATTGCAAACAACCTGCCAGAACTTCCTGACGTGAAACAGGCAAGACTCATTGAGGAGTACAAGTTAAGTGAAGACCTTGCAACACAGCTTGTCAAAAGGCAGGAGGCCGACATGTTTGAGGCAATTCTAGCCGACGTTGATGTTGATGCAACACCGGTAGCTTCACTTCTTGCATATGATTTAAGAGAAATCAAAAGGGAAGGCCATGACGTCAGTGTGCTGACTCTTGACCACTTCAAGGGAATCTTTACCCTTTTGGCAGATGGCAAAATTGCAAAGGACAGCGTACGTAAATTAGCTGTCGAAACCATCAAGACTCCTGACGTGGATATTGCTGAAATCGCCGAGAAAAGCAATCTTGTCATGATGAGCGATGATGACGTTAAAAAAATCATTGCAGAAATCGTAGCCAACAATGAAGGAATGGTTAAGGAACGTCAGATGGGAGCCATGGGCCCGTTAATGGGAATGTGCATGAAACAGCTTAAGGGAAAAGCGGACGGAGGCCTTGTAAACAAGATAGTCCGTGAAGAAATTCAAAAACTAATTTAAGGAAACTCAACCGAGTTTCCCAAAAACTCTTTTTTTAAAAACATTCTAAATCTCGAATACACTAAATTCACCATTAAGCAATAATTTTAGATAGATTTTATAAATTGGCCTCAATATTGCTTTCATTACTAAAAATTGACCTCAGATAATACCAAATCTTTATATAGAATGTTAAATATAACATATTTTATCAATCAATACCAATAGGAGGTTAATTTAATGATTCAGAAGTTCCAAGAAACAGAAAGAATATTTCATCCATCCTATAAAGAAAAAACCGGCACCATTACTTTAGAAAAATTCCTAATGGAAAACTTTCAAGTTCCAGATGATGACTTTAAGAAAATATGCAGATTCGTCAGACAGGACAGCGGACTGGAAAAAATTATTTTTGAACTGCCAAATCTAATTCAAAGTGAAATCACATATGACAAACTGCAAATTAAATTCTATGAGGAGTTTCAAGAAGATTATCTCCAATTAGAAGTTAACGTTTTCACTCCAATAGACACTGTAACTTCATTAAAAGTTGAAGAAAAATTAGAAGAGAAGTTATACGAATTTTATGACCACAATTCTGCAGACAAATTATTAATAATTATGGAGTAGATCATGAAACAAACCAACGAATTTGATTGGCGTGAATTTAACAATCTTGCGAATTCATATATAGAACAAACTAACGAAGCAAAACAAAGAACAGGAGTTAGCAGATATTATTATGGCACTTTTTGCACTACAAGAGACTTTTTAAAGAAAATGATTATGATTTGAGACTAAATTTAAGTATGCCTAAAAAAATCAATGCTGTCAAGCTAAGATTTTTGATTTTTTTAGAAGCTGTCTTGGATGTTTGATTTGCATTTTTTGTGATAATATTTGTCTTTATCTCTTTCTTCA